>JANQQA010000168.1 GCA_028285205.1 Bythopirellula sp. | reverse complement strand
GCGGAACCCATCTTGAAAATCCAGGTCTCCGTAGCGCGACTCGATGAGTACTGACGAAGCGGCGGCTCGTATCGGAAAAGCGTTGGTTGGCCGACCGTTTAGAAAGGCGACCAGGTAGCCTTTGCCCTGCTCGCGGGCCTGTTCGGTCAGGGCTCGGCGAGCAAAACTCGTAAGTCGCAGCCGCCACCGGACTTGCCAGTCAGGCGAAACTTCTCGTGCAACGCAGTGTATGTCTGACCAATACAGAACCGGTTCAGACGAGATAACAAGGCGAAGACCCGCAAGCTGAACACTGCTGGCTTTGGAATCACCTCGCGCATGATCAGCGAGATGAATTCGGACGTCTTCAACAATCTCCGCGTTGGCTGACAACACAATCATCGAGCAGCAGACTGCAGCAGCTCGACTTAACATGCTGCCTAACTGCCGATTCGAGGCAAGATGTAACTTTCCTCGTCGCGGCCGCGGGTGACTCGAAACTTCCGGTCCACAATGCCGATTGTAGCGAGTCTGGGCCGATTGGATCGCCTATTTAACGTAACTATGATGGGCAGGTTGGACGGCCGTCGTAATCGGGAGCGGCCAATCCTTGCCGCTCCGCACATTACGGTTAGATTTCCGTATGTTTAGCCAATTAGAGAGCATCATCCAGTTCGATACCGAGGTACCGAACGGTGCTTTCAAGTTTCGTGTGCCCCAGCAGCAGATGGGCTGCCCGAAGATTCCCTGTCCGCCGATAGATGAGACAGGCCTTGGTTCGTCGCAGCGAATGCGTTCCATAGAGCCCAGGATCAAGCCCGATCATCCTGACCCAGGATTTGACCATCCTGGCGTATTGACGTGTAGACACCTGCTCTGAGGCTCTAAGACGGCTCGGAAACAGATTGGGAGGCAACCAGGCCCTTCGCTTCGATCCACGTCCCTAGCGTGTCTCGCGTCGTTCGCGTTGTTTCGAACTGCACGGGGCGACCTGTCTTGCGCTGCACAATCTGCGCTCGGCTAGCTATTCCGTCGACGTTGATTACGTCATTAACTCGCAGCGAGACAAGATCGCAAGCACGCAGCTTGCTGTCGAGGGCGAGATTGAACATGGCTAAGACACGGGCCCGTCCCTGCAGCTGGAGTCGTACTCGGATCGCCCAGATTTGCTGTGGCTTCAATGGCGGCATTTGCCCTATGTGCCGACCCATACTCCACGGAACCTACCCGTGGTCTCTGAATGGCTGGTATTGGGGATATATGGGGATTTCTCCTCGTTGTTGGTGGCATCACCCAGATTGGTGAATCTGGAAGGAGCGGCGCGAAATCAACGCGGCGGCTCGAAAACGGCCGCCAGGTTGCGCGATACTGACAGCCCGGTTGGTTGCGGGGCCGACGGAAGTGGACGAACGGCGACTGGACTGTCTGAAATGAAGGTGTATCAGGGATCGTGCCATTGTGGTCAAGTCCGATTCCAAATCCGCGCTGAGATCGACCACGTGCGCGCCTGCGACTGCTCTATTTGCCGTAGGCGAGGCGCGCTGACGGTTCGGATTCCAAAATCGAACCTCCAGATGCACACGCCGATGGAAGAGCTCGTGTTGTATCAATGGGGCTCAATGACTGCGGAGGACTACTTCTGTCCCACGTGCGGCATACTTCCGTTTCGCCGGCCCAGCGACCCAACGCCGCAAGAACTTGAGGAAGGAATTGAGCCGTTCGATGGTTGGGCAGTGAATGTTCGGTGTCTCGAGGACATCGACCTATCATCCCTCCAGGTCCGAGAGATCCTCGGCAGCCGCATTAGACATGACCAGTGAGTTGGAGGACGTCGCGCGTGCCGAAAACGGCAGCGTCCGCTTCTGACCCATTGCGGCCGGTCGACGAGGGTTGCATATCACGCGAACGGTAATGCGCAGTGTTTCCAATCAGGTCCCCCCTGAGCGGTCCACGCTATCGATATGGAGGCAATCAACAACTCGTTCGCGGACATAGCGAGAAACGCTGATCTTTGTGCAAACCACGCGTTTGACTCAGGTGATGACCTGGGCGCCTATATCAATTTCACGTTCGGCACACTACTGAGCACCGAGATCATCGAACCGGACTAACGAGGGCCTCACTGCATATGGGCATTTGCAAGACTTGAAGCATAGGGAGTACATCGCCGAATACGACAAGATGGAAGGCTGGCTCTTGTGCTTCATGGTCGCCAACTCTTTAGGACTCCTTCTATCCGTTATCTCCGGCCCTTTGACCGATCCTCTGTATCTCATCGAGACGGGGCTTCGCGTCGTCATCCTAGTAGGAATCGGATTCCAGCAGCGCTGGGGATACTACGGTTGGCTTGCCTATGCAGGTGCCGCGATATTCAGCATTCTCTCTGTGATCCTTGTAGATCCAAGCTTCGCGTTCGAATGGACACCTGGAAGTTTTGGTGGCCCGATTGTTCTTGAGCTTCTTGTGACTGTGGCTTGGAGCAGCTACTTCCTGTTTTCGTACCGCGTCTACTCCTATCTGCTCGCTACAACTTCGAACGCAGTGAGGAGTTCCCGAATCTGGGCGAGGAGGAGAAGCGATCTGGGATCGACGAAGAACGTAAAACCCGCAGCAAGGTTCCTATTGTCGCTCCAATAGTGATGAGCGTGCTGCTCATAGTCGCATCCTACATCGTCGCACTTGTAGAAGAAGTGCTAGAACCGGAGTTCATCGTCGAGTTGCACGCGTTAGAGCTCTCGGAAAGCCTGCCTAGAGAGTATGCCCGAATGGTTTTCAATTCCGCGAGAGCTCGGGGCACTGCGCTAGTCTATAGCCATACGATGGCGGACTCGATTGAAGACATTAGAGAGGAAGGTTGGGATAGAGAGTCGTTAGATTTAGAACTGCTCGAACGGAACCGGCCGTTCTACTGCGACTATATGCAGAACTATTTTTGGCAAGTGGACGCGCTGGCGATGGTCACTATGATTCATGAGTATCGTGA
>JANQQA010000119.1 GCA_028285205.1 Bythopirellula sp. | reverse complement strand
GATTGATGCGTTGGCGTATCGACTTTGCTGGCCTTTTGCCGGCGAACACGCCAGTGAAGTCACAGACTGCGGTCGTTTACGCGTGCCTACGAATTGGATGCGAGTCGCTGCTACTCACGAACGCGTCAGCCGTTCCAACTGCTTTTTGACTTCCGATTCGATCTTGCCCTTGAACACCATCGCCGAAAACGGCAGGTCGATGTTGACGAGCAATTTTTGATCGGCGGTCGTCAAATCGCCCGCGACCTTAATCGCAAAGGTTTTGAACGAGAAGGTGAGCTTATCACCCTCCCAGGTTTGCTCCAAATCGCTAACTTGATCTTTGGGTAAGCTTTCTGTGAATCGTTCCAGCCTGCTGCGTGACTCTTCAGCCGAGAGTTGATGGGGAACCTCGAAGTTGATCTTCGGCACACTTTCCTCCTGAAACGAGATGACGGTAAGTTGCGGCGGATGACGCGTGGTGAATGGTACGGAGCAGCGATCGACAACCACCCACCAGCTGCCACTCGACTTCAAATTCCCCGGTTACTTGTGGTCCCCCGTCCACATTCAATCTAAATCGTCGTACTCGGTGCGATCGCATCCATGCCACAGTGGTAGACCCGCTTCGACACGTGCGGCCAAAACGGAAAGCTTTTCGTCGGTCCCAGGCATCGCCCGTGTGGATGGGAACTCGTCGTCATCCACCGACTCTGGCTCGTAACCCCATTCTCCTTGCTTTATGGCATCCAATACAGACTTCTGCACAACGAATCCTCCCCACAAGCAAAATGAATCCAACAACCTGTTAGACAAAGTACCTGTATCTTCTCGCCCCGGAAGTTGCAGACGATCGCAAGTATCGCCGATGCGAGCACGCAATGTCAAGCAAATCCCCACTGATCAGACGTTTGAAGCGTGCCAAGCTCAATCTTGGCGCGCGGATGCGCATGTGAAACCGAACGTTAACGCTTTGCGGAAATCCGTGACTAGCTTTGCATCCACCGACGAGGTGCGTTCGCCCCGACAAACAGCTCCTCGCACCGCAACGATATCAACCAGCTGGGCTGGAATCCGCTCAATCTGTTCTCGGGAAATGCCACCCGCTAATACGCTCGTCATCTGTATCTGCCGGGCTGCTTGAAGAATCTCGATTAGCTCCGAGCCAAGCAGATAATCAAATGTCGATCGCGATTTCTTGTCGTACGTATCAATCAACACGTAAGAACAACTCGACTCTCCAGCAAACCGAATCAACTCGCCCGGAGAAGGCGCTTCGCAGGTTTTCCAGTCCGCGTAGAGGACTAACACGAGCTGCTTGTTCTGCTTAGCGGCAAGTTGCTCAATGCTCGACCAACGACGCCGCCAATCTGCGATGCGACCGCAGCCCGCCAATCCGAGCTTCACGAGGCCGATGCCTGCAACCTCAAGTAGCTGCCTTGAGGGCGAATCAGGCCACTCTGACAACTCGCCCAATGCAGCCGACAGAGGACGCCGGCCATCGAGCGCCGCAACTGCCTCCCGGGCCGTTTGATGACTGACCGCTGCCAAGGGCCCCGCGTTGGGTTCCTTCAGATCGATCCAATCAGCGCCCCCGTGCAGGGCAGCCGGGACTTCGTCAGCGCTGCGCACACTGTCCAACAACTGCCGCAGACGGTCATCTTGGTGCTCGCTCAA
>JANQQA010000157.1 GCA_028285205.1 Bythopirellula sp. | reverse complement strand
CGGAGCGGTTAGGCGACGGAGATATTCCTAATGTTGCTCCCGAGATCGCGGTCGGAATTCCAGCCGGTTTACTGGTGCGCCGCCCCGATGTGCGCCGCGCCGAGCGTTTGCTTGCCGCTCAGTCCGCCCGTATCGGCATCGCACAAGCGGAGTTGTATCCCATCATCTCGCTTTCGGGCACCGTTGGGTCGGCGGCGAACGACATCGTTCGCAAAGGTACGCGGATTGGATCGGTCGGTCCGGGACTGCGCTGGAACATACTCAACTACGGTCGATTGCTAGCCGACATCGATGTGCAAGACGCACGGTTCCAACAGCTGTTGCACAGCTACCGTCAAACGGTGCTGCTTGCCAACCTGGAAGCCGAGAATGCGATTATCGAGTTTCTCAACTCGCAAGAACGCCTGGAGTGGCAACTCGAAGCTGCAGAAGCAGCTGCTAAGACCAACGACTTAGTGAACAGCCTGTTCGCCGAAGGCGATGCAAGCGCGGACTTCAACCGCGTGTTCAACGTGCAGAACTTTAAGACCCAACAGGAAGAGTCCGCCGCACTTGCCCTCGGCGACGTGGCACAGAACTACATCGCCATCTACCGCGCCCTCGGTGGCGGTTGGCCATCGCCGTTCTTGTGTGATCCGATTATCGAAATGCCACCTGTCGAGGACGACGAGGAAGGCGAAACCTCCGAGGAAGCCGACGAGGCCCTCGAGACACCTCCGCCGGAACCGCTCCCCGCGATCGATCTGGAGATCCCGGCACTCTAGACCGTGAGGGTTGGACAATACCGTAAATTCAAGTAGAATCTGCAGCTACTGTGAGATTACTAGAAATCCGGGCGAACTTGAGTGCACCTCATCCACTCCTGATTGATGCAGTCGCGTTTCCGTTAAGGATGGGTCCAGAGTTCAGTTCATTCCGTGATGCAAAAATCTTCACTCACAGTACGAGAGCGTCTACAGCTCTCGCTTCCTTGAGCCCGTAGCTCAGTCGGTAGAGCAACGGACTTTTAATCCGTGGGTCGGGCGTTCGAGTCGCCCCGGGCTCACTCACGAAGCCCCTGCACTTGTAGGGGTTTCGTGATTCCCAATACGTGCCGAAGCTTGCTAGTACTCGGTGTCAAAGCGCTCATTCAGATTGGCCGGCCCATGACGGGACAGGCGAAAGACCCGCGACTCCCCGACGTGCCGCACATCGCGGTTGGGCCGACGTACGCGCATCGCTTTCTGGACGCTGTCAAAAAGTTTACCGCGCGACCCGCTCTGCGTTGGAAGGAGTCGGGCACATGGCAAGAAATGAGCTACTCGCAGCTCGAGCATCGAGTTGTTCAGTGCGCGGCAGGACTTCATGGCCGCGACGTGACCAAGGGCGATCGAGTTGCGATCTGGCTTGAGAACAGTTGGCAGTGGATCGTCTGTGACCTCGCGTGCCAGTTGCTTGGCGCTGTGACCACGACGGTCTATCACACGCTGGTTGCCTTACAGACGGCAGACTTGCTGCGCGATGCTGAGCCTGCCGCGCTGCTATCGAATAATCTGAGATTGAACAGTCTGTTCGCAACAGACAGCAACTGGAACACGGGACTCCTTACGCTTTCGATCGACAATGATGGCGAGGGATATGGTTTTGAGGCGCTGCTGAACGAAGGAAGTGACGCTATTGATCGAGATCCGGAACTTAAGAGTCGCTTCCATACTCCGCAAATCGAAGCCGCCGACCTGTCCGCGCTGTTCTACACCAGCGGCACGACAGGCGAACCAAAAGGCGCAATGCTGACGCAGGCGAATGTCGTATTCAATGCCCAGCGGACCATTGAACAAATGCTACCCGTCGGCGTGCAGACAGCATTGCTGCACCTGCCACTCGCTCACGTCATGGCACGAAACACAACGGTACCGGCGACGTTGCTAAGCGGTGGCGTGCTCGCGATCGCTGAGCCAGAGCGAGAAAAGATCCCTAGCAATCTCGTCGAATCTGCTCCGACGGCATTTCCCACAGTCCCACATTTACTCGACAAGTTTCGCGAGCGGGCATTGCACGCCATTGATGAAAAGCGTCCGGTGATGCGCAAGCTGGCACGTCTCGCGCTCCGTCGATGTGGCGTTCGACGACAAGCAGCAATCCAGGCAGGCGGAGACGTGAAAACCGCGAAGTTGGGAATCGTCGAGCAGTTGCTCGATCGTATCGTCCTCAGCAAGCTGCGCGATAAGCTGGGAGGCCGGATGGAGTTCATTGTCACCGGCGGCGCAAACAGCAATCGGCAAAGTATCGAATTCTTTTGGGGCATCGGTGTGCCAGTCTACGAGGGCTACGGTGCGACGGAACTAACGGGCACCGCAGCGATTACCTGGTCGCGCGGCTTCAAGCTTGGCACCGTCGGGCAGGCTGTTCCCGGGGTCGAGATCAAGCTCGCCGACGACGGGGAGGTGCTCGTGCGCGGGCCGATCGTCATGAAGGGATATTGGCGACGGCCTGAGGCAACCGCCGCTGCGATTGACCAGCACGGCTGGTATCACACCGGTGACATCGGTACGCTCGATGCAGCAGGCTATCTGACGATCATCGATCGTAAGCGCGAGATCATGGTGCTTACCACAGGTAAGAACATCGCCCCGCAAGCAGTAGAGAATGCGCTTAAGCGATCGCCACTGGTAACCAACGTCTGTACAATTGGCGATGGCCGACGCTACGCCACAGCACTCGTTGTGCCCGACCTCGCGGCTGCCTGTCAGCGACTGGGGCTGTCGGAACCAACAACGTTAGACAATCCGAAGGTCATAGAACTCCTACGTGTGGAACTCGACAGCTTGATGACGGACCTAGCGGACTTCCAACGAATCAAGCGGTTCACACTGATCACCGAACCATTCACGCCCGACAACCAACTCGTCACACCCACACTCAAGCTCCTCCGCAGGCGGATCGCGGAACGATTTGCCGACGACATCGAAGATCTGTACGCTGAGTCTCCACAACGAGCGATCCCGATTTAGACCGCCGCAGTAAAGCATCAGATGAGTACAACCGCCGACACGTACGCGAATGCATTCACCCAGATGCTGGGCATCGAGTTGCCAGTGATCTGCGGCGCGATGTACCCGTGCTCGAACGCGGAACTCGTAGCCGCCGCGTCCGAAGCTGGCGGCATCGGCATCGTGCAACCGATCAGTCTGACCTACGTGTTCGGCTACGATTACCGCGAGGGTCTGCGACGCATTCGTGAGCTGACTGCAAAGCCTATTGGCGTGAACATGTTGGTCGAGGGCAGCAACGCCACGTACCGCAAGCGGCTGGAAGAGTGGATGGACGTTTCGCTCGACGAGGGGGTGCGCTTCTTCGTTACGGCGCTTGGCAACCCACGGTGGGTCGTCGATCTGGCGAAGCAAGTCGATGGCGTCGTCTTTCACGATGTCACCAACGTCAAGCACGCACAGAAGGCACTCGACAACGGCGTCGATGGCTTCATCTGCGTGAACAATCGTGCCGGCGGACACGCCGGCGAGTTCACGCCACAGCAGTTGTTCGACGAAATTGCACCGCTCGGCAAACCGACGGTTTGTGCCGGCGGCGTCGGAGGTCACGAGCACCTGCGCGAGGCGCTCGACATCGGTTACTTGGGTGTCCAGCTTGGCACGCGATTCATCGCCAGCAAAGAAGCATCGGTGCATGACGACTATAAAGACGCCATCTTAGCCGCCAAGGCTACCGACATTGTGCTGACAGACAAGATTTCAGGCGTGCCGGTCGCTGTGATCAATACACCTTACGTTGAGCGCATGGGCTTGAAGGCTGGTTGGCTTGCAAAAAAAATGCTCCGCGGTCGCAAGACCAAGCATTGGATGCGCACGTACTACGCCATCATGTCCGCGATCAAACTTAAGAAGGCCAACCACCGCGGATCCGGCTACGGCGATTTCTTCCAGGCGGGCAAAAGTGTCGAGAGCATCGACGAAGTGCTCTCCGTGGCAGATATCTTCGCGGAGCTGTGCCCACAATAAGGGTACCGCTCAGATTGACGTAGTTTTGCGCGCTAAGCCTCAACGTATCCCAACGTTACACTCCTGTGCAATTAGCGACGCCACCGGCTGGCCAACAGTCCGATGACCATCAGGGGCAGCAGCCGAACCATGAATCGGCAAACCTATCTCCCCAGCTGGTGCTGCCAAATCGTTGCGCTGGCAAGTAGCACTTTATATGGACTAACCACCATTAGTGGGCAAGGCAGGGTCGAATTCTTCAAGAAACCTAAAGCCAAATCAACCAACGAGTAGCTGGGAAATATATCAACCACTGCTTTTGACAACCGGTGACCTTGTAATCCGTGGTTCGGGCGTTCGAGTCGCCCCGGGCTCACTCACGAAGCCCCTGCACTTGTAGGGTTTTTTTGTTTTCGGGCTCAGTCGCTGTTGCCTCGACTGGCGGTCCGCCACTTCGAATGTCACCTCCGGCGGACTGCTGAATTGTGGCAGCTTCCGCGTGGTGTCGGTGGCCTTGGTGATCATCGTCCACCGTGCGCGAGACCACCAGCGTGTACCCTGTGGGTGCGAAGTTTTAAAGCAACTCGGGCCAGAGGCTATCGCTGACGAGCAATCCGTCCCGCGTCAGTCGCACGGTCGATTCCGCCCACTCAAGTAGTCGCATACTCACGAATCGATCGATCTGCGTTCCCGCCAGCTCGTTGATCAGGAAACCCGTCCGCTCAAAAAATACCTTGCGAGAAATGCCGTCGATGCGGCGCAGAGCAAAGATCAACTGCTCACGTGCTCGCTGCTCGGCGTCGAGCTGTTCTCGTTCTGCAACGGGGGATTCTCCCGCGAGGACTCGTTTCAGGTAAGTCGTCGTACTGCGATGATTCGTCTCGCGCACGCCGTCGACGTATCTCGCAGCGCCCGGACCGGCAGAGTAATAGCCGTCGCCCGACCAGTAGACTTGGTTATGTCGACTCAACTTCCCTGGGCTTGCAAAGTTGGAGATTTCGTAGTGCTGAAATCCTGCGGCCGCAAACCCATCGATGGCAGCCAAGTACATCTCCCGTTCCAACTCCTCGGGTACTCGCGCTAACTCTCCTTTCTCCAGCCGGTTCCAAAACGTCGTGCCCTGTTCAAATGTCAGCCCGTAAGTGGAAATGTGATCAGGAGCAAGTGAAATTGCTTCACGGAGATCAGCGCGCCATGCGCTCAGACTCTCCCCGGGAGCACCAAATATCAGGTCGAGTGAGACCTGCATGCCAACGTCAACAGCCATCTCGACAGCTCGAACGATATCTGAGCGATGATGATCACGCTCCAACAGACGCAGCTTCGTCTCTTGGAACGACTGCGCGCCCAGGCTGAGCCGATTTACCCCGTAGTGCGCAAGCACCTCGAGGCGCTGCAAATCCAAATCCGCCGGATTCGCCTCGACCGTCCATTCATAGTCAGGGCCAAGTGGATGCCAGCGCAGTACTGTTTCGCAGAGACGCGTCAGCTGTTGTGGCGTGAGGTAAGTCGGCGTGCCGCCACCAAAATACAAGGTCTCGACTTCTCGCGGTTGCGTAAGTGTGGCGAGCTCGAGCGCAATAGCTTCCAAAAATGAGTCAACCAAATCCTCGCGGTCCGCAACGAGCGTGAAGTTGCAGTAACCACATCGGTGCACACAGAATGGAACATGGATGTATGCTGACCGCGGCTGACATGAGTGCATGTCTCTAATTGTAGCGGCGAGCCGCAACTATGCACGCGGAACGCGGGTTCGTGTGTTTTCCGTAAACACTCGTGGCCGATTCACGCTGGTCAACGCATTCAATAATCAGGTAGATACGTCTCTCAGGGCTAACTGGATTTCATATTTTTTGGAACTTCCAATCGTTTCGCAGATCATCTGGTGAAGGCATAAACGACAGTGCGAACTTTAATTGACCGGGTTACATTGCGTACTAAAATGGCGTTATGTCCTCCTTCAACACCCCCGCGACCAGTGCCGGACGCTTTGCTCTCGCGAAGAACCACACGATTCTGTTGCTCGTCTGTTCCGCCATTGGTTTGGCGTTCGGATTCTTGTTCTTAGGTCCCATTGTTCCCGCAGCTTCTAACGCGGAAGATGCCTCCACGCGGGCTGACTCTTCAACATTGCCTCCGCAGAAATCGGACTTGGTGCAGCCGACCGACTCGCTGCTGCCCGAGCAAGTGGTCGCCGCACAGATGGAAGCGCTCGCGAACTATCGAACGGATCGTTCTGCGATCCATCAGGTCTTTGCATTCGCCTCGCCGGCCAACCGAGCGGTGACAGGCCCAATCGATAGATTCGAAGCAATGATTCGACAAGAGCCGTACTTTGCGATGGTCGAAAGCCAGCATTGGATGGCTGGACGAGCTGTAACGCGTGATGGGCAAGCAACGGTCTTGGTGACGAGTATCGACGCAGACGAACAAGTAAGTCTCTATCGATTCTACCTCAGCAAGCAATCAGGCCCTCTCGAAGGTTGCTGGATGACCGACCACGTACTTCGCATCGACCAGCCTCGGCCAGGTTTGTTTGATAGCGACGCAGTGTCCACAGAAATCTAAACGGATTTGACTTACACGCCTGGAGTGCGTTGGTTTAGACGGCATGGCCCAGCACGTTTCATCCCTCGAAAAGACTCAGCCTGGCTCGACAGAGCAAACGGTGGTAAGCGATGAGGCGCTCATGGCTGCAGTTTCCGACGGTGACAAGACCGCGTTCACACAGCTCTACGACCGTCACGTGCCGATGGTGTATGCACTCTGTTTGAAGATTATGCGACGCGAAAGCGACGCAGAAGCGGTTGTTTCTGACGTTTTTTTAGAAGTATGGCGAAAACCGGGGAATTTCGATACGTCCCGAGGCAGCTTCCGTACGTACTTACTCACGTTAACCCGCAGCCGAGCCATCGATCGTTGGCGAGCTGCCGCCACCAGACTGAAGAAGACCCTCGAAGCAAGCGTCGCGGTTGAAAGCCGCTCGCACCAGTTCGAAGAATTCGAGCCATCGCATGTAGTGCAAACGCGGGAACGAAGCGTAGCGGTGCGCGAAGCCATCCAGCAACTCGATGAGCCGCAACGCGAAACGTTGCGACTCGCCTACTTCGAAGGGCTCACGCATCGCGAAATTTCCGAGCGTTTAGACATGCCCCTTGGCACCGTAAAGACAAGGATTCGTCACGGCTTGCAAAGACTTCGATTATCCCTGTCCGCTCTAGGAGAATCAGGTGGACTGTCATAAAGCCATCGAACTAGTACCTGAGTACGTTGTTGATACGCTCTCGAGCGAGGACCGCGCCGCCCTGCAGCGACACCTCGACGAGGGATGTCAGCGCTGCCGTCAGGAATTAGACGAACAAGCCGAGGCTGCTTCATTACTCGGCGAAGCCCTACATCCGGTGAACCCGCGTGCGGAGTTGAGAGCGAAGTTGCTAGAACAGATTGACAGCGAGCCTCAGCTCCCGACGACAGAAATCGCTCCAAGTACGAGGCAACACGAGTCGAAGGCGAATACCGGTGACAAGCCCTTTCGTCTGATCGATTGTTTCCCGTTTGTCGCCGCGTCATTGCTTGCCGTAGCCGCTGGGTCATTGCTTGCGAACGTCGCGAACAGGCAATCTGTCGACGATTCTCTCGTGCAAGTCGAGCTACAACTGAAAGAGCAATGGCAGCGCCGGATCATTGCAGCGGAGCAGGCATTCGGACCGCCTCGCGCGCAGATCGTTGGACTCAATGCAACCTCGGAGCAGCAGTTCCAGGCAGCCATCTTTTATGATCGGATTGCCAAGCAACTCCACGTCATGGCATCCCAAGTACCGCCGCCACCAGCTGGGCAGCACCCCTATCTGTGGCTTCTCGATCCAGAAGGTCGTGTACTGACCGGCAACCCATTGAAGTACATCGACTTCAATCGCGCGGCGGCCATTGTCGATCTGCCGAGTCTGCCGAAGAACATCGCGGGTGCGCTGATCACGTACGAATCGTCAGGGAATCCTAGTGAGCCCAGAGGAACTGTCGTGCGTCGGACCACATTGAAGCAGACCTCGTAGCTTAAGCTGATCGGTACACACGCTTCAAAGTCTTGGCCTGCAGCTTCGATACTGCTTGGCAGCTGCCAGACAGTCCGAATCGCGTCGTTTGATACCAGTACTAGCGATGGCTGCTGACGGCGAGGTATACGCGCAACGAACTACCTGGATCGCGCGCCCCAGCAGTGGACAACGTCAAGTCCGACGCCTTACAATTCTGCGACCTTTTCAAGCCCAGAATTACCCGGTCCGATCCCCATTTCGAGACGACTAGCCAGCCATGTTGATGCCACTGTCTGATGACGATCGCCATTTGCTTGAGCCGGCCTACGTCACATGGGTCTTACTGTTGCTGAACATCGCCGTCTTCTTGGTGCAGCTCAACAACCCGGAGTTCACGCTCGGATATGCCGCTATCCCGGCCGAAATCACTACAGGTCGCGATCTGGTGGGCGCGGTCGAGATTCAAGCTACGCCAACTAAGACGGAATCTTTCACGCACGTCGCCGGCCCCCGACCAATCCAACTCACACTGCTGTCAGCTATGTTCATGCACGCCGGCATTGCACATCTCGCAGGCAATCTACTTTTTCTTTGGATCTTCGGTGACAACATTGAGCATCGCTTTGGCCACCTGCCCTATCTGTTGTTTTACCTGGCCAGCGGACTGGTCGCGTCGATTGCCCACATCGCGATGGATCCTAACAGCGTGATTCCTTCGCTAGGTGCTTCTGGAGCTATTGCTGGAATCTTGGGCGCATACCTCATTCTGTTCCCTCGCAACCGGGTCTATGCAATCCTAATGGTGTGGATCGTTACTCTACCCGCATTTGCCGTAATCGCGATGTGGGCGATCTCGCAGTTCATCGGAGGGTACCAGGCACTCCTGGGCAATCAGGAGGCGGGTGGAATTGCCTATGCGGCACACATCGGAGGCTTTATCACTGGCGCGTCAGTAGCACTTGTATTCCGCTTGTCATGGCGCGCCGAACCATCGAGCGTCCTACAGCGACACTACGCCACCGATCCAACGTCGCGAAGGCTGTGGTAAGTGCGCTAACCAGAAATGGCCGACCGCTATTTGCAGCCGCACGGATTCGCCGCCAGTAGTTAGCAAGATCCCATTCGCCCCGCTGAACGCATTGATTGCAGGGAGATTGCTCCTACTAGAACTATCGCCACCGACGTCGGTTCTCGCACCGATGCGAGAGCGAATGGCTGTGCGGCGCCGTAACTGTTCTGCCAATCGGAAAGTCCCTGGGGCGTTCCATCCTCACGCTGATGCACTCGTTGACCGAAGAGCATCTAACTGACAGTTTGACCGTTCGCGCCGTCTTTCGAGTGGCCCCTAAAAGGCTCCACCCGCTGCCTGCCCGTCGGCTCCCGCGTCGCTGCGATTGCAGAACCGCCGGAACGCGGTCAGGTCAATATCGTAGAGGGTGATATCGACGGACCCGTCAACCTTGCAGTGATTGAACCCAGCCGGATGGGCTGAACCGAAGAGATCGTGCCGGCGGAAGCGATTGCCGGGCAGATTGGGATCTAAGCTGTTGTAGCTATCGGGCTGCGGAGGCTGGTCGGCAAACCTAACACTATCCCAACTCCAGCCGGCATACCAACCCGCGTCGTCGCCCCAGGTCCCTCCCTCATAGCGCATGCTGTTGACGTACTTTTCGCCAATCAGCATGGTGTTCGACGTCCCGTCCGAAATCATCGACAAGCGCACCAGCGAGTTACTCAAACGGGCGCCGGAGTAACTACGATTCGATGGTCGTACCCAGGGGATGGCTCCGGTATGGAAGGCGCATCGGCAGGTTGGATCAGGTGTCAACCCTTTTTGATTGTTGCCGTTCTCATCCGTGTCGCCACCGTTGGCGGCATAATCTCCCAGCACCGTGGCCGTGACGCCGGGAATGCTAAGGCTGATGTCCGTGGTCATTAGGTTTGGCTGTCGGCGGCTGGGGCAATTGATTAGTGGAGGTGTCGCGGCTCGGACCTCTTGGTCATTCTGAACTGCCCATAACGCGCCCCCCTCAATGAATTGCAGTAGCTGGTATCGCCAACCCCAAGATTGCTTCTCCAAGGCTAGTGGATTGCCACTGGCATCCTTCTCACGCGGGACGGTCCAGGTCCAGCCACCGGACGGAAGATAACCGTAGGTGTCCTCGTGCATCATTGTTGCGATACCAAGCTGCTTGAGTCGGTTGGTACAGTCGGTTCGACGAGCGGCTTCTCGTGCCGCCTGCACAGCCGGCAACAGCAATGCCACCAGGACGCCGATAATGGCGATCACCACGAGCAGTTCAACGAGCGTAAATGCCTCCCGTCGACGAATCGCGGCCGGAGAGTTCGTATTCACCTTCAACACGCGATCTGAACGCATAGCAAGAATTCTCCTCGTAGAAATCGAATCTCAGCGATCCGTCGTCTGTCCGTCAACTACCGTCAGCTTGTTGAATATCTCTTCAGTAACCTCTTGGGCTCGGTTCGAGCTTGTCACCACCCAGCGCTTTCCTTGTGTTCCTTGAGCCTCATAGGCGATCACAACATTTTGGCCGCGCGCAAGCTGGCCCGCGTCGACTCCCCACATCACCACGTAGGGTTTCCCATCACGTGACGAGACGAAGTAAGTCTCTGGATCGGCGATCTCGCTCTGCTGAATCAGGTAGTCCAGATCACTCCAACCCTGTGGAGGTGTTCGTTTATCTTGTGCAGCGTAGCTGTAGATTTTCGCCAATGCTTGAAGCTTTGACTCGTCAATCGAAGACGATCCCGACGGTCCACCGCCGGTGCAACCTGTGATCGTGAGCAACAAACACGTGCACGACACCATGGTCGGAAAGGGCACGGATCTCCGATGCCGTTTTCCGTGAAGCGGATTGAGCTGAGTGCTGTTCATGAAGGTTCGTGAAATTGGTGGCACTAAAACGCGTCTCTACGGAGATCGCAATCACAGTTTCGCCGGAGTGCGCGCAGCCGCTCCAAAAAGCGGGCAGTTGCGAAGACAAGAAAACCATCGCCCAAAGTTGCAATCCTTATTTGGAACCTCTCGGGATCAAGAAACTGAGAAAAGGAGGGAAACGGGGGCCAGCTTAGTCACTCCAAAGACAAGTGGCTGTCTCGATCGTCTTGAAACGGT
Source organism: Bythopirellula sp. (assembly GCA_028285205.1). Lineage (GTDB taxonomy): Bacteria > Planctomycetota > Planctomycetia > Pirellulales > Lacipirellulaceae > Bythopirellula. Next base: position 2,652 of record JANQQA010000157.1, on the reverse strand, counting down.
GGGAGGGCTATAAGTTCCTCGTCCGCTAAGATCCGATTCGCAATTCGGACTTCATCAATCTGGCCAACAAGGTCGGGCGCGAATAGCTGGCCGGGACGAATGCCCCCATCGTTGTCTGACTGACCTAGGGACTTGCTGTCTTTTCGTGACCTCGCTCGAAACCAACGATCACCTCCGATCGACAGATTGCGCCAACTGGAGGCCAATCGCGCTGCCGGCCCCTCCTTACGCTGAAAACCGGAACCGCCACCACTCAAGCTGCGAAGCGACATCACGCGCTGCTGTTCATCGACGGATGCAGCGACGTAGTGCCACTGTCCATCGCAAAATTCTCCAACCTCGCCAAGCGACAGCTCCCGGCCTGCGGCCTGCCAGTAGAGCTGACCGCTGTCGATCAGCAAATTGAACCGCGGTCCATAAGTGACCAACGCCTGCTTCTCATCGCGCGAAGTTTGAAAAACAGCCTCAACGGTGTAGGCGGATAGTGCAAAAGCGCTATGTACCGCGGGCACATGCTCTACCTTGCCCGCGATATCGGCACTCCCTTCGATGAAGACAATCCAATCAGAGCCCACTCGCTGATCCAACTGGAGCGCCTTGCGGTCGTTGGCGATTGTCAATGGTAGGGGATGGCGTTCTTCGCCATCTGCGATCGACAGGTATGTGCCATCTTTGCTGTACCATTCAAGATGATGTCCACTGATAGATGAGTCCCGAAAGCAGTCGTATTGCTTCTTCGGGCCGAAAGGCCCGACCTCCGCAAAACGCCAATGGGCGAGCACCCCAGAGATTCGATCAGCGCGACGCAAGAATCCGACCTGAGCTGCGGCGTCCTTTTCAAGCGCAAGCTTCTCTACGTTTCTGTCGATCTGCTGTGGTGAGAGTTGTAGTTGCTCACCCTTCGACAGTCGCTGTGGCTTGGTAATGCTATCGTTGTAGACTTCGACCTCGCCGTCTAACACTTGCACGGTGCCAAACCCGGATTCACTAACGGAAACTAGAAATTCGGTGCCAAGGTCCACGATGCGTCCGGAGGGGGTCTCTACTTGCAACCGGACGTCGTCGTTGGTTATGCGCGCGGCGAGATCCCCGTGATGCAACTTGAGAGATTCCGTGCCGGTGAGAGTGACGTGCGCCGGCCCTCGAAGACTCACGGTAGCACCGACCGGCAAGTCAAGCCGCACTGACCCCGAACTCAGATGGAGCACTTCTCCCACCTGCATTTCAGTACCAATACTACCACGAGAGTCCAAGCTCCATCGAGCATCTTCGGTATCGACAATGACCGCAACGTATGATTCCGTTGGTAATAATTCCGTCTCGTTGGGACCTTCAACAAGCACGAGGTGATCACGATTCGTCCAAACGTAAAGCAACGCCGCAATGAGCAACGCGGCGGCAAGCGACGATGCAGCCAGCAAGTATCGATTTCGGTACCGACGCTCTGATCTCGTGCCGCTTCGTTCGGTAGTAGCAGTAAGCTGACCAGCAGTTTCGAGCCCAAAGTCGCTTTGGTGCATGGTGCGCAATGCGGCATGCAGGCTTAATTGCTCCACCCAACGCTGGCGGCATTCGTGAGAAGATTCAAGATATTGGGATAACCTATCGCTATCCTCTTCCGAGATACTCCCAGACAAGAAGGCTGCGACCAGTCTGTCAAACTCTAAATTGTTGCTTTGCATAGGTTGGACCTTATGAACCAACTCCGGGGCTTAATTTCCCATTAATGCAATTAAGCAATCTAGATCGAATGCGGCTCAAGTGCTTGTAGACCGTGCTCGCTGGCCGCCCAAGTTCGCTGGCAACGTCCGCTGTCTTCACGCCCGGTTGATAACAGGCTGAGATCGTCTGACGGTCATCCGTCCGCAGTGCACGAAGACACTCCCGCAGCGCACTTAACCCTTCACTCTCGAGCGTCGAGTAGTGACTCTCGTGTAGCTCAGCGATCTCTTGCAAGGCCTGAGTTGAAAGCGAGAGCGGAAGTCGCTTTCGTCGCTTTCTGAGAGCAAGCACCTGGTGGAAGGCAATCTTCTTGAGCCAGGCACGAAAGTCGGAATTGGGCTCAAAACTCCCGAAGGATTCCCATGCACGAGTAATGGACTCCTGAAGAACCTCCTCAGCATCCGCTTCTTGCCCCACCAGCGTTAGTACGTACGAATACACGCCCGGATGATGGGTGGAATAAAGCAACACGAACTCGTCCAGCCGCGGTGATTCCGATTGCTCTTTCATGTAGTTTCCGCATTTTGCCCAGAATCGAGTTCGTAATGATCCCACCACGAATATGAAGTCCGCCACGGTTGAAAATCAGGCACAATTCTCAGAAATAGCCAAAAAAATTCTCCTCGCGGAAGGTGCATCGACCGTTGTCATCCTGCAGTCGTGGCAGACAGGGCCAGTTCCATGACACTTCGATCGGCGCTGGCCCAAAAATCGTTGCTGAAATTGGGCCAGCACTTCAGCTAGAATGGCGGTGCCTTGAAATAGGTCAGCGGTTCTTTGGCAACTTGACGAGAGTCGATTCGATGCGATGGCAGCGTGCAGCGAATGCAAGTTTCCGCAGGCTCGGGGTTTTTAGGACAGCGGCCCCAAAAATCGATGCGCACGCAACCTGTTTGTCAGCAATGGTTTAAGGCAATTACTAAGACGGGA
>JANQQA010000116.1 GCA_028285205.1 Bythopirellula sp. | reverse complement strand
CATGAATCTGGAGATCAGCACGCCCGACGAACACGTCGGAGACCTCGTCGGCGATCTGCAACAGCGGCGCGCGATCATTCATCAGACGCAAACCCGCGGCAATCTTACGGTGCTAAATGCCGAAGCACCGCTAGCAGAACTGTTCGGCTACAGCAGTGCCATGCGGAGCCTCAGCCAGGGTCGTGCCAGTTGTTCGATGGAACCGAGCAACTATGCCCCCGCGCCAGATGAGGTGTTGAAGAAGTACCTGTAGCGACGAGAGTCGTGTACTATTCCTGCTGCCCACTCAAGTTGTGCTTCCAGTATTCTCGAAAGGACTTTAGTCGAGGGAGTGACTCGCGATCCTTCACTCGCCCAGCTGCTTCCTTGCTTGCGATAATGTCGTCGGGATGGCACACAGGAAACCCCTCGACCTCGACGCGTCGTTCCCATGCATCATGAAACCGTTCAATGCCGTCAGGTGCGAAGATCAGATCCAGATCGAACGGGCCATTCTTCAGTTGAACGAAGTCTTTCCCGGCCTTAATCTGTTCAACTTGGGTTGCAGTCAAGTCGAAGTCTAGCTCAAGGAGTGCTTGGACCACTGCCACGCAGTTGGCAGGAGTTTTCTCGAGGAATAGATCCGCATCCTGTGTCGTATCGGGAAAGCCAAGCAGAATCGCACCTGATTTGCCAAGGAACAGATATCGGACTTCGCATCGAGCGAACGCGTCTCGTACTTCCTCGGCTTGGCGATACTCAAACGCGCCCATAACCTAGCCAATCCGGAAGGTCGTTATCACACCACTGACGATACTCTTCCATTGTGTCAAAGGCGCGAAAGGATTCGTCATCTAGAACCGGCTTATACGTTTGTATGAAGGAGTAGTTGATTCGAGTCGACAAAGGTCGACGAGAAGTGGCTTCAAAGTCCCTCAACCACTCAGGGGGGATGTCGGGGGTCGGCTGCGATCTCGAACTTGCCATGGCGCCATTTTACGCAACTCTTGTGACGCAGCCAAATGAGATGACGTTTGATAAATCAAGTGGTGATCGTTCAATAGCTGCGTCCAAGTGGGTGCCTACCATCCTGATGGACGTGCTACGGGAGAACTCAGCTCGACGCTATTGATAATGGTGATTTTAGGCTGATGGCAGAGCATGGATAGCCAGCTCTCAAGTTAGAATCAACTCGTCGGGATAGACCAGCTAGGGGGCAGAGTTGTCATTACTCTCGAAAATCCAGTGTTCACCACGTCGTCGATACTCAGCCAGTCAGCAGGGAAGGAGAGCCATAAGGTCTTTTGCAGTAAGGGTTTACGCGAACATCTGATGGAGCGGAGGGCCCGAATCGCAGATTACTCGCAAGAATAATGGTAAGATTGTATAGAACCACTTGTCAAAAAATGACGAAACGTCAATAATAGAGCATCATGGTTACAGTCACACGCAAACAACGGGAAAGACTTGAGCGAGAAGCCAAGATCCTTGATCTTGCGCGTGGGATGCTGCATGAGGTCGGTTATCTCGGGCTCAGCATGGATCGCATCGCATCCCAAATGGAGTATTCCAAGGGGACGATCTATCAGCACTTCCAGAATAAAGAAGAGATCATTCTCGCGCTCGCAAACGAGGCGCTTGAAAAGCGGCTCGAGATGTTTGAGTCCGCTTCGACCTGGTCGGGCGCGACTTGCAGCCGCGACCGCATAGCGGCCATCGGTGCCGCGGCAGAGAAGTTTGTGGAGCAATACCCGCACCATTTTGCGGTCGAGCAAATTGTGCGTTCGGCCTCGATTTGGGAGAAAACAAGCGAGGAACGGCGTCAATTCATGCAAGTGTGCGAAGGACGCTGCATGCAGATTGTAGGTGGAATTGCCCGAGATGGGCTGGCTCATGGCGATTTGGAACTGCCAGCTGAGCGATCGGCAGAAGATGTAGTGTTTGGCCTGTGGTCACTGAACTTTGGGGCTTACACGATCGTGACCAGCAGCGAGTCGCTCGAGGAGAACGGCATTCGTGACCCAATTGCTGCTTTACGACACAACCAGAATTTGATGCTCGACGGCTACAATTGGCGTCCCCTTTATGGCGACCGTGACTATGATGCGGTAATGGACCGAGTGAAACGAGAGGTATTCGGAAATGAGTGAGGCAACCACAAAGAATGCGGGCGGAGCGTCTTTTTTTGCGAAAAAATTGACGAGTCGTCAAAAAATGACGAGCCGCCCCTTGCGACTATTGGTCGGAGCAGTCGTCGTCGCGGCCATCGTGATCGGTGTCTTCCGGTCGAGCTCGTCTACCGCGACCGCGCTCACAGAGGTTCCCGCCGAGGCGGAAGTCTTGCCGGTAACGACCATCATTGCCCAGCGGGAAGATAGCTACGCACGGTCCCGGACCTATACCGGCGTGTTGCGCGAAGCGCGCCGAAGCCAACTCAGCTTTCAGCGTAGCGGCGAACTACTTGAACTGCTGGTGGACGAAGGAGACGCGGTCGCAGCGGGCCAAACTCTAGGACGATTGGACGCACGACACATTCGTGCACGCCGAGCGCAGATCGAAGCGCAGGTCGCCGAGGCAAAAGCGGTCCTGGAAGAACTTGTCGCTGGTCCGCGTAAGGAAACAATTGCCGCCAAGCGAGCTGAGCTGCGTGCCCAGCAGTCGCAACGGCAGGTTCTCACCAGTCAGCTGGCGCGACGTGAAAGGTTGCTTCAGGCGACCGCCGTGTCGCGGGAGGAATACGAGACCTATCAATTCGACTTGCAAGCGGCCGCCGCGCGCGAGGACGTGATTCAACGGCAACTCGATGAGATGTTGGCTGGTACGCGCGTCGAGAAAATTGAAGCACAGCGCGCTCGCCTGGCCCAACTCGACGCTCAGCTCACAGACATCGCCCACGATTTGCAAGACACGCAACTTGTGGCACCCTTCAGCGGACGGGTCGCTCAGCGCTTCGTCGACGAAGGAAATGTCATTTCCGCTGGCACGCCCGTCGTCGAGGTGATCGACGATACGAACGTCGAAGCGTGGATCGGATTGCCACCTCGCGCCGCCGGATCCGTCAAGGTCGGCGATCAGTACGATTTGACTATCGACGGCCAGCCCATCACCGCGGTCGTGCAGTCCCTGGCGCCTGATGTCCAGCAAAGTTCCCGCACTCGCAACGTGATCCTTTGTTTGCAATCCGACGGACAGCACGTCTTGCCGGGACAGGTGGTTCGTCTTGCGGTGACCGAAGAAGTCAGCGAGCCAGGCTACTGGGTCCCCACCACGGCGCTCACCCGTGGCACGCGAGGACTGTGGTCGTTGTATGTCGTCGAAGACGACGTCATCGCACGGCGTGACGTTGAGCTGCTCGACACGGTTGGTACCGATTCGTTTGTCCGCGGTACCGTACAACCTGGGGACGCAATCGTAGCCAGCGGTACTCATCGAGTCGTGCTGGGTCAACGCGTCACGACCCAAGTGGCGACCTTGGCGCAGCGAACGAACTAATCGCGTTTCGCTGTCACTCGCGAGCAACTCAGCACTAGCATCCGTCACTTCCAACGGGATCAGATCATGTCCAGTTTGTTCTACGATAATCGTCGATTGCTTGTGCTGACGATCAGTTTGATCTTGGTCGCGGGTTCGTCGTCGTATTACTTGTTGCCACGGATGGAAGACCCTGTGCTGACGCAGCGTGCCGCGATTATCAACACGCTGTTTCCAGGGGCCAGTGCCGAACGCGTTGAGGCCCTGGTGACCGAGAAGCTGGAAGAAGAACTTCAGGAAATCGAAGAGATCAAAGAAATGCGCTCCTCCAGCCGGAGCGGCATCTCAACGATTACGATCGAGCTGAAAGACAACGTCTACGAAGTCGACGAAGTCTGGTCGCGGTTGCGCGACAAGATCGACGACGCCAAGCCGTTGCTGCCGGTTGCGACCAGCGATCCCGACTTCGAGCTGCTGGAAGTGACCGCCTATGCCTCGATTGTGGCCCTGGTTTGGGACCTTCCCGACGCGCCCAACTACGCGATCTTGCGCCGGCAAGCCGAGACTCTCGAAGACCAGCTCCGCGCGATCAACGGCACTCGCGACGTCGATACGTATGGCGATCCACGTGAAGAGATCGTCGTCGAGATTCAGCAGGAAGAACTTGCCGCGATTGGGCTTACCGTGAGCGAAGTCGCTGGTCAGTTGCAGGCTAGCGACGCGAAGGTGTCCGCCGGTTTGCTGCGATCAGAACAAGGTAATTTCATTCTGGAGGTCGACGCGGAGTTGCAGACGCTGGAGCGAATCCGCCGTTTGCCGATCGCCGTCGACCGATTCGACAACGCGCACTTTGTCGCCCTGGGTGACATCGCCACCGTCAAGAAAGACATCGTTCGTCCGCAGCAAAGTCTGGCGCTGGTGGACGGCAAGTCGGCGATTGCCCTCGGTTCGCTGGTGAAGAGCGAAAAGCGAGTCGACCACTGGACCGACGATTTCAACACAACGATCGACCGCTTTGCCACTGAGCTTCCCGACGGTATTCGTCTGAAGACAATCTTCGAGCAGAACCAATACGTGGAGACCCGTCTGACGACTTTGCTCGGCAACTTGTTGCTCGGAGCCTCCGCCGTCGTGATGGTCGTGTGGTTCATGATGGGCTGGCGCAGTGCGATCGTCGTTGGCGCCGCGTTGCCACTGGCCTCGCTGATGGTGCTGGCGGGTATGCGGGCAATGGGATTGCCGATGCATCAGATGTCGATCACCGGGCTGATCATTGCCTTGGGGTTGTTGATTGATAACGCGATCGTAATGGTCGACGAGGTCCGGGAGCGGATCGCCGCTGGGCTGTCACGCCGCGAGGCGGTCGGCCGCAGTGTGCGTCACCTGGCCGTGCCCCTGTTAGGCTCGACCGTGACAACGGCGCTGTCATTTGCACCGATCGCTTTGATGCCTGGCCCGGCGGGCGAGTTCGTCGGTTCGATCGCGATTAGCGTGATCTTGGCGGTTACCAGCTCGCTGCTGCTGGCGATGACGGTCACACCATCACTGATGGCAATTCTCGACAATCGTGAGCAGGGCGCAGGAAAACGTCACTGGTGGTCGGACGGATTCTCGCACGCGGCCCTGACCGAGCGGTATCGCAGCACGCTCGATGTGGTTTTTCATCGTCCGCTGTTGGGCATCGGCATCGGCGTCACGCTGCCCATCGCGGGGTTCATCGCCGCTTCCACACTCACCGAACAGTTCTTCCCGCCAGCGGATCGAAACCAATTCCAGATTCAACTCACGCTGCCCTCGCAAGCCTCAATAGGTTACACGACCGAGATTGCACAGGCCGCACGCGACAAGCTGTTGGAGCATCCCGAAGTTACCGATGTCGAGTGGTTCGTTGGCGAGAGTGCACCGCCGTTTTACTACAACATGCTGGCCAACCGCGCGGGGACGGCACAGTACGCACAGGCGTTGGTCCAAGTGAAGGAGGCAGAGGGCGCGCGAGAGTTGATTCGCGAGCTACAGGCGGAACTCACGAGTGCCTTTCCCGCCGCGCAATTTCTGGTCCGGCAACTAGAGCAGGGACCTCCCTTTGAAGCACCTATCGAGCTCCGGCTGTACGGCCCAGACCTCGCAGTCCTGCGAACCTTGGGCAATGAGATTCGCGCCGTGCTCTCGGAAACTCCCGAAGTCGTGCACAGCTCGGGCAGCCTCGCCGAGGCGCTACCAAAACTAGCGATTCAAGTCGACGAGGAGCAGGCTCGCTTGGCGGGGCTAGACCATACCTCAGTAGCCAGGCAACTGGACGCGGCGCTGGAAGGTGCGACCGGCGGCTCTGTGCTGGAAGCCACCGAAGAGCTGCCGGTGCGGGTGCGGGTCAGCAATCCTCGTCGCGGTCGGCTGAGTGAGATTGGCTCGATCGATCTGCTTCCCGTCGCGACGCCTGCGGGTCGTGAGCAGGTACCGCTCTCGTCGGTGGCCGGTGTCGCGCTGCAGCCTGAAATTGCGCTGATTCCGCACTTTAATACCGTCCGCATGAACGAAGTGCAGGCCTACATCACGGCCGGGGTGCTGCCGGCGGAGGTGCTCGCCGATTTTCAAGCGCGACTTGCTGCCAGCGATTTCCAACTGCCTCCCGGCTATAGCTACGAGTTTGGTGGCGAGGCGTCCAAACGGGACGACGCGATTGGCAACCTGATGTCGAGCGTGGGCGTACTGATGGTGCTGATGGTCGCGACTTTGGTGTTGAGTTTTTCCAGCTTCCGCATGGCGGGTGTCATCGGCGCGGTCGCGGTGCTCTCGGTCGGGCTGAGCTTAGGGGCGTTGGCACTGTTTGGCTATCCGTTTGGATTCATGGGCATCGTCGGTACGATGGGCCTGATCGGCGTGGCAATTAACGATTCGATCGTGGTGTTGGCGGCCCTTCGTGAGGATCCGCTGGCGCGGGAAGGCAATCCTGCGGCGGTCCGTGACGTGGTGGTGCGTTCCACCCGGCACGTGCTGTCGACCACCCTCACGACGATCGCCGGATTCCTGCCGTTGCTGCTCGGCGGAGGCGGTTTCTGGCCGCCCCTAGCGACCACGATCGCCGGCGGCGTGAGCGGCGCCACGATTCTGGCACTCTATTTCGTACCTTCGAGCTACGTCTTGGTGATGTGCCAAGGATGTCGAGAAACCAGCACGGACGTCGAACAATCCGCTGAGCCGATTGAGACCGACGACGAGAACGAGTACGCGCTGCCTCCAGGTTCTGCTGTAGAGGTTCTTAGCTAGTTTCGGGTATCGCACGAATTCGTGTCATGCGACACGCGAAGCAAGTAGCACGAATCGGGTGAAACCACGCGCGCGGAAATGGGCCATTTCGCCTGGGGAGCAGCGCTACCAATACCGAATCGGTGAGTCTCGACGCCGCTGGAGTCGAACTGCGGCACATGCGGTTGGGCATTCTCACTGACGGCACGAAGGGCGCGGCAATTTGGTACATTGATGTTGAGCTTGTGCGGTTTTCACGCCCGTCGAATAATTTGCACAAGACAATGAAACCGGGGCAGTTTTTGGAATGTTGCTGGGCGTTCAATTCTAGCCTCCATCGGCGATCAGATGAGCGAAATCGAATACAGCAGCTTTGATACGCGTCGTCGGACGCAATCCAATCGCTGGGCCTTGATGCGAGAGTTTCTGTGCGATTGGGACTTGCCTCACGATGGAGCTGAATCCGTTCCAAATGACGAGATAACTGACGCTGAATCGCGACTGGGTTTTGCTCTGCCACAAGCACTTAAGGAGTGGTATCAACTGCCGTTTAATCCGTTCTTTCTTGATTGCAAACTATTCTGGACACACTTGACGTGGCCTTTGGATTTGAAAATCTGGCCAGAAAACGCTGCCAATGATGGTGCTATCGTATTCAAGACGGAGTACCAGTGTTGCTGTGATTGGGCTTTTCTCGTGAAGGAGGCCCACTTGACGGATCCGCCTGTCTATATCGGTGTTGCGGATGATGGCGTGGCGTTACAAGATTGGGAGCTTCAGAATGCAACGCTTTCCGAATTCATGCTTCAGTTACTCATGGTTCGTTCCGTCGATTTTGCCAGTCGATTTCATGCCTGTAAATCAAGTGTCGATGAGGGACTTTGGGGCACCGTAGAACGGAACTTCTCTGATGTTGGTTTTCCACCGTGGCTAGAATATGGTACGGATTGCCGACTGCTTGGCGGCGTTGACTGCCTGTTGCTCGTGCGCAGTAGCCCGCCATTTGTTGACGAGGAGCGTGCCCTTTGCTTGAATGCCAGGACGGCACAGGCTAGGTATGAAGTTCGACGCGTTCTTGGCATCGAATGGGACTGCGAATCAGAAGCCCGTGCCGATGACGGCGAGAAGGACTCGATTAGCCAAAAGGCGTGGTGGCGATTCTGGTAGGCTAGCTGCGTACTCTCAACTGCTTGAAGTATGCGAACGAGATTGATTGGACCGGCGCTCCAACACAGTCAAAACTACTGCTTCGCATGACCCAGTTTTCGTGTGGTCGGCAAATGCAACCGACGGTACTTCCCGCAGTTCGATACCGCATGATGTGTGAACCTTCACACCGAGAATCAGAGGCTACCTAGTACACAGACTTCGTAGTCTCCTTCGAGTGACCTGATCCCCACAGGTGGCCAAAAATCGTCGTGGAATCGACCGTGGCGAACTCTACAATGGAGCGTCAGCGGTGGAGTTTCGCGCCGGCAATCGCAATTGCGAACTGGCGCGCAGCGCTGAGTTTTGCTTGCGCTTAGTGCCGGTCAAAAGCGGGAAAACAAGGGGTGCGGCGCACCGTTTTGCTCGACGAAAACGCGCCGGCGTCGCTGAGCAAAACTAAAAGTGCCGCGTTTGACCGGAGCGTCGGCGGCGAACGCGCCTTTGCCAATTCCACCTACCCAAAGTGCGCGGCGATTCTGCCGAACGAGGGGAACTTATGAGACTGCTTCGTGTAGAAAGGCCACCGCAGGGAATCGTAGCTTGCCCGTGGGCGCCTTGCTATAGTGGGCTGAGGTGCGTTTGTCAGCCGGGTTAGTTCGGACAGCCCAGAGTCCGTGTTACGTTGTGTGAAGAGGTTTTTTACTGTGTGTCGATTCGCTGTCTTCGCGGTTGCTCTGTGCTTGAATCTCTCGGTGAGCGTGCTCGCAAATGAATTCCGCATCTGCCGCTACTGTGCATCCGCTACGTGTGCTTTGGAAGACGAGGGTGCCGGCTCTCACAGCGCGCGAAAGTACGCACCGCCGCGCTATCTCGATCTGCTGCATCTGAAACTCGACGTAACACCCAACTTCAAGCAACGCACGGTCACGGGCACAACGACCCTTGAATTCACCCCCATCGGCAAGCCGCTCACCGAGTGGCAACTCGACGCGATCGATTTGGATGTGAAAGCGGTGCGCGGTTCGGTCGAGATTGAGGACTTCACGGTTTCGCGTAAGCACCTGACCGTCACGTTCGCCAAGCCGATCGCAGTCGGCGAAAAAGGTACGCTGGAAATCGACTACTCTGCCGAGCCGCGCGAAGGGCTCTACTTTCGTACGCCTGAGCAGGGCTATCCGGCGGAAGATACCCACTTGTTTACGCAGGGCGAGCCGCAACTCGCGCGGAACTGGTTCCCCTGTCACGACTATCCAAACGAACGCTGCACAACCGAGATTCTCTGCCACGTGCCAGCCGACATGACCGTGCTTTCCAACGGCAAGCTAATTGAAGAGACGGTCACCGGAGACATGAAAACGGTCCATTGGCGACAGGAGAAGCCGCATGTCTGCTATCTGATCACCCTCGTGGCCGGCTATTTCTCGAAGCTGGAGGACTTGGATCGCGAAGTACCGTTGGCGTTCTACGCTCAACCCACAGTCGCTGAGCTTGCCGCGAACTCTTTTGGTGACACCGCGCAGATCATGGAGTTCTTCAATCGCGAGATCGGGGTGCCGTATCCTTGGCACAAGTATTTTCAGGTGACCGTGCGAGATTTTCGATTCGGCGGCATGGAAAACACGTCGATGACCACGCTCGCCCATCGCACGCTCACACCCTCTTCGTATGAAAATGTGAAGGCGGCGCGCATTCGCAAGCTCGATGCGCACGAGATGGCCCATCAGTGGTTTGGCGATTTGGTCACCTGCAAAGACTGGAGCCATCTGTGGCTGAACGAAGGGTTCGCGACCTACTATTCGCATTTGTACGAAGGCGACAAGTTTGGCCGCGACGCGCTACTGTACGATATGTACTGCGATGCCACTGAGGACGTGCTACCGAAGCACAAAGATCGCCGACCGATCGTTTACAATCGTTATCAAGATCCGATCGAGCAGTTCGATTTCCGCGTTTATCCCAAGGGGAGCTGGGTGTTGCACATGCTGCGCAGCCAGCTGGGCGAACAGCTCTACCGCGACATCGTCAAAACGTATCTTGAGCGTCACGCCTTCACGAGCGTGACCACCGCAGATTTCGTGAAGGTGATCGAAGAACTGAGTGGTCGTTCGTTTGACCGGTTTTTCGACCAGTGGGTTTATCATCCCCGCCACCCTAGCCTAAAGGTCAAGTACAAGTGGCTGGCAAAGGAAAAGCTCGCTCGCGTGACCGTCGAGCAGACGCAGAAAGTCGACGACGAGGTGCTCTTGTATGAGTTCCCAACGACGCTGCGATTTATCGTCGACGAGCAGTCGATAGATCATCCGATCGACATCACTCAGAAGAAACAGGACTTCTTCGTGGCGTTGCCCAAGCAGCCGACGATCGTCCGCTTCGATCCTGAATACACCGTGCTGGCCGACGTCGACTTCGACAAGTCCGACAAGTTGCTGCTTGCACAACTTGAGAACGGCAAGGACGTCATCGGCCGCATCCTCGCGGCCAATGCGCTCGCCGACCGGGCGACAGCGAAATCTCTGGCTGCGGTCGGCAAAACGCTTCGCGAGGATCCGTTCTACGGAGTGCAGATCAAAGCCGCCGAGGCACTCGCCAAAGTGAAAAAGGACGAAGCGTTCGCGGAGCTAAAAGCGGCGGTCAGCGACGACAACGCGCGGGTAAGATTGGCGGTGGTGGAAGCGCTCGGCAAGCACTTTTCAAGTGAGGCAATGGACTTGCTAATCGAAATCAGCCGTCAGGCTGATAATCCAGCGATCGCGGCGGAGTCGATCAAGGCGCTGGGCAAGTATTCCGACAGCAAGGCCCTCGACGCGGTTCGCGAGCAGCTCAAGTCCAAGTCGTTTCGTAATGAACTGTTAGTTGCTGCGATCAATGCAATGGGCATGCAAAAGACATCGGACTGGTGGGAGGTGATCGCGGAAGTCATTGATGCTCAGGAAGCGACATTTAGTGCTCGTGGATTGGGCGAGTGCTTGAAACAGCTGGCAACGGTGGGGCATCACGTCGAAAGCTCCGAAGCGCGGCAGAGCATCGAGCAATTCTTGCGTCGTTACCTCGAACACCCGAAACGCCAAGTACGTGTTGCCGCGATCGACGCGCTCGGCAAGTTGGGCGAAAGTCGCTCGCTGGCGGTCTTGGATTCCCTTGCGGACGAAGATCGCAACGATGCCGTCTCGCGAGCTGCCAACAAGGCACTCAAGACGGTCCGTGAGCGGGCCCCGCTGGTCACGAAAGAGATTACCGAGCTTCGCAAGCTGGTCGGGGAGCTCCGAGACGAGAGCAAAAAGCTCCGCGAGGAGGTGGACGAGCTCAAGAGCAAGGAGGAGGCGGCTAAATAGGATATTGACATCCAATTTAGCGAGGGTCTAGAATAATAGGTCCATGCGTATCCCGATTGCGTCGTACCTGGTCTTCACGAGCACCGCTCTATGCTCACTTGCGGTCTTGCCCGCCTTGGGTCAGGACGACCTCAACCAGCCGCCAATCAACTACAGCACAACGCCCGTCAACGATGCGATTGCTCGGCTTAAGAAGCAACTCGATGCGGGCGAGGTGAAATTCCAGTGGGACGAGCGGCACGGCTGGCTGCCCGCCGTGTTGGAGGCGCTTGAGATTCCCACCTCATCGCAACTGTTGGTGTTCTCAAAGACAAGCTTGCAGACGTCGAAGATTTCGCCGCGACGGCCGCGTGCGATCTACTTCAACGACGAGGCGTATGTCGGTGCCGTGCAGCATGGTGGAGTGATCGAGCTATCAGCCGTCGATCCGCAGCAAGGGGCGATGTTCTACTCGCTGGATCAAGAAGAATCGGGGACGCCGCGACTCCGTCTGACGACGGACAAGTGTCTGGCCTGTCATGACAGCCGGCGTACTCAGAATGTACCTGGGTATTTCTTACGCTCGGTCTACCCGTCCAAGAGTGGCCATCCTCACTTTGAACTTGG
>JANQQA010000105.1 GCA_028285205.1 Bythopirellula sp. | reverse complement strand
CGGACGCGGCTCGGGGTGGAAGTCAGTTTTCGAACTCGTCCTCCAGAGCCGCATCGATCGCTGCTGCTATGGCTGCGTACTCGGCTCGCGGTGCAATCGCGCCGCGTGTCGGTTGGGTTCTTGTCGAACTGCCGACCGACGCCAGCACCGTGGCTGCGGATGTGCCTGTGCTAACGGTCTCTCCGGCAAATGCCGCGTCGAACGCGACCGTCTCTTCCCGAGTTGCCGGTCGAAAAAGCTCTCGCAGCAATCCTGTCGGAAGCGGATCGGACGTGGCGGCATCGCCTAACGTGTTCGCACCCTCGCTGGCAGGCGGAGCGACGGTGGTCCGCCCGAGATTCTGTTGCCACACCAAATAATCTCGTCCGTGCATCGGCTCTGAGAACTCACCGGAGGCTCGCGGCGCGCCGGATCCATAGCTTTCTTGCCACAACTCGAGATCGGCTTGGTCCACCGTGCCATCGCCGTTGAAATCGCCTGGCAATGGAATTCCAAACCGTAGATTGCCGAAGTTCAGGTCATCGACGTGCTCGCCTGGAGCGAGGGAAACCAGATGGGCTCCCGATTCCGCCGGTGACGCCGCGATCGAGACGGGGAACGTCTGCACGTAGCCATTGGGCACGACTTCGCGGATGACGTTGAAGCCGGCCTGCAAATTGCCGATCGAGTACAAGCCGCTTTCATCAAAATCGGTCTCGGGGATATCGTCCATCGTCACGGCACTCGGCTCGTCCGCATCAAACACTCCGTTGAAGTTCGTGTCGACATAGATCGTCACCCCGCCCAGACCGCGCTCATCGGCGTCCCAAACGCCGTTGGCATTGCTATCTTCCCATTTCCGTCCACCAACGCCGGCGGGAAAATTGTCGAGTGCCTGATTACCGAAGTCGAGGTCTGGAACATTCACGCCCGGCTCAACGCCTACAAAGTGAGCACCTTGCTCAAGCGGGGAGGTCGCGTCGGAAATGGGGAACGTCTGAAAGTATCCGACGGGCACGACTTCGCGAATTGCCATGAAGCCGGGGCGGACTTCCAATTCATACGAACCGGTGTCGTTGGGGAAGATCTCGCGAGGATCGTAGATCGTGACCGTAGAAGGCTCGCCGACGTCGAGCTGACCATTGAAGTTGTAGTCGGCATAGATCGTCACCCCTGCTAGGCCCGGCTCGTTTGGATCGCGCTCGCCGTTGCCGTTCAAATCGTGCCACTTGGTGCCACTGACCGAGCCGTTTTCAACACGTCGGTTACCGAAGTCCAGTCCATCGGTCGTCTGCCCTGGCTCGACGGTTACAAAGTGAACTCCTCCACCGGGTGGCGGTGGAAAGATTGCGATCACTGGGTTGGCGGGGAAAGTTTGTTCGAACCCGTCAGGAATCACTTCGGCGATCCAATGGTCGCCGGCTTCCAGTTCCAACTGATACAAGCCGGCCTCGTCGAAGTCCGTTTCCGGAATGTCCTCCATCGTGACGGTCGAAGGCTCATCGGCATCGAGCACACCGTTTTGATTGAGGTCGGCGTAGATCGTCACTCCCGCCAGACCGGGCTCGCTGGGTCCCTGCTCCCGATTGCCGTCCGCGTCCAGCCATTTGCGTCCGGTGACGATGCCTGTGGCGGGCTCGATGCGCTGATTGCCAAAATCCAAACCTTCAACGATGTCGCCAGCGCGCAAGGTGACGCGATGCGCCCCGTCGGCTGGTGGGAGGACGCCGATGGTCAGTGGGATCGAGGCAATGACGGTCTGGCCTGCTAGTTCGACAAACTGAAGCTCGCCAACATAGTTACTTCCAGTCGGCGACACCATAATCTCGAAAGTCGAAGTGTCGCCACCGCCACCATTGAGCTGTGGTCCACTCAGATTGACGATGGACGGTTCCTCAGGCGAGGCGAACACGTCAATCTGTATGGGCACAAACAAGTTTGGATTCACGGTGATCGACACAGGCTCGATCACTACATCGCCCGCCGGCAGGTCGAGCCGACTTGGTTCGACGGTTGCGAAGTCACTTGGGACGCCGCCAGCGGGATCGATCGGTCCACCAATCACGGGAAATGTCTGACGGAATCCAGCGGGCACAATTTCGCGAATCACGTAGTTGCCCGCCTCGAGACCGTCGAACCGGTAGCGACCTCCTTCGTCGAAATCTGTTTCGGGAATGTCGGCCGTCGTGACGGTGCGTGGCTCGCTGGAATCGAGCACTCCGTTGTCGTTCAGGTCGACGTAAATCGTCACGCCCGCCAGACCCGGCTCATCGGGGTCACGCTCGGCGTTGCCATTCGCGTCATTCCACTTCACCCCACTGATGGAGCCTGGCCGAATTCGCTGATTGCCGAAGTCGACACCGTCGACCGATTCTCCCGCGCTAACTGGAACGAAATGGGCGAGTTCCTCGCCGGGGAAACTCGGGCGCAGCAGCGGACTCGGGAAGGGCGTCGGATGGTCGAAGCTGGGGAACGTCTGACGGAATCCATCGGGGATAACTTCGCGTACGACATGTAATCTAGGTTCGACGACGAGCGAATAGGTTCCACCTTCGTCAAAGTCTGTGACTGGATCGTCCGCCATCGTGACGGTTGACGGTTCGTCGGCATCAAGCACTTGATTGAAGTTGAGGTCGGAGTAGATCACCACACCGGGTACCCCCGGTTCGTCACTGTCGCGGACGCCATTGCCGTTGACGTCGTTCCACTTGACTCCGCTTATCGAACTCGCCGCGATCCGTTGGTTGCCAAAGTCGATCCCGTCGACTGCCTGTCCCTCTTCGACGAACGTAACGTGAACGCTGGCATCACCCCACGGCGGTGGCAAGTAGCCCGGAAGCAGCGACGGAAACGTCTGCTCGAATCCAGCGGGAATCACTTGCCGCACGTTGTGCCAACCTGGCTGCAGATTGTCGAGCGTGTAGAGACCGCCTTCGTCAAAGTCGGTCACGGGATCGTCAAACTCGGTGATTGTCACTGGCTCGGTGAAATCAAGGAAGCCGTTAAGATTGAGGTCCGAATAAACTATCACGCCACCCAGGCCCACTTCCGCGCCGTCATACGCTCGATTGCCATCGGCATCATTCCATACCCGGCCGCTGATCGCACCCGGCTCCAGCGGTGGCACCGGATCCGGCGGCAAGGTATCGAGTATGTCACCACCGTTCAGCCCAGACCCATCGAGCATGACGCGCGACTCTAAGGCCTCACAACGAAAAGTGCGGCGAGCCGCCGCGGCAAGTCGTCGGCTGCGTTGACGACGATGACGAGCTTTTTGAGCAGATCGTTTGATACCCATGTTTCTTGTTCCCTACCTAGAATTGAGAGACTACCCCTAGCCTTGCTACCCCTGGCCAGTGAATTCGCAGATGGAAGAGCCCTCTCCTCTCTCCCAGCATGTTTAACGTGGGGGCATTTCAAAGTGAAGCATCATGTGCTATTCGGGGGATGCCGAGATTGAATAATCTGCCTAAAGTCGCATGGAAAATATCGCTAGATGATTAAAACTCAAGAAATCGCCCTAAGATCCCAGAAACGACCGCTAGCGATTCGGTGGTAAGGCCTTTCTTCCCGGCGAGACCCACTCCCTGGTGGTCGCGATTCTGTGCAGATTTCGTTAAGGTTGCGCTATGTCAGTAGCACGCCCCCATCTACTCATGTGTCCTCCCGACCGCTATGGGATTGAGTACGAAATCAACCCATGGATGAGCACCGAGAGACAGGCAGATCACGCGCTCGCCGGTCAGCAGTGGCGAAGCTTGCGTCAACATCTGGTTGACTCGGGCGCGAGGATATCTGAGGTATCGCCTGTCGACGGGCTCCCCGATCTGGTGTTCACCGCCAATGCCGCCTTGATCTATCGGCAGCAAGCTGTGCTCGCTCGCTTCAAACACGAGCAACGCCAAGGCGAGGAACCCTACTTCGAGCGCTGGCTGACCGCTCACGGCTGGGAAGTGCTGCCGTCGCCCCGCGAACTGTCGTTTGAGGGCGCTGGAGATGCCCTGTTCTGCGGAGACACGCTGTTTGCCGGCTATCGCATGCGTAGCGATGCCAGCGGACTCCAACAGATCGGTGAGTTGCTAGGCGTGCGCGTACTACCGCTGGAACTGGTCGATCCCTACTACTACCACATCGATACCTGCTTCTGCCCACTCGCCCCTGGCCATGCGATCTACTTCCCCGGCGCGTTCGATGAGTACGGCCAGAAGGTATTGCAAGAACACGTTGATAAGCTCATCGATGTCGCGGAAGATGAAGCCCGCAGCTTCGCCTGCAACGCCGTGGTCGTCGGCACGACGGTCGTGACCAACACTGGCTGCCCTCAACTGCATGACCAATTGCGTGACGCAGGCTACCAACCGATCGAAACGCCGCTGAGCGAATTCGTCAAAGCAGGCGGCAGTGCGAAGTGCCTTACCCTGCGCTTGGATGGTGAGGAAGCGGCGGGGTGGAAAAGCTAAAGGATCTCGATCCTCCGAGTCGCAGCGTCACGACTCGAGGCGTCATCCCACCAGTTCCTCCTTCGCCAACCGACTGATCCCTCGAAATGCCTCCGTCCCCGCTTCGTTGCACCATTCAAAGAGCGCCGCTTCGGTCGTGGTCAGCAGCGCACCCGACGCTTCCATTCGCCTTAGCGCGGTGTCGTGGTCGATGGCGAAGCGCGAGCTGATCGCGTCCACCGCGACGTTCACCTGAAAGCCGGCGGACAGCAGATCAAGGACCGTTTGCTGCACGCAGACGTGGGTTTCGATGCCGCAGACGAGAATGCGGTGAATTCCTGACGCCCGCCAACGCGAAAAGATGTCATCGCAGGTGCGGCAGCTGAACGCCAGTTTGCTCGCAGCCGGAGCCGACAACCGCGTCGCGAGGTCGGGCACCGTTGGGCCAAGCTTCTCAGGGTATTGCTCAGTCGCTGCCGATTGCACGTCGAGCAGCTTCGCGCCGTCGAGCAATCGGCGCGCATTCCAGACCGTGCGGTCTCCTGCGGGTTGGACCGCGATCAGTTTCTCTTGCACGTCGACCACCAGCAGCCCCGTATCCTCGGGGTTCATCAACTCCGGACTGCGCGGAACCGTCGAGATCACGTCGTTAACGTCGTCAGCAGGCATCGGTATTTCCCGTACTTAGGGACACATTTCAAGCTAAACTAGAATACGCGACATCTGAGCCGAAGCCCAGTGCCGCATCGGTTACACATTTCAGAAAGCTCGCCACGACGGCACAAAGAGAGCACGACGCATTCGCCGACTCCTTGCGTCGTGAACATTGTGTCGTGGTGGTTCAAGTTCGATGGCGGCAGCGATGAAAACTGCGAAGACGAAACAACCGACCAAAGAACTGTGCGACTGGTCGAAAGCCCAACTACGCGACCACTTCGAACTGCTCGAATCAATCGTCGCCCAGCCAAAGTACGTCTGCCCCAAATGCGGCCGCGCGGCGAATGCCAAGAAATGGCTCTGTAAGGCGAAGAAGCTGGCTGCCGGCAATGATTGATTAGCCAATTTCGCTCGACGAATTCCGAAGGCAGCAGCAATGCTTGCCCGCCACGCTGCGAAATTCAACGTTCCTTCCTCGATATTCGAAATTCCCTCCCCCTTCCGCCTGCGGCCCTCGATCGCGACAATAGGCAGTTTTGGACCCTTGAAAACTGCCACCATGAAAACACGTTCCACGACGATTCTCACAGTGCGCCACCAGGGCAAGGTCGCAATGGGCGGCGACGGGCAGGTCTCGCTCGGCCAGACGGTCGTGAAGGCGGATGCCACCAAGATTCGCCGCTTGATGGACGACCGCGTGCTCGTTGGCTTCGCTGGTGCCGCTGCCGACGCGTTCGCTTTGATGGAACGCCTCGAGGCCAAGCTAAAAGACTACCCAGCGAACCTGGTTCGCGCGGCGACCGAGCTGGCCAAGGAATGGCGGACTGACCGCGCCTTGCGCCGGCTGGAAGCAATGGTCGCGGTCGTCAACACGGAACACACGCTACTGGTCTCAGGTACCGGCGATGTAATCCAGCCCTCAGACGGCATCTTGGGCATCGGCTCTGGCGGGCACTACGCGCTCGCCGCCGCGAGAGCGTTGTCCGCACACAGCGACCTCAGCGCCGCCGACATCGTCCGCGAGTCGCTGAAAATCGCTGGCGATATTTGC
The DNA here is from genome assembly GCA_028285205.1 of Bythopirellula sp. Lineage (GTDB taxonomy): Bacteria > Planctomycetota > Planctomycetia > Pirellulales > Lacipirellulaceae > Bythopirellula. Next base: position 4,043 of record JANQQA010000105.1, on the reverse strand, counting down.
GTGTACACCAATCAGAATCTCACCATCGAAGAACTTTAGCATTCACCACGGAGTCACGGAGAACACAGAGCGGTGGTCGTGAGACGATCTCACGTAGACCGCGATCGTGTTAGCCTCGAACGGTATTCTTGCATGCCATAGTTCCGCACTCCGCGTCCTCCGTGACTCCGTGGTAAACAATAAAATACTGGACTTACTGTGAACAACCTGACTCCCCGCGAAATAGTTACCGAACTCGACCGCCACATCGTTGGCCAATCCGACGCCAAGAAGTCGGTGGCGATCGCAATCCGCAATCGCTGGCGCCGTCAGCAGCTCGACGAAGAGCTGCGGAAAGAGGTGAACCCCAAGAACATCCTCATGATCGGCCCCACGGGCGTCGGCAAAACCGAGATTGCCCGACGACTCGCCACGCTAACCGGTGCGCCGTTTATCAAGGTCGAGGCGAGCAAATACACGGAAGTCGGCTATTACGGTCGCGACGTGGAGAGCATGATCCGCGAGCTTGTCGAGAACGCCATCGGGTTAGTCCGTGAGCGTGAACTGGCCAATGTCGAGGAAGAAGCGAAGAAGCGCGTCACCGAGCGACTTCTCGATCTGCTTGCACCCGCCCCACAATCTTTCGACGTGGGTGTCGACAGCGATGACTCACCCGAGCGCTATGAACGCACTCGCGAGAAAATGCGGGCGATGCTGGTTGGTGGTGAGCTGGAGAACCGCAACGTCGAGATTACCGTCGAACAAAAGGTGCAGGCGATGATGGTCCCCGGCATGGGTGGGCCGGGGATGGATAGCGGCATGGAGTTCGACATGCAGGGGATGCTGGAGAAGATCCTGCCCAAGAACGTCTCGCGTCGTGAAATGACCGTCGCGGAAGCACGCAAGGTGTTGTTCGATCAAGAATGTGAAGCCCTGATCAATCAGGAAAAAGTGAATACGCTGGCCGTCGAGCTGGCCGAAGACACCGGCATCATTTTCATTGACGAAATCGACAAAGTCGTCGCGAGCGAGGGCGGCCGCGGTGCCGACGTGTCGAGGCAAGGCGTGCAGCGTGACCTGCTGCCGATCGTCGAAGGCACAACGGTGCAGACACGCTACGGCTATGTCCGCACCGATCACATTCTGTTCGTCGGTGCGGGCGCGTTCCACACCACGCAGCCCAGTGATCTCATGCCAGAACTGCAGGGTCGGTTCCCCATTCGTGTGGAACTGAACGACCTAACCAAAGACGATTTTATTCGGATTTTGTCGGAGCCGCGCAACTCGCTCACCAAGCAGTATGTCGCGCTGATGAAGACTGAAGGTGTCGACATCAAGTTTGCCGACGACGCGATCGACGCTCTTGCCACGTACGCCTTCCAAGTCAACCAGTCTACGCAGAACATCGGCGCCCGCCGGCTGCACACGATCATGGAGCGGCTGCTGGAAGAGCTGAGCTTCGAAGCCCCCGACATGAAAATGGGCCAGGTCGACATCAACGCCGCCTACGTCCGCGACCGGCTGGATGCAGTGGCGCAGGATGAAGATTTGAGCAAGTTCATCCTATGACGCGAGACTGGTCGCCTGCGGGCTGAGTGCCGTACTCCGTGGGAGTTTCAGCCGATCGCCGCGGGTTGATACGTGCAGCACGTGCTGTCGGCTAGTTGTTGGCGCCCGTACCACGTCCACGCCTTCGCTGTTGCGAAAACGCGGCAACTCCAATCACAGCCAGCAACACGCTGCTCGGCTCGGGCACGGCGATTAGCGTAAACGTGAACGTCCCCAACGCCGGCATTGTGTCGGGCAGCGGGTTGCCGAGTCGCGTAATGGGCGTTTGTGGGTTGGTGTCTCGATTTCCAGAGACAAAACTGGTGCCGCTGTCGGTGCCGGCATCCCATGCGAATAGGTCGACCACCAGTCCGTTCGCCCACGAGCCGCCTTCGTAAAGGTCAAGGCTATTGACGCCGACAAACCAGTCGGGGCTGGGCGCGACCATCGTCACCAACGTTAGCAGCGACTCGTCCTTCTCGACGTCAAACTCGACCGACCTGCGCCCAGTTCCGAAAATCGTCGACGCTGAGAGATAATTCGTTCGACCCGTGGCGGCCGTGATCTCACTCCGCAAAGATGAGGTGGCCCCCGTTTCGGCCATCTGCTCGATCCCTGGGCTGGCAATCCCACCGGGCTCCCAAAGACTCACCGAGGAATCGTGGGTAATTCCAATCAGCGGCGAAAAATGCGCGCTCGAAGGGTACGCCCCTGGGTGGGTTGATGCGCTCCAGGTGACATCAAAATCAACACGGTAGGTCACCTGACCAAGACTCGAACCATTCATTCCCGCCAACAACAACACAATTGAAGTGAAACTAGCAGCAGCTTTCATACAAGTAATTCCTCAAGATCTCTCCCCAACACAGAACGAATCGATCAAACCTGACAGCGCGCACCTGTCGACAAAATAATTGCTACGGAATCAGCGCATGACAGCACCAGAGAGTGGGCCAATTAGCGCTAAGAATGCGGCAGTAGCAGCGAACCGTATAGGAGTAAGTGCAGTCGACTGCTAACGCGTTGACCGCCTGTTAGATAGCCCATATTGTAGACGCCCTGACGCGTGAGCCAACCCTTTCTCTGAATTCGAATCAAAAATGAGTGTCCGAGGCGAATACGAAGCCCGACTGAAGTCGCGAGAGCAGACCTTCGAGCGGCTGCGCCGTCAGGACGATCACGCGGTCAGCTTCCGCACCGCGATGGCGTGTGCTGGGATGCTCGCCTTGTGGGTTGTCCTAAGCTGGGACGCAGCCTGGCAGCTATTGTTGGTCCCGGTCGGGCTGTTTGTTGCGGGGCTGATTTATCACGAAATCGTCAAACGCAAGCAAACCGCGGCGCAGCGGGCGATCGACTACTACCAACGCTGTCTGCAACGGCTCGACGGCAAGTGGTCTGGCATTGGTCTCGCAGGCGAGGAGTTCGTCGATCCGTTGCATCCTTACGCCGGCGATCTTGACATCTTTGGCGAGGGCTCGCTGTATCAGCTGCTCAATTCGCCGGTGACTCCCAGTGGGGCGAAGACGCTGGCAACGTGGCTGGCTCCCGATCCCCAACTCGGTACGCCGGCCCACGCAGCCGTGGCCGCTCGCCAAGACGCGATCCGCGCACTTCGAGACAACATCGATCTACGGGAACAACTTGCCGTCATCGGACCGACCAAACAGTCACAGCAAGATGCCGAGCAACTGAAGAAGTGGCTGAGCCAGCCCGGCGGACTGACGGCGCGTTGGATTGTGTCCACGGCGATCCCCTTAGGAATTCTCGGTGTTTCAGCGTTAGTCTACTGGGGCGTTACATTTTCGCTGTCACCGTTGATTCTCGTTGTGCTCGTGCAGGTCGCGTTTATTCAGCTGCTGCGCGCGCACCTCGATACGATCCAGAAATACAGCGAACACGCGGTGTTCGAATTGCGTCGCATCCTGCAAGTCCTCGAAGCGATGGAATCGCTTAACGCCGACACTGTGGAACTCAACCGGTTGAAGGACGAGCTTATCCACGAAGGATTGCCCGCCTCTGCTACCATCCAAAAGCTCGAGCGCATCGTCAGCCAATTCGAAAACATGCGGCACAATTTGTTTTTCGCCCCATTTGCGTTCGTGTCCATGGCGACGCTCTTGTTTGCGTGCCGCATCGACCACTGGCGAACCAAACATGGTTCGCACGTACGAGGATGGTTCAGCGCCATCGGCGAGCTCGAGGCACTGCTAGCGTTCTCACAGCTACACTACGAGAATCCCGCGTACTGCTTTCCAGAACTATCCGAAGAAGCACACTTGTTCTTAGCGACGCAAATCACACACCCACTGTTACCGCCGGACGAGGCAATCGCCAACGACGTTGCTCTCGACGACGACTGCCAGCTGCTGCTCGTCTCGGGCTCCAATATGTCCGGCAAAAGCACGTTGCTCCGTTCGGTCGGAATCAACACGGCGCTGGCATGGGCAGGGGCGCCCGTGTGCGCTAAGTCGCTGACGCTCTCTCGTTTGCAGGTGGCGGCGGCGATGCGAGTCCAA
>JANQQA010000099.1 GCA_028285205.1 Bythopirellula sp. | reverse complement strand
GTGGACTGGTCGGTTTTGCCGTCGTTCATCATCATCCGCTGCGGCGTGATCGAAGTGTCGATGTAAATCACGCCGACGACGTTGTATCGTCCTTGCATCGGGACGCAGATCGCTTCACGCACGCCGAGTTTGACGATGCTGCCGGCTGGGTCCCAGCGTTTGTCGTCACGCGCGTCGCTGGTCATGACGCCTTCGTTGTGGTCGACGACGTAGTCGAGAATCGTCTTGCTGATCGAGATTTTCTCATCGGTCCGCACGCCCCGACGATGGCGTCGCACTTTGGGCACAAGCTTGTCGGTTTCGACGTCTTTGAGCATGATGCAGCCGCGATCGGCGTCGACCCACTCGAAAATCATATCCATGATCCGCGCCAACAGCTGATCGATGTCCATCGTGTGGCTGACTGCCAACGCCGTACGGTACATGATCTGCAAGTTGCTGCGTGCGCGAGCAATCCAGGGGCTAGAAGAACTGCCCGCATCGGGAAGCATCCATTCGCTTCCTTCCGAGTGACTCAGCGACGCGACAATCCGAGAGGCATCGTCGTCGAAGCCACTGTGCGGGACGATGTCGATTTGATCGGCCAGGTCTAAATCGGAGTTGTCGAGGAAGCCCGTATAGAGGACCAACGAGCGACCAAACTGAATCTGATCGCCGCTGACCAGCTCGCGCTCGGTGGCAGGCTGACCATTGACGAACGTGCCGTTGGAGCTGGACAGGTCGCGGAGCACGTAGATGTCGCCGCGACGCACGAGTTCGGCGTGAGAACGCGACACCTCGGTGTCGTGCAGGCGAATCGAGTTGTCCTGGGTGCGACCGACCGAATGGACCGCCTCTTCCAAGGGAAACCGGGTGCCTTGGTCACGTCCGCGAATGACGAACAACGATGCCACTGAACTACCAACTCCGCACGGCCTCGAGGGCGGCGAAAAAACCACTCCGAGCGTGTTTTGACAAGGACGGGACCGAAGACGGTCGCTTGAGCAAGCGGCAGACGTCCCGCGGACTACTAATCCCGCGACCCCAACATCTCTTCGATTTTACGGATTAAGGGACCGTAATGGTAGGGTTTGGCCACGTGGTCGCCCTCAGATATCGGCCGAAAATCGTGCCGCAGAGTACCGAGTACAACGATTGGGATGTCACTGCGGGAGGCCTGCAGTGCCAATTCGCAGGTAACGCGGCTGTCGGGCGACAGGTCGCTGTCCGAGTCGCAAACGATCAGGTCGGGTTGCTCGCGGTCGGTGATCGCTGCGGCTGCCTGAATCTGGCTGGTCTCAAGTGTTTCGTTGCCCTGGCGATCGAGAAGCGTACGCAGGATGTCGCGCGATTCACGTGAGGCATCGACGATCAGGACACGACGGGCATTGTTGGACAAATCGACTTCCTCGTATGGCGGTGAGGCGGCGGAGAATAGGAAGTGCGATCACCAGTGTCAAACGGGAAAGTTCGTTCGCTGCCTTGTCGGACAGTCATTACCGTCGGAGACACACCTGCCGCCGCCGATGCCTAACTCCGCGGAGGCAGGAGCGTCTCCGGCTGACTGAAGAATTCGTCGTGCTAGCTGCCGTCCGCATCGGCGGCCAAAAAATGCTCTTTACGCCTGTCCAGGTTCTCGGCACAATACGCCACGCAATTTACCCACCGCCCCTCCCCGCATTCGTTTTCGGGGCGTGCTTTGCTCGTTGGGCCGGTTCAACCCGTTCGGTCAAGGATGACCCTTTTCAGCAAGGAGTGCTGACGTGAGAACTTTGCTTCGTTTGTCAACGATTTCGGCGGCCATTGGCTTGGTATCGTTTTCCGCTCTTGCGACTAGCGCCGTCGCCCAACAAGCTTCGCCCAGCGCAAATGCCAGCCGTTTCGGCATCGCCGTGGTCGACGTGAGTTACATCTTCAAGAACTACGCCCAGTTCAAGAATGCGATGGAAACCATGAAGACGGACATTCAGTCCGCGGAAGCGAAGCTGAAGACTGAGGGCCAATCGCTTGAAGCTCTGGCAGAGAAGGCCAAGTCCTATCAACCAAGTTCCGACGAGTTCAAGCAGATCGACGAAGAAGTAGCTCGCAAGAAAGCTGATCTGTCGATCAAGATGGGCCGCATTCGCAAGGACTTCCAAGAGCGCGAGGCGAAGGTTTACTACGATACCTACGTTCAAGTGCGCAACATGGTGCAGTACTACGCCCAGCAGAATAACATCGGACTGGTACTGCGTTTCAACGGCGATCAGATCAACCCTAACAACCCGAAAGCGGTTCTTAGCGGGATCAATCAACTGGTCGTCAGCCAAAACAATATCGACATCACGCCCGATATTCTGGCTTTGTTGAACGGTGGTGGTGGATCTCCAGCTGGTGTGGCTCCGTCAGCAAGTCGCGCAGGTCAACCGCGACGCTAGTCGTCTTGTTGACTGGTGCAGTCTGTCGGCTTCCCAGGTTGCGGCGAACAGTCCGTCTTCTGTGAGTTTTCCACGATGCCCCATTTCCGTCTGCAAAACACGATCGCTCACCCTGTTGCCGTCTGTGGGTACGGGTTCTGGAGTGGCGAGTATGTGGAAGTCGAGTTTCGGCCGGCGCCCGCTGGCAGCGGAATTCGTTTCGTGCGGGAAGATCTGGGGCCGACGGCTTGTGTGCCAGCACGGGTTGAACACCGTCTCGATGTGCCTCGCCGCACGAACTTAGAGTGCGACGGAGTGCAGGTCGAAATGGTCGAGCACGTTCTCGCTGCATTGGCCGGGTTGCAGATCGACAATTGCGTAGTTGCCGTGACTGCGGCTGAGATGCCGGGTTGTGATGGGTCCTCTAGCGCGTTCGTCCAGGCGCTCGATTCCGTTGGAGTGGAACAGCAGGGCCAGGAGTCTGCGCCGCTACGGGTGACCGAATCGGTGAGGATTCAAAGTGGCGAGAGCTGGATTGAGGCACAGCCGGCTGACGACGATCGGTTTCACGTTGAGTTTCAGCTCGACTATCCCAACGATCCGATCATCGGTCATCAGGTTGCGTCACTCACGGTGTCGCCACACACGTTTCGGAGAGAACTCGCCTCCTGCCGCACGTTCGTCCTAGAACGGGAAGCGGACGCGATGATCAAACAGGGACTTGGCACGCACGTTACCCCCAAAGACTTGCTGCTGTTCGGTAAGTACGGTCCTGTCGACAACCGATTGCGGTTCGAAAACGAATGCGCGCGGCACAAGGCGCTCGATTTGGTCGGCGACTTGGCACTGACTGGTTGTGAGATAGTTGGGCAGATTAGAGCTTATCGGAGTAGCCATCAACTGAACGCCGCATTGGCTAGCGAACTTGTCACACGTTTCGCCAATGTGATTCCCCTGAAAGCGAGTGCCTGAGCACCAGGCGAAGCATTGGTTCACAGTACTCGTGACCAAGAGAAACTGAAATGACAACAAGCATAGCAGCGAACGCGTGGATCGACCCTCGGGCCGAAATTGATCAAGACGTCGAGATCGGACCATTCTGCACGGTCGGAGCTGGTGCGAAGATCGGTCGCGGAACACGTCTGCTCAACAATGTCACGCTCATGGGCAACGTCACGCTCGGGCGGAACAACGTCCTATATCCGAATGTCGTTATCGGTGCTGAACCGCAGGATCTCAGCTACCAGGGCAGTGACACTTGCGTAGAAATCGGCGACCATAACACGCTGCGCGAGGGTGTGACCGTCAACCGTGGAAGCGAGAAGGAAGACGGCGTCACGCGGCTCGGTGATCGCAATTTCTTGATGGGCAACGCACACGTAGCTCACGACTGCAAGCTGGGCAGTCACATCATCATTGCCAACGGCTCGCTGCTAGCCGGACATGTGCACGTCCAAGATCACGCCTCGATTTCCGGTGGCTGTGCTGTGCATCACTACGTGACCATCGGCAGTTACAGTTTTCTCGCGGGGCTAAGCCGCGCGCTGCACGATGTCTCGCCATACATGCTGGTGGAAGGCATCGCCGCCAAGCCGCGCTGTATCAACATTGTGGCCCTGAAGCGAAATAACTTCTCTCCTGAAGCTATCGATTGCCTCGCGATTGCACATCGATTGCTCTATCGGACAAAAGTTGGCGTCGTCCATGCCCGCGAGATTCTCGTTTCGAAGGGGCAGATGACTCCCGAAGTCGAGAATCTGTTGAACTTTGTGGAAGGGCAACAGGAGGGCAAGCACGGACGTCGGCGAGAGCTAAGGAGAGCGGCGTGACGAAACTGCAACTGGCGGTGGTCGGTGCCGGCCATCTGGGACGAATTCACGCGCGGCTCGCAAGCGTGCTCGATGAAATTCAGCTGGTCGGAGTCGTCGATCCCGTGCCGGCGAACCGAGATCAGGTTGCCGCCGAGACCGGTGTGCCCGCGTTCGAATCAATTCACGAGTTGTTCGGGCTGGCGAATGCAGCTGTGGTGGCCACCCCGACGACGACGCACACCGATGTGGCGAAGCAACTGATGCAAGGTGGGCTGCATCTGTTGATCGAAAAACCGCTGACACCAACCGTGGCCGAGGCGGACCAATTGGTGACCCTCGCCAAACGCCAGCAACTTACGTTGCAGGTGGGTCACGTCGAACGATTCAATCCGGCGCTGACGTCGGTCGTTGGCAAGTTGGACGATCCGAAATTCATTGAGGCCCGTCGGTGCAGCGGATATACGTTCCGCTCGACGGACATTGGCGTGGTGCTCGACCTGATGATTCACGACATCGACGTCGTGCTAAGTCTTGTGCAATCGCCGGTGACTCGCGTCGAAGCCCTTGGCATTTCGGTCTTGGGCGATCACGAAGACGTCGTCAACGCTCGCCTTCATTTCGCGTCAGGGTGCGTCGCGAATCTGACCGCGTCCCGTGTGAGCTACACTCCGCAGCGCACAATGCAGGTCGTGACGCCCACCTCGGCCGCAACGGTCGACTTCGCCGCCCGCCGCTCAACTCTCATCGAACCCGGCCTGGAAGTCCTCTCCCGCGAATTCGATACCAGTTCGCTCGACGAAACTCAGAAAACTCATTTGCGTGAGCATTTGTTCGACGACCTGCTCATTCGTCGCGAGCTGCCAGCGCTGGATACCAACGCGATCGAGCAGGAGCTTCTCGATTTCGCCGCGGCGATTCGCACAGGCACCAATCCCCAAGTCACCGGCCACGCCGGACGCGAAGCGGTCGCAGTGGCCGAGCAAGTGTTGCAGCAAGTGGCCGCCCATCAATGGGACGGTGCCCACAGCAAGCGGCAAGGACCGTTTGCCCTCCCAATGACACCCGCCGCCATCGGTCTCGAAAACGACGATTGGGCGACGGACGACACGGTCATCATTCGTCGCAAGGCAGGCTGATCAGAGTCGTCGAGGACCATCACGGCGTGTGGCTTTTGGTGCCTCACCGAGCCCGCAGATGGCTTGTCGCACCGCTCGCATCGTGACTGCTTCATCCGCGACGGAAGGCAATTGCCATCATGCCCGCACCAAACAACACCAACGTGTTAGGTTCGGGGATGCCTATCGTCGCGACGAATACTCCTTGTGTAGAGTCGGTGAAGACCATACTGACGGCAAGCTGTCCTCGATCGTTGAATGTCAGGCCACCGAGATCATTCTCGTCGTCAAAGAAAACAAACTCAACGGTTCGGTTGTCAGTGACCGCCGGGTCGGGATCGACGTCAACCAAATCGCCTCTTCGCAGGATGAGGTGTAACTTCCCTGCCGTATCCGTGGCAAAGATGCCGGCGGAATTAGTATCGTCTACCCCGGGGCCGTTCAAGGAACCCAGAAAAGCCACTTGGCCCAAATTATTCAGATGTGGGCGAGTGAACGAGTTAAAATTTCCGAAGTGCACGCCAGGCTCTGTGCCCGGAGCTTGCTCGCCTGCTCTAGCTACCAATCCAACCGCTCCGTTGAACTCGGCAAAAATTCCCGAGCTGTTGGAACCATCGACCCCCTCGCCTGAAAGCGAAGCTAAGAATGCCGTCTGTCCTGCGTTGTTCAATCGAAGTGATTCGAAACCACCGAATGTAGTGCCAGCTTCAGTGCCGGGAGCAGCGTCGCCTTGGCGAGCAACCAAGCTCGACGTACCGTGCGTCTGAGAAAAAACGGCGGAACTATTGGATCCGTCCACGTTCGCTCCAGACAGAGTGGCTAGGAACGCCGTTTGTCCCGCTGCGTTCAGTAGAGGCACGCCAAAAGCACGGAATTCAACAGCTGGCGAAACTCCAGGTGCCGCGTCTCCCGCTCGGGCGACCAGTTTCAAGGCGTCTCCGGGGCCGGAAAATACTCCACTGCTGGACACTGGAGTAGTATCCGTACCCGTTAGACTGGCGGTGAAGGCGAGATGTCCGGCATTGTTGATTACAGGACGTCTAAGTTCGCCAAAGAAACTACCGAAATAGACTTCCTGCTCCCCAACCGGCGCGACATCGCCCTCTCGTGCCACCAGCCCAATCTTGCCTCCGGACTGTGCGAACAAGGCGGTGTTGTTGGCTGAGTTTACGCCCGGCCCGGTAATCTGGGCTGTGAACGCGGGCTGCCCCGCATTGTTGAACGCAGGGCGTCCCATACTACCGTAGAAGAATCCGTCTCCGAAGCCCGGAGCTTCGTTTCCCTCGCGAGCAGAAAGTCTCAAGACGCCGTCGGACTCGGAGAAGAGGGCTTCGTTGTTCGTGCTGTTGAGTGCAGGTCCAATAGGCCTGGCATAAAACGACGTCTGACCCGCGTTGCCTATGAAAGGCTCGCTAAAAGTACTGAACCGAGTGACCGATGGCATGTCGGGTGGCGGATCCCCCTCGCGCGCCACTAGTGCGAGCTTCCCAGACGATGCAGAGAAAACGGCGCGATTGTTGGTGTCGTCGACTCCCGGGCCATTCAGAAATGCGCCAAACGAAACGTGCCCTGAGTCGTTCAATGTGGGAGTCAGGTCGAAATGGTCGAACGTAAGAATCTCCGAATCCTGCGGAGAGCCTGGCGCCGTGTCGCCCGTGATCGCGATCGTATCGAAAGTCACGATGCTTGCGCAGGCGTGCCGCAATTGGATATTGGAAGTGGCACAGGCGAGCCATATAAGGACTAGAAGTTGGCAATGAAAAAACGAGATGACTGCCTTCATTGCAAGGTTCCCTCTCACGCGGAATGAAGTTACGCGACAGCGACGACGGGAGACACAATGATTATGCTCCACAATGCTGGCTAGGTCCAATTCGCCGGCGTTATACGCCGATGTGGGAAATCGCGAAGCCCCACATAAACCACCAAGCGATACCGACGCAACACAAGACGGCTCGCCCACGGCTAGGCCAGGTCATGTGCGACCCAAGTGCAATCAGCGTCGGTGTTGCGAGAAACAGCTCTGTTGCAGGTTCGTCTCGGCCATATGCGAACACTTCAAAAGTCTGGCACGGACCTCCTACGATGGAGATAAAGAGTTTTCCGGCCGGAAAAGCATAATCCAAATGGGTCAACCGCTCCAACCACCCGATGGAGATACAAGCGGCGCACAAGGCGAAAAAAGCAAAAGTGAATAGCGGAGCAACTCGGTCTTGCAGGTCCGCTCCTGGATATTCCGACATAGGAAGCGTCGCTAGTAGTGCTCACGCCAAATCGCGATCTTCGAAGAAAATCAACGCCAGTAGCATCGCGGCTATGCAGTACATCGAGCTATACAGCAGCGCAGTCAACAGGTAGTCCGGGGGCACGGTTCTCGCGCCTGCGATGGCGCCCTCGATTTCGTAATGGTCTAGCACCGGTAAGACGACGGTAATCAGCCGGCCGATGAATTTCACGAAAACGATTTCACCCACTGACGATCTAACAATCAACGGACCGAGGTGGCCGAGCACGTAGATCGAACCGCAAATCACCAGGTTGGGCAGCATGGGCAATCGAGTCGAAATCGCAACGCTGATCGCCGCCATCACGACCGCTTCAAAGAATGCCAGGACCAATCCCGGAACGATTCGCACCACTTCCGTGAAGCATTCCTGCCACTCGGGTGTCGTCTTGGCAGACTCGCGCGCGTCGTAAACGACCTTATACGACACAGTGATCAGAAACACGATGCCCAGGATCACGAACATCAGCAGAATTGGCCACATGATGCCGAGGAATTTGCCGAAAATGAATTGCCGGCGCCCCACGGGTTTCGACAGCACGGTTAGCGCAGTGCGGCCTTCGATCTCGTCGGCTACGGACACACTCGCCGTCCACAGGGCGACGATGATGGCCAGCACCTTGATCAACGTCATGCCCGAAGTTTTGAGCATCTTCACGTCTTCGCCGAACGTGTTGTAGGGCACGTAAATGAACGCGATCAACGCGACGACCCCGGCGAAAGTCAGCAGCAAGAACACGGGTTGCGAAACCGCCTCTTTCGCCGTCGCGGTGGAGATCACCGACACGCGCGGCGCGAGCCAGCGGATCAGCAAGTAAATCGCAAACAGTCCGACGACGCTACCCGTGACGATCGGCAGCTTATGCACTTCGGGCATCTCGACATCAGTGACAAAGTTGCCCACGACCGCCGTAGCGAGATCGCTTTCGTTGGTGATGTAAATCGTCGAGACATCTTCCTCGAAGGCACGAGGCGTGTTGCTTCCAGGCTCCCAGGCATACTCGGTATCTTCCACGACCAACAACGGATCGGTGTACCCCTTGCCTTCTTCCGTCGCGATGGCAATTTCCTGCTCGCTGCTGATTGAGAATCGCTGCAACTCATCGAGTCGAAAATCTAGCTCGACGGCCTGATCCGACGTGCGCGGCTCAACCGTTACCTCAAAGGTCTTATCACCAACCGCGCCCACGCGCTGCAGCGATGCGAGCATCCGCTGGTACGGCATCATCGGAGTGGCGATCAAAAAAAGTGCGGCCAGAGCAATCAGCGCGTAGCTGATCGGCAGGAGGATGCCTTCGTTGACCGTATCGTAAATGGTGAGGGCTACCTTGCGGTTGACAATCCAACACAGGCCCCAGGCGGCCAGCAGGATGAGAGTTCCTATCGTTGCCCCTACCGAGAGCAACCAGATCGGCGTCAGCCAAACAGCGAGATTAGACATAGAGATTGCAGAGAAACGGGGAAGTCTGCAGACCTTGCGGGTGAAAACTGCAGATCGAAAGCTACAAGACGGAACTCAGATCATCATTTGACAATGTTAATAGCGGATGGTGAAGTCCGCAAACTCGCCCAAGGCGGGTCGTCGATCACAATCGACGCTACGAATATGACTCGACATATGTTCGGCCAATTTTTTCAAAAACTCCTCCAACTCGGCCGCCGTGCCCTCGGCGATCAATTCCACGCGCCCGTCGGGCAAGTTGCGAACGTAGCCGCTGACGGCAAATCCCTCAGCAATTGACTTGGTTGTATAGCGAAATCCGACTCCCTGGACATGCCCGGAGTAGGTCAATTGCCGTCGCTCCATCGTGTCTGACCGTTACGAACGGGAGAGCCGAGAAAAAATGCTAGCTGAGCCGCAATATACCGGGAAACGAGCCCTTCATCCAGGCACCGCAGCAGGTCTGTCTTGACCGGTTGAGGGCGGTTTCGTACTCTCCGGCCGCCATGAACAGCCCAGCCTCTCGAAAACTCCTCGTCGTGGCCCTTGCGGCAGTGCTCAGCGGGTTTCCCTGCGCGAGCGAATGCCTCGGGTGGTCGCTCGCCTCCCAGCCCGTCGAGGGTGTGTTGCTGCTGAAGAATAGCAACATCATCCGCGGAAAAATCCAGCAGCAGGGTAAGCACTACCACGTTTATCTTCCCAACGGCAAGCTGCGTATTCGTGAGCAGCAGGTCGAGACCGTTTGTCAGGATCTAGAGGCCGCCTTCCAGTATCGAGTCGAGAAGTTCGCCGGTTCGTCTGCCGATTCGCACCTCGACCTAGCCGGATGGTGTCTGCGGCACGAACTCTACCAGCACGCAGAAGCTGAACTGGCAGCAGCCGCAAAGCTGGATGATCGGCACCCTCGTCTGCCGATGCTGCGACGTCAACTCGAGCAGTCGATGAAGATGGCCGAACACCAAAAGCAGCACGCGCTCGAGCAAGCCAGAGTCCCTCCCGAACCCAAACCTCTTGACCCAACCGCGCTCGACAAAGCTCCCCGCTGGGCACGAGCGCTGTTCGTTCGACAGATTCAGCCGTTGATGGTCCATTCCTGCGCCACCGGTGGATGTCATCAGCCTGGCGAGGAGACTACGTTTCAGTTGAGCCGTTTGGCAATCGATGGTGTCGGGCATCCGGGGGTGACGCTGCGGAACCTGGCCGCGACGTTGGAGCAGATTGATTGGGATGCAAGTGACGAGAGCACGCTGCTGTCGCGAGCACGTAAAGCTCACGGTGGTGAGAACGCCTCGCAGCCGCTTCCTCCGCACAAGCTTCGCGTCTTGCAGAGTTGGGTCGACCAGCTGGCCGAAGCACATCAACAGGAAAGCCAGCTGCAGCAGCTGCCAGTCGTGGCTGCGATCGAGGTGAAGCCCGAAGTAGTTGAGATCACCCCAACCCTAGAATTGAACGCCCCACAGCTGGCCGCAAAGACTCCACCCGTCGGCGTTCGCACGGCAAGTTATCAGGCGAAGGATCCGTTCGATCCCGGCGTCTTCAACGAACGGTTTGCAACCGTCAAACCGCCGGCACCACTGCCGACGGTTCAAGCCACAACGCTGACCGAATCCTCGGTTCCGCACGTCCTGGCACCAAGCGACCCCACGCCTATTCCACTTCCACTACCGGCGGCGGAGTGATTGGTTCGCTTTCCATTGCCGTTGGCACACCGTATTCTGTGGCAGTCGCACCGCCAGACCGCATGCCGGCCCCGCTGTAGGGTCCGTCCAGCACCGGTGGCAGGTAATCGCAACTGCTGTCGCAGGCACAACAGCCGCAGCAGGCGGCGAACAAGAGCAAGGCGGCGCTGATGGTCCGATTCATTTTGGAACTTCCCTGTTGAGTTTTCCATCACCGCGCAGCGGCCGCGCAGTTGATTCCTTCCAGGGGCAGTATCGTCAAATCGTGTGACAACGAATCAGGGAAAATCGCAGTGCTCGCTAGCACTGCTGCCGCTTACGCCTTCGCTACACCCAATGCCGCGTAGATTCTGTCATCAGCAAGCGAGTCGGCGATCAGCTTGACTCCGTCGAAGGTGTGCTGCTCGCTTTGACCGCTCGGAACGGCCACCGCATACGTGCCCGCCGCGACGGCAGCCTGGCAGCCGATTTGGCTGTCTTCCAGCACCAGCATCGCGTGCGGCTCCACTCCATGCATGTCGGCAGCCAGGTGATAGACATCGGGAGCCGGCTTGCCACGCGTGATGTCTTCGGCAGTCAGCACGAATTTGAACCTTGGCTGCAGCTGGAACTGATCCAGTACCCGCGTCACGAAGACGCGACTGCTGCTGGTGGCGATTGCTTTGGAGATCCCGGCGTCCTCCAAGCTCTGCAGCAAATCGATCAATCCGGGCATGGGCTGGAGCTGATCGGGTAGCAGCCCGAACATGATCTCCATCGACTCGGCTGCCAGGCCCGCAGGCGTGTCTTCGAGCTGATGCCAGTCGATCATCAACTTCAGTGCTTGGTCCGACTTGCGGCCCATCATCTGATTGATCAGGTCGTCGGTGAATTCTTTCCCGCGTCGACGCAGGACTTCCGAGCCGACCTGCTGGTACAGGTCTTCGGTGTTGAACATCAGCCCATCGAGGTCGAACACGACGGCTTGCACTTGGGACTGGGAACGCGTCATGGCTCGTTGGTTGTGGTTTCTGAGGTCTTGTAGATTGTGTAAACGCTGTTGGAGTACGCGACCGGAAGCAGCAGCGGCGGGTATTCGCGGGCTAGTACGTAATCGAGCTCGTAGGTTTCAGCGAGTTCCCGCATCCGTCGGGTGCCTAGGCTGGCAAGCGAACTCGCACGGACCTGATTTCCTTGCTCGTCGACTTGCTGATAGACGTCATCCAGACGGTCGCGCCAAACGATCAAGTCTTTAGCATTTTGAGGCACGTCCTTCCATGTCACAAGGTCAGAGCGGCCGGCATACCATTTAAACGACTGGGCGTTACGCGGAACTAGGAAAAATGCATCGGCTGCCGTATTTTCTCTGACCCAATCACACACTTCGCGAAAAGCTGCCGGATCACGCAGCCGGCGATCAGCGGGGGCAACTCGGGTTTCGTAGCGTGTTCGGCTCAGATCAAGCAGATGCAGCGCTGGCAAAATAACTGCGAGTGAGAGCAAGCAGACGCCCCACTTCGACTGCCGACGCAGCAGCCGGTCTGTCAGCCACACCACTGCCAACGCGACCGCCAGTGGAATCGCGATGTCGGCTAGACGGAAAAAGTAGTACTTCAGTAGCTTTGCTGAAATCGCAGGGAAGCTCC
Organism: Bythopirellula sp.; assembly: GCA_028285205.1. Classification (GTDB taxonomy): domain Bacteria; phylum Planctomycetota; class Planctomycetia; order Pirellulales; family Lacipirellulaceae; genus Bythopirellula. Next base: position 2,170 of record JANQQA010000099.1, on the reverse strand, counting down.
ACGTCACCAGTTCCCAAATCAGTCCCGTCACGCTGATGATCAGCGAAGCGAGGGCAAATCGCATCATCAACTCCAGTGCACCGCCGGTTCGATCATCGCCCTCAGATTCCTGCCGTGTACAGAAGTAGCGAAGCCAGGCAAACCCAAGCAGTAGTAAGCTGAAGCGAAGTGTCTTCTTGCCAAGTTCGCCCGTTTTCAGCGTCAGTGGGGCCAAGTGATGTGGTAGCCGGTCGAAGACGTAAATCTCATTGGCTTCGGTGACGTCCGCAGACGTCGCGGCAAGTGTAAGTTGCGCGGCTGGGACAACGCCGAAGAGCGCTAGGGCACCGCCTAGCATGAGAGAGGGCAGCATTTGCGTGAATGGAACTCGATTGCGTCGCGGTTGGCACAGCCAGACCATCGCCGCAGCGATGACCGACCAACCGCCCACCAGCACGTGGAATGCGGATGCCAGACCAAGCAGCGGCCAGACGCGTTGCCAGCGACTCCCAGCAGCCTCGGCAAGCGCCCAGAACACCAACGCGTACGCGAAACACTTGCCCTCGACACCGCCGATGACCCACTCTCCGGCGAAATTGGTCCAATCGATCAGCGCGACCAGGAGCATCGCCGAGATGACGGCGCGAAAGGGCGCTCCCGCGATCGTGCGACTGAGTCGCTCCCAGGCGATTGCGAGCGCCAGCCAGGCGGCAATGCGGCCGATCCACGCCACGGTGGGCAACTCGAGCCACTTGGTGAGCAGCCCGACGGTCCAATAGAACGTGACGTGTGCCTTCCCCGATTCGAGAAACAGGTCGCCCTGACACCAATCGGGTTGCCAATATTGCTTTGCCTTGGCTAGGTAGTGCGTTTCATTCACATGCGGCACCGGCGCGCCGCCAGCAACGAAGAAGACGGCAAAGATCAGCGCAACCTCCAGCCATCGGCGGCTCGCTGATGCTCGTTGCGTGTGAGAGGGTACCATCGTGACCGCAGCCTACGCAGCCGCAGATACTCTGTCCAGGGCGGTGGAAATTGAACGCTGGTCAAGTGGCTCGTATACTGATCGAAGCATCTAGAGCCCATAGTGCTCTAATGGCCAAGGCTGTCGCGACAGTATTCGGAGCTCCCGATGGCATTCCTGTTTAACCCGCTAGAGGCACTGGCCGTTTTTGTCGAAGCCTTTGTCGTTGATACGATTGATTGGTTTCGTGGGCCGACTCCGCCTACAAGTGCTTTTGGGTTTCGTTGTCTCGCCTGCGGGCACGATATGACCGATACAGACGACACCGTTTGCTCCGATTGCGGTGACCCCAATGCACTTGACCAAGAAGTGTACCCTCGTGAAATGCGGCAGCTTGCCGTGAAAGTTCCAAACAAGCCATATGAAGGATTTGCGCTTGAGGATGCCTATCAAGCCGAACTTGCACGTCGAAAACGCAGGCAGTCAGAGTACAGCCGCGAGAAACTCATCGGCTCCATCGCCGTGACCAAGTCGGCACTAACGCCAGTGGGAGAGATTGAAATCGATGGTGAAACGCACGCGGCCACAGCGGAAAACAGCGTGATCGGACCGGGCACGCAAGTACTCGTCGTGGGGTTGAAGGGTACGGTACTTTCGGTGCGCGTGCATTCGGCACGCGCTTAGCCACCGAGCTTCGCGAATTCATCTTTCAGCGACGCATACAGGCTCTGAAATACGGGGAACGTCTGATTGTAGACCTTCTTGGCCTTGGCGTTGGGCTTGATCGTGTCGGCGGTTTTCACCGTCGTTTTGCAGGCTTCCTCGATGTTCTTGAAGTTGCCCGCACCGACCGAGGCGAGCAGGGCGACCCCATAGGCGGCTCCCTCGTCGGCGACCATTGCGGTGACTGGCTTGCCGAACACGTCGGCTTGCATTTGCCGCCAGAAGGGATTTTTCGAACCGCCACCGCCAGCGCGAATCTCGCGGACCGGGATGCCCAGTTCTTGCATGATCGCGTAACTGTCACGCAGCGCCATGGTCACGCCTTCCATGATCGCCCGCGTAACATGGCCGCGCGTATGCTTCAGTGTGATGCCGACCATCGCGCCGCGTGCGTTCGGATCAAGATGTGGCGTGCGTTCGCCTGCCAGGTAGGGCAGAAACTGGAGGCCTTCGCTGCCAGCGGGGACATTGGCCGCTTCGGCGGTGATCTGACGATACTGCGAC
>JANQQA010000065.1 GCA_028285205.1 Bythopirellula sp. | reverse complement strand
AGGTCGTGGGCAAGTTAATCGATGCCACTGTCTCAACGTTCCGATTGCGCGAGGGCGACGTCAATGGTGCCGCCATCGCTATGGGGACACTCAATCATTATTACGACTCGTCGAAGGCCGAACGCGAGCTAGACTACCATCGGCGAGACATCGATGAGACTTTGAATGATGCCTGGCAGTGGTTGCGGCAACACGGGGCTTCGAGCTGATCGCCGCGAGTCTCGATGAACTCGGCATGAGGTATCGACGCGAAACTACCACGGCGATAGTTCGATCTTCGTCACTCGTCCTAGCCCACTCCCAAATCCTCAACGAAGCGTGCTTCGGGGACGACTTCAGATGCGTCGACCCCCAATACTTCAACGATGAGCGGCCTTAGATCGGTCAGGATGTCGTCTTGGGTTTCAAGGTGAAGCTGTTTGGTCGCTGTGGCGACGCCCACGAGCTTGGCGGTGATATCGCCAAATGTTTCCCATTCCGCCGGCGGCAAGCTGCGCAGCGGAACGGTCATCAGCTGCAACACGAGTGCGCACACAGCGGCCAGAGCCAGAGTTAATGGCAGCACTCGGACATCGATGGCGGCGGCTGCCAGCACAGCCACGCCAATCAGGACGGCAACCGAAGTACCGAGGATTCGCCTGAGGAAAACAGGACGGCGCAACTCGCGTGCAGGAGATCCAAGCAAAGTCGACAGGCGGCTCCATAGTTGGCGGCGCTGTGTGGTGTTCAATCGATCGACGATACGCTGTCGAGGACGAATGCGAAAACTGTTGTCATCAACTGCTTCGCGCACCGCCGCGCGAACTCTAATGAAGGCTGGCAGCGTGGGGCATGGCGTGGTGCAAGCTGCCGCAATTCGGCCGCGGATGAGGGAAACGAGATCGCCAACCGTTCGAACTCTTTCCGCTTCCGCGGTCTGAATCGTGATGCCAAAGTGGTCTTCGACATCCATCACGATTTCGACACCGTCCAATCCCACATTGGTCTCCGTCACTGCTAAACGGGCGTGGCCTTCTAAACGAGTGTGGCCTTTCGCTCCGCGAAAGAGTGTTTTAGGTAATGCTCCTTTTTGGCCGCTTTCGCGGAGCGAAAGGCCACATAAAACCAAGCCAATTACAACTAAGCGACGAACGACTCTAGTCGTCCAAACCACGGACGGCGATTTGAGCGTAGCTGACAATTTGATCGGAGGTGATCTTGAAGTGCTCGAACAGCTGGTTGTATGGGGCGGAAGCACCAAACGAAGTCATGCCGACAAAGTGACCTTTGGTACCCAGGTACTTATCCCAGCATTGTCGGATTCCGGCTTCGCAGGCAATGCGGATTTGGCAATCCGGTGGCAACACGCTCTCTCGGTAGTCGGGCAGTTGATCGTCGAACAACTCCTGGCACGGCATGCTGACAACTCTGGCTTGAATCCCGGCCGAATTCAACTCGGCTTGCGCTGTGAGGCACAACTGTAGCTCTGTGCCTGTCCCGATCAGAATGACATCCGGCGAACCGTCGCAATCGCTCAGCACGTAACCACCTCGGCTTCCCTGGGAGGCGGGCGCCATGTTC
>JANQQA010000042.1 GCA_028285205.1 Bythopirellula sp. | reverse complement strand
GAATTGGAGTTTCTTCGACAATGGCAATCGCAGCGGCAATGTTTACACGTTCTCCAACAATGCGGCGTTCACCTCCGACACGGTGTGGGTGGCCTATGCGCAGCCCTACTCCTACGAACGTTCCGCAACCCATACGGCTCAGGTGCTCGCTTCGCCGTGGGCCATGCCGACCGCGTCGGGTGACGCGAACGGCGTGATCGGCGAGACGCCGCTCAACTTCGACGACCTCGGCCGGCTTATTCCCAAGCGGGATGTTTACGCCTATCGCATTACCAACCCGGCAACCGATTCCGCATCGCCCAAACGTAAGATCGTCATCTCGACCGGCATGCATGCCGGCGAGGTCTTGGGGACCCACACCTTTGAGGCCATGGTCGATTGGCTCATCTCCGACGACGCCCGCGCGGCGCGACTCCGCGAGGATGTGGAGATCTTCGCCTATCCTACGATGAACTCCGCCGGGCGATTTGCAGGTAACAACCGAGGCACCGTCGAGAACCCTACCGTCGAGCCCAACGGACAGTGGAACCCCTCGCTCTGGACCGACGACCAGGTCATCCAGGTCAACGGCGAGGCCATGATCGCCGACGTGCAGTCCACCCCTGGCACGGTCGTCGACGCCTACATCGACTTCCATTCCACCATCCCCACGGGCCTCGACGACTTCGGCTTTATCGAGATCGATCAGGGCGACAACTTGGCCGACTTCTGGGTCGAATTCAGAACCTTGCAGCCCAACGTCGATGAGACCGATTCGACCAGCACCAATTGGACGGCGGCCAACTTTGCCGAGGCGTTCCTCAATGCCGAGGTCGACATCACGTTCGAGACCGAGTTCGGCAACAACCGTCCGCTCTCCTACTACGAAACACTCGGTGAGAACTTCGGCATCGCCTTCTACAACGCCTGGATTCAGGTCGCCAATCCCGACGCTGCCGACTTCGACGAAGACGGCGATGTCGACAGCGCCGATCTAGTTGCCTGGCAGAACGGGTACGGCATGAGTGGCTCGGCCGAACACTACCACGGTGACACCGATGGCGATTCAGACGTCGATGGCGGTGATTATCTCGTCTGGCAAGAACAGTTCGGCAACGGTGTGCCGGCGTTGGGCGCCGTCGCGGCCGTGCCCGAGCCGACTGCTATGCTGCTGGTGTCCCTGGCGGCGCTGACCCTGAGCTGTTACCGCCGCTAGTGCCGTCGGCTGGCGAGACGAAGCCGATGCGCGGTGAACAGTCCGAGTACTCCGATTGCTAACCCGGTAGCGCAAGTGGGTTCGGGAATAACTTGGATTTGCGTAAGCTTGAAAGTGAACTGGTTGGCCGGGTCGGTGCGCCAGGCGTCGAGGCCCAAGCTCTCCCGGAACGGCGAGAACGTCTTGACCTGGACGGTCTCTCCGTCGGGCAGGAACTCCAAAATACGCAGCCAGCCATCGCCGCCGTTGGCGTCGGCTTGGGCGTTGAACAGCATCTGATTGACGGTCTGACCGTCCGCGCCTACGTCGGTGCGAAAACCAAGTTGACCGCCGATGATGACGTGGCCGTTGAACGTCATTTCGAAGTTGCCGTGCTGACTGACCAACTCGCGCCAGAGGTCTTCGCCGTCGTTGGTGTCGTCACCCGGGTCGCCGCCTATGTCCGCGGTTCCGTAGGTATACGGGTTTGCGCCTTGGGAGGGACCTGAGAACGTGTTGCCCGGGATGTCGTTGGCGGTGTTCTTGTTCGTCCAGTCGTAGCGCTCGCTGTCACTGTAAAGGTACGCGTGGGTCAGTAGCACCGCAGTGTGGTCCTCATACTCTTCTCGGCTGGCGACGGTGTTGGCCCAGTCGATCACTTCCTGACGAACGCCCCACTCGAGCGCGAAGATAAGCATCTCGCGGCCGTCGGGCGCCGTAAACTCGTACGCGGTGTTCTCCAGCGTCTTGCCGTCGGGGTTGGCATTGCTGTCGAGAATCCCGTTGTCGAGCCGACGAGTATCGACGAATTGCTCGGCGATCTCGAGGTTATCGTAGACGAGCCCACCCATCGCGTCGTAATAGATGCTTTCGTCAAAGTAGTCGTTGAATGTCGTCCTGCGATTCCCAGCCGCTCCGTTCGGACCGATGTCGTGGTTGCCTTGCGCGACGATGTAGGGCACCTCGCCGTCCAATAGAGCGAACGCCGGGGCCATGCGTCCGAACTCAAGATCATTATTGCGATTGGTAACATCGCCAACGTGTTGCACAAGACCGATGTTTCGCTTGACCTTGTTGTCAACGATCCACTGCGTCATCTGTTGGAAGATCGCGGGGTTGTTGGTCGCGTACTCCTGCGAATCGGGAAGGATCACCATCGTCCACGAGCCGGGCACCGGTGGGATCGGGTCAGGTTGCGGCTCCGGTGGTGGCGGCGGCGCTGTCACCACCCCACCGACCAACGACAGCGGGGTCATCGTTTGATCGTAGAGCGCAGCGACCTCAGTTTCGTTCAATGCGCCTTGGAACACCGCGACATCATCGATGTAGCCATCCCAATTGCGCGTTCCGTCGCCCGCGCGGTGGTTGCCGATGTGGAAGCCGCTCGCCACAGGCATCGCGTAGGCGCGGGGCAACCTGACATCATCAATCAACGAGCCGTTGTGATAATACTGCAGGGAACTATTACTTTGGTCGATCACTACGGCGGCGTGATACCAGACCCCTTCATGAATGGTCGGACCACGGAAACTGTTTGACAGATCCGGCGACTGCGTGAACCACTGAGCTCGCTTGCCGCCGCGGTCACGAATACCAAACGACACGGGTTGTTGCCGGGCGCGGTCTCCCAGACAAAGTTTCGCTCGTCGGAGCCAAGGCCATCGAGATCGTTGTACTGGTACCATCCTGACACGGTGATCGAGGCGGTCAGGTCAAGGATTGGCGAGGCCGTCACGTCGACGTAGTGCTCGCCGGCAGTGCCATCGATTCTCAACCCTTGCGAGCCGCTTATGAATTGGCCCGAGGTGCTGGTGAAACCTGTGCCGTCGCCAATCGCGACGCCTGCGAAAAGATCGTTGTTCACCTGGCTGGTGTAATCGCCGTCGAAGGCCCACCAAGCAGTCAGTGAGTTCTGAGCCTCGAGGTCGGAAGTTGTGAGCAGGCCTGCAAGCATGCAACCAGCCAAGAGTCGAAACACGAAACACACACAAGACGGCGCACCACTGTTCATTTTGCCGTTGCTCACTGTTATCTGAGACAAGAACCGGTCCAAGCACACCTTCACTGACATGAGTGTGCCGCTACAAGCCTCTGTTGCGACACATTGACTGCATGCGCTAAACAACAGGCTTTTTGGGAGCACGCCCTCATTCTAAGCGAACCGCCCGTTGATGCAAAACCTATGCGGTTGAGGCGTGCGTCTCTTCAGGGGATGTAACGTTGAGGTCGTCGCAGTTGCTTGAACGCTCTCCCAGCCCATCGGTTTCTTTCCTGTATCTCTCGTTAACTTCCCCGTGCGAAACGGTCGCTGTCCGAGCATCTGATTGCCCTCTAACGAGGTACCGCTCGACGGTCGGACTCTACCAGCGGAGAATCTAGCCGATTGGGACAACCGTTGCCTTCCAACCACAGCCGGCGCATCCGGAGCCCGTAGTATCGCGACCCCATGCGGAGGCTGCGTAACACAGCGATGTTTGGAAACCCAGCAAACATGCAAATAGAGCAACACATAACCTGCGATGGGCGATTGGGAGAATTCCGTCGACAAACGCAACGGAGACTCCTTCTAAGCACACGTTGCAGTCTGGATGCAACTTGCCAGAAAGATCGCGTCGTATCGGTAATTCGCTGTAATAGTAGATTCAGATCATTTTTTCAGGACTAGTGTAGACTCCCCCGCGGGGTCGAGATGCAGGCGATGTCGCTCCGCGCACGGTTTCCAATACCTACCGCGGCAGCCTCGCATTCATTATACTGCGTGGGCGTTTCCAACCCCACCATAGAGAGGATGTGCCATGTCTCGCCAAGATCGTCATAGCTGGTTTACCCAACAATTGCGTCGAGGTCTGACCCACCGCCAGGCATCTTCACTGGTCACATCGTCCTACGGCAAACGTCTGCGAGTAGAGTCGCTCGAGGACCGGCGAATGCTGGCGGTCGTCACCGTCGACACCGACCAAGACGTCGTCGATTTCAACGATGGCGTGACGTCGCTTCGAGAGGCAATCTTCGCGACGAACTTGGTCGGAGGCGCAGACGAGATCGTCTTTGATTTCGGGCATGATGGTCCGGCGACGATCTTGTTGACCGAAGGCCAACTGAAGATCACCGATGACCTGACCATCGCCGGTGCGGGGGCGGACTTGCTCACGATCGACGCCAGCGGTAACGACCCCACGCCGGAAGAGAAAAACGGTGATGGCAGCCGCGTGTTCCACATTGATGATGGCAACGATGAGCAGCAGCGAGACGTAACCATTCACGGGTTAACCCTGACGGGAGGAGACATTCGTGGGAGCCGGACTTCTGGCGGCGGTGCTATTCTTAGCACCGAGGCGCTCACGCTCACAGCCAGCACCATCCGTGACAATTCCGCGCAGTTTGGCGGCGGCGTCCTCCTCATTGGTCGCGGCAACAGCAGCATAACCATCAGAGAGACGGAATTCGAAAGCAACTTGGCAGGTGATGGTGAAGGTGGAGGACTGCTCTTCTGGCTAGAAGACACTAGCAGACTGGAACTCACATCGAGCACCCTTGCGGGCAACGAAGCCGGCGATGAGGGAGGAGCTGTTCTCGGTTTTCTCGCTGATGAAAGCCAAGCCAACTTCGATGCCAACGACGTGCTGAACAATACCGGCGATTCTGGCGGGGGGATGTTTGTGCGGGGCAGTGACAGGAGCCAGGTCACGATCAGTGCCAGTACCATCACGGGCAATCGAACCGCTGATGATGATCTCTTGCATTTCGGTGGCGGAATCAATGCCTCAGTCGTCGACCACGCTCAGTTGATCATCGAAGGCAATACGATTGAAGACAACTTTGGCTACCTGACCGGTGGCGGCATGAACGTTTCAGGTAGTGGCGAAGCGGTTGTGACAATTCACGACAACTCGATTAGCCGAAACAGCTCCGAACTTGGTGCGGGGATATATGCCGGATTTGGGTTCGACACGAGAGCAACAATTTCTGGAAATACGATCGCAGAAAACATGGGCGGGCAAGGCGGCGGGATCCACGTGGGGGGCCCGGTTGATATCGTGGGGAACACGATTTCTGGAAATACGGCCAATGTGGGGGGCGGAATCTTCTCCTATTTGCCCGGAAGATCCAGTGAGTTTGTTATCGAAGCAAATGTCATCTCCGGGAATCACGCGTCTGCTTTTGGTGGCGGTATCGCAATTAATCACGGCGTATCCAACGAAGGCACAAACGTGCGTATTCACCGCAATACGATCGCCGAGAATACCGCGGACCTGGGCGGTGCTGGCTTGTCTGCGGCTCTGGCCGACAGCGATCTTCTAACGATTGTCGAGTCGACTTTCTCAGACAACTCAGCTCAACGCGGTGGCGCAATCTCGATATTAGGTTCTGATTCCGCTGAGGTGATCATCGAATCAAGTACGATTTCGGGTAATCGTGCGACCGAAGGCGGCGGTCTCTTGCTAAGAACGTTTGATTCGAGAGCCACTGAGATAAAGATCAGGTCGAGTACGATTTCAGGAAACACGGCGACACAGAGTGCTGGAGGTCTTTTTGTCGAACTGTTTGGAGTGAGCTCCATCCAGCTAGCCCATAGTACCGTGACGGGCAATATTGCCGATGCCGATTCTGATGGCGATGGTTTCGGCGGCGGGATATTGCTGACGAACGGTTCCTTGGAATTAGATCACACCATCGTGGCTGGCAACCAAGACAATAGCGGAGTGGTTAACGACGTCGCGGGGGTTATTAGTAGTCGATTCAGTTTGGTGGGCTTTGGCGCGGAGTTTCTTGGCCCACTCGCGGAAAACGGCGGACCAACCGCGACGCATGCTCTGCTTCCCGGCAGCCCCGCGATTGACGCAGGGGATCCCAATCCCACGGATTTTCCTGAGTTCGACCAACGCGGCGCACCTTTCTTACGCATTGCTGGCGAGCGAATCGACATTGGCGCCTACGAGGCACGAAGCGCGGCTGCTGCTGACTTCGACAGCGATGGTGATGTCGACGGAAGCGACTTTTTGGCTTGGCAACGTGGCTATCGTACCCAAAACGCAGCGCGAGCCCAAGGCGGCAGTGACGTAGACACAGGCACGGACAGCAGCGACCTGGCGGCATGGAGACCATCTTATGGGCAGGCGCAACAAGTGGCGGCGGCAGTCAATGGCGCTCCGGCCAGTTCGGACAGCAGATCACCGGTTGAAGCAGCGATAGCGTTCGCAGTTTCGGAAACAGAGTTGGCTTCGCCATCAAGAACGGTCAGTAGGCCGATGGCCGTTGATTCAGTTTTTGCGTCGACGGAAGCAACTGACGACATCTCCATCACAACCAACGAAGCGGTCGAGGCTCTGATGCTGAAATCCTCGGACAATGCAGCCGCTGAACCGCGCCACCCGTGGCTTGAAGAGGAACTGCTGACACGGCTGATAGATTAGTCGCCTTCAGTGCAGTGTGCGGCTGATGCCGAGCGCAGCTTTGCGGCGGTGTGCGAGGCCGCGATGGTACCGACCCACGTCGGCCAAAACTTGTCGTGGAAATCGATGTGGGCAGTTCTAAAATGGAGGACGATCCGTGGAGATTTCACTCAGGTGACAGCGTGTGCTGAGCTGTGGCGACGCAGCTAACAGCCGTGAGTTTTGCTTGCGCTTATTGCCGGCCTGAAGCAGAAAAAGAAGGGATGCGGCGCACCGTTTTGCTCGACGAACAAGATTCGTGGCGCGGAGTTCTCTTCGAAACGGGCACAAAAAAAGCCGGCGATTAACGCCAGCTGACCTGCAATTGGTTTTCGACGGCCTCGACCCCGTCGACTCGTCGTACGAGTTCTTGGGCCATTTGTTTTTGGTAGAAGGAGGTGACCGTCCCTTCCAGGCGAACTTTGTTGCCTTGGGCCGCCACTCGTACTTGGCGTGGCGGAATGTAGTGACTTTTGTTGAGGGCTCCACGCACTTGATCAAGCAGGGTGGTAACTGTGGGCGAGGCGGTGAGCGTTGCTTCCATAGTGATGTTTCTTTGCCGCTGAGAGTCAAGAAGGTGAAGGCTACTTCGAGTGCGGGCACGCAGCAGAATGACTTGGTGACCTGGAACAATATCGGCTACGAATTTGCGCCCGGTTGCCATTGCCTTGGCGATCGATCAGGAAAATTCAGAAAACTTGCCGGGTCGTGCGGGCCGTGCGGGTTGCAAGTTGACTCAACTTTCCTCGCGGACAGACAGAATGCGTGGAAACCGTTAAGACTGGAGCCACGCGGGTAGCTCGCCGGCGGGGGGCAAATGAATCACGATCGCGCGGCTGATCGAGTCCATCTGGCGGATATCTTCCAGCGCGTCGGCCGTTGGTTCCGCGTCGAGATTGAGGATGCCGATCGCTTCGCCACCGGGGTGGTTGACCGTCCGCTCGCCGGCCCGACCGACGGCCATTTGGCCGATATTCACGCCGTGTTTGCCGCAAATCGAGCCCACGCCGCCAATGATTCCGGGCACGTCTTGGTGGTTGAAGATCAGCAGGCAGCCGTCCAGATAGGCCTCCATGCGGTAGTCGTCCAGCGACACCAGCCGCGGCATCGACTCGCCAAACACCGTGCCGGTCGCCTTATGTTCGCTCTGGTCGGTGGTGAGTGTGGCAGTCATCGACGAGACGAATGCCCCTTTCTCGCTGCAGGACTCGACGGATAGCTCGATGCCCCGCTCCTGGAGCATCCACTCGGCATTGACCAGGTTCACCTCATCTTCCAGGGCATGCTCCAGCAGGCCCGCGGCGAATGCTGCGGTGAGCGGTTTGGTGTCTTTATTGGCGATTTCCCCTCGGTACAGCAACCGGCAGGCCTTCGCTCCGCCGGTTTGCGTGCCGGCCATCAGAATGCCCAGACGGTAGGCCACATCGAGATAGCCACGCAGCGCGTCGATCGTCTTGGGATCGAGTGCCGCGACGTTGACCGAGTGGCGGATGGTGCCGGTGGACAAGAAGTCGGTCAGCAGATGCACTGCTTCGACCGCGACCTGCGTTTGGGCTTCCTCGGTGCTGGCCCCGAGATGCGGGGTGCAAAGCACACCTGGCATGCCAAACAGCGGGCTGTCGGTACAGGGCTCGTCTTCGTAGACATCCAGCGCCACACCGGCGATCTTGCCCGACTTCAATCCTTCGATCAGTGCCGCTTCGTTGTAGATGCCGCCCCGTGCACAGTTGATCAGCCGCAGACCCGGCTTAATGATCTCCAGCTGCGCGACGCCGATCATGTTGCGAGTTTCTTCGGTGAGCGGCGTGTGCACTGTCAGGTAATCGACATGTGGCAACATCGCATCGACGGTTTCAACCGGTTCGATGCCCAACTCGTGCGCGCGCTCTTTCGACAGGAACGGATCGAAGCCGAGCACTTCCATTTCCAGCGCTTGAGCGCGTTTCGCAACTTCCAACCCGATCCGTCCCAGACCCACGACCCCCAGCTTCTTGCCGGCGACCTGGGTGCCCATAAATTTCTTGCGATCCCAACGGCCTTCGATGAGGCCCTGATTGGCAGGCGCCACGTTGCGCGACATGGCAAGCATCAGCGTGATCGCGTGTTCGGCGGTGCTGAGCGTGTTGCCAGCGGGGGTGTTCATCACGACGACGCCCGCTTTGGTGGCCGCGGGTTTGTCGATGTTGTCGGTCCCCACGCCGGCGCGAACGACCGCTTTCAGCCGGCGCACGCCACTGAGCACCTCAGGCGTGAGTTTCACGCCGCTCCGGCAGATCGCCCCGTCGAACTCGTTGAGGGCGTTGCGCAGATCGTCGCCCTTCAGACCGGTGCGAACTTCGTACTCAAACCCGGGAGCGGCTTCCAGCAGGTCGAGGCCTTCCTGTGCCAAATCGTCGAGAACAATAACTTTGGGCATGGTTGGTGTTTTTTGCTTGGTGCTTTGTACTTGGTGCTTGGTGGGTGGCGGATGCCTGGCTGGCTACTGATTTTTCTGGCAGAAATCAATCATGAAGTCACGCAGGGCTTCCACACCGGCGACCGGCATGGCGTTGTAGATTGAGGCACGGATGCCGCCGACCGAGCGGTGGCCGCCGAGCGCCGCCATGTTTTGCTCGGCGGTTTCGGCCAAGAATTTTTTGGTCAGCTCGTCGCTGGGGAGGCGGAAGGCGACGTTCATCAGCGAACGCGAACCCGGTTGGGCGTGACCCTGGTAAAACTCGGGGTGCTCGTCG
>JANQQA010000107.1 GCA_028285205.1 Bythopirellula sp. | reverse complement strand
TACTTCTGGGCAATCCCAACAGTCTCCATCAGGATGAATGACGACACACTTAGGACGTGGATAGGAAGCAAAAGCATTCCGCATCTGAACTATCAGTGTATCCATTGCGCTCAGATGGAGTCCAAAGTCTCGAGCTTATAGTTCCGCCCTATGCGAACGTTCGGCTTGCAGTATATCCGTTTCGCAGGAGAGACAACAAATCACTTTATCGCGTGAGTACTGGCCCCATTGGAGGAGATCTTTCAGTATTCTTATCCAGCGGAGTGGGACTCGCCGAAGGTGGAATCTACCCTGTCGGATTCCACAATAGAAGGTTCACTTCGACGCTGGAATCTCAGAATGGGAACCTACTGGAACGATGTACAGATTTAGTGCTTTCTCAGCATGTCCATCACGAGCCCAGCCAATGAGATTAGACAGGCTCTGACAATACCATTCTTGCGAGCAGTGTCATGACTATCGCATCGTCATGATCTCGACCACGAGTGTTTACAATCTGTATACTCTCGTGAGCCCGGGTGTTATCCGGAACTGTCCCGTATAGCCCTAGTTACTTCCCGACATTATATGTTGCGATCAGCTTTACTCATTGCAGTGGCATGTGTCGCTGGCTGCTCACAATCGGAAAGTCTGACAGCATCTAGGTCTGTAGATCAAGCAGTAGAGATTCAAGCAGATAGTCGAGACATGACTGCAACCAAGTTCCAGCCGACCCTTTGGCCGATTTCGGTCGAAGGAAAATGGGGATACATCGACGAAAAGGGTACCGTAAAGATTGAACCGCAGTTCGCGATTGCATCCTCATTTCGTGAAGGCTTAGCATTGGTTTCTATATTTAATACGAACGAAGCCGACCAGACGTTAAATCGAACTTACGACGGCTTTATCGACGATTCTGGGCAGTTCGTCATTCCCGCTGAACTTCCCACTTTCTACCCAAAACGCGAAATCACTGATTCCTACTCGTATTCGAGCTTTGAAGATGGCGTAGCCGTCGTGCGTGGCACGGGAAGCTCCGACGTCCTGGAGGGGCTCATTGACCGGAAAGGAAATCTGATCGCTCCGATGGTCTACAACTCCCTAGGTTGGTCCTTCAGTGAAGGTCTTTGTAGTTTTGAAACTCAATCCGAGCGTGGATACATGGATTATCGGGGCAGGGTCGTGCTTCGACCTGATGGATTTCTTTATGGTTCCGGTTTCTCGGAAGGTCGAGCAGTCATCACCGTGCGTAGTGACGATCCCGAGGACGAATTCGATCATGAATCTATGATTGATCGTGGTGGAAACATCGTGGTCGGTCCAGGTGATTACGCGGCAATCTCTGCAGTTGCAGGGGGGTTATCCAGAGTCGTCAAGGATGGCGAGGTTGGCCTGATTGACCGTGATGGTCGCGTTGTTGTTCCACTTGGAGAATACGATCAGATTCTAGAACCTGATCCAGGTGATATCTACATAGGCGAAAAGAATGGAAGATACTATGCGATCGGTGCTGGCGGGCAGACGAAGAAGCTTCCTGATTTTCACGCTGAACCTGTCAGATACCATGGCGACCTAATTCGTATCGCATCTGACGGCGGCAAAGATGGATTCGCGACTGCAGACGGTAAAGTCGTCGTTGAGCCTGTCTTCGATGATCTCTCCTTTGGGTTCAACGGGGAGCTTTGCAAATTTCGCAGAGGCTTCGAACAAGGCTATTTGAACCGTTCAGGCGAGATTGTGTGGGCAACAGAGAATTGGGCTCTTCCGCTACAGTATTCGGTTCGAGAGCCACTTAAGAGCTACCTACCTGGCTTCGTTTTGGAAGCAATGCCATTGTCCTACAACTGGGACTGTGAGAATGCCATCGTTTTCGTCTGCGACGGGAAACTAGAACGGCTCCGAGAGCACTGCTTAGGCAAACGATCCACTGAAGTCGAAGTGCACGACAATACCGACTACGAGTCTGAGCCCGGAAAAATCGACTTAACGATCTCATTCGAGGGCGTGGCATACCTGGAAGTATATGCCATGCATGGTGACGTAGAATCAAAAGACATAGAAGATACAGACTACTTCGTTCGTTTCTATCATTGTGAGAACATGTCCGCCCTTCGAAGGAAGTATCCGAACAAGACCATCGGTATAATCATTGAGAATTAGACGATGACGCAATCAGCAATGGGTTATTTGCGATAGCGCGAAGACTTTCTCAAATCGCTGATCTGTCGAGCGGACCCGTTCGCCCGGTATCGAAGATATTGAGATGGAGAGCTAGGGAACTCGTCGCTTCCTCGCTCTGTATAGCCATCAGTTGCAAAGTGACTCTGGTGAGAATTTCCCTAAGCTGCATCGTCTGTGTAGTTCTCTCAGAATCCGGTTTCCACACGAGAAGGGGCTCTCCGAGCTTAGAATCTGCTGTTTCGAACGGCCGGCGTTGAATCCACCCGAGGCGTTGTCAGACAGTCAATCGCTTTTGCCCCAATTCTCGCAACTATGGAGTCCGACCGCATTACGGCCGGTGCCTTTACCAATTTTACCCTCGGGCGGTGTATACTACTGCGACTTGCCACGGCGTGTGACCGGCAGCTGAACTTAGGCGTTGCGTACATACTTTGTTGTTGCATGGAAACACATGTTGAGAATTCGTCGGGTGGTGTCATTTATCGAAGAGTTCATCACGGTCAGTTTCAGATCCTATTGATCAGGATCAGGAAAGACTTGTTTGAGTTACCGAAGGGGCACGTAGAAGCAGGTGAAAGCTGTGCCGAGGCTGCCCGCCGTGAGTGCATTGAAGAGGTTGGTATTTCAAGCCTAATTGAAGTGCATGATTTAGTAGGTGATGTAAGCTACAGCTTCACCAAAGACGAGCAACGGATACAGAAAAATGTTAGCTACTTCCTCATCAGCTGCGGCGATCACCTCAAATACAATAAGCCAAAAAGGACTCGTGAAATCATCTGGGTCTCTCAAAACGAGCTCAGCAACACTCCGTTGGTAAGTGATGAGTTGAGGTCAATAATCATTGACTCATTCTCCATTTTATGTGGACATACCTAACAACCTCATGCACCAAAGCGGTTTGAATGCCGGGTGTGTAGGTCGGGGTGGATAGCCCTGGGCTGCAAGCAATCGCCCTGGATATACGGGACATTCAAAGCCCTGGACGGCACCAGGTTCAGCCTTGCCGTCCGATGGGAGCTGGTTCCTCGGCAGCCATCCCGCCTTGCCTAATGCTCAAACTTTGCGCTTGGTTGCAGGGGGTTTGAAAATCCTACCCGCTCGGTGCGAGGGACGTCGATTCTCGGCTTTCGCCCTAAGTCTTTGTTCGCAAACAGCTTGCGGCAAACGCTAGCACGGTCGCCCTGGTTTGGCACGGCGAGTGCATTAACACCATACCGTGCGACGCACCGGGGAGGTCGTCGCGGGGGACTGTGTTTGCGGGGAGCAGGCACGGTCAGGCTTCAGTGTTCGGCTCCAAGGCCAAGGGATGTACGGCTTGGGCAACACGGGCCTCTTTTCATTTTTCTTGTGTCTAGGCGGGCAACGCAAACGGATCAGCTGAGCCGAGAGTCATCGCTCGACAAACCTGCCGCTTTTGCTGCCACGCGAATTATCATCACAACGGGCAAGATTTGCCCAACGAGGGAAAGGAACACCAATGGTCGCTCCACGCAAGGCGAAGAAGATTTTTTGCACGGTTATTCGGGTGACAGCTGCCGACGATACCTGCATGAGAACCAACAACCCACGATTCACAGATTCCACACTACAACGTTCCGGGCTTGAGACGCGGCCCAGCGATTTGCTGCCATGGGCAGATCCCTACATCGCACGGCTCGTCTCGAAGCTGCAAGAAGAAGTTCGCGTGCAACGCATGCAAACTTCGCTGATCCCGCCAGTCGCAGATAGCTGCCTGGCGGAACTGGAACCGCCGAGCCCACGTACCGACCACGACTGGGAGTGGCAGGACGAGCCTCGCTGGTCCCAGCATGAAGAGATCTAGGCAACACCAGCAGGGGGCGAGGGGGAAGTTAGACGGACGCTAACAACCGAATCCCCCTACCACTACCTCATAGTGCACAGCAAATCGACGAAAGGAGTCGAACGATGCTAACCTACTTAAGTTGTTGCCTAGCGCTGTACTACGCTCGCAAATACAATCTGACGTGGCTCATCCCCGTCAAACGTCTGCGATCAATGTCTGACGCAGCTCAGCCGCAATGAAGAACGAGCCGGTGACACAAATCAACGGCTCCTGTTCTTCGCTTTCTCGTGCGACTTGACGCGCTACGGTGTACGCTGCGATTGGATCATCGCTGATCATTACGTTTGCGTCGGCGCGCCCCGAATTGGAAGTTTCTTCGGCAACGATGTCTGCCAACTCAGCAGCCGGTACGGCGCGCGGATTCGTTTGATACTCCGTCGCGATCACTCGTTGGAAATACGGCAGCAGACTGCGCACGATCCCAGGCACGTCCTTGTCCTTGCTCACCGCGAGGACGAGAATTCGCTCCATGGCCTGGAAGCTCGCTTCCAGCACGCGGACCAGCGCCTGCGCCGATGCGACATTGTGCGCGACATCCAGCACCACCGTTGGCTGCCGCCGCATGACCTCGACGCGCGCGGGCAGAGTCAAACTGGCGAGTCCCTCGTGAATCGCCTCCTCGGAAATCGACCAACCCTGGTGTCGAAGCTCCAGACAGACCGCAACTGCCAGCGCTGCGTTAGCCGCCTGGTGCTCTCCGAGTAGCTGCAGCGGTAGTCCGTTAAGCGTTACTTGTTGATCCGAGATAGTACTTACAAAGTCGAGCTCGCCCAAGCCAGACGACCGCTGCAACTCTCGTGGTGGGGTGTACGTGTGCCGAAAATCGGCGCCTGCTTCCATCATGCGGCAGCCGTGCTGCTGGGCAATCTCGGCGATCACTTCTCGCGGCTCTGCCTTCAGCGGGCCACACAACACAGGCACCCCGGGCTTAATGATGCCGGCCTTCTCGGCGGCGATTTCACCCAGCGTGTTGCCCAGCTGTTTGGTGTGATCGAAACTGATGCTGCTGATCACCGTCACCGCCGGCTGACAGACGTTGGTCGAATCAAGGCGTCCGCCTAAGCCGACTTCCAACACCGCCGCGTCGACTTTGCGCTGCGCGAAGTACATCAGCGCCACGGCAGTCGTCAATTCGAAGTACGTGGGGCTCAGCGAACTGTCCGATTGGGCGGCTGCTTCCCGATCCATCGCGGCCACCACAGGCCGCAGCTGATCGACCAGTGTGACTAGCTCTTCCGCGGAGCACGGTACGCCATTAATTGCGAAGCGCTCTTCAATGCGCTCCAAGTGCGGCGAACTGAATAGGCCCACTTCGTAGCCCGCCGCCTGCAGAATGCTGCCGACCAGCGCCGATGTTGAACCCTTGCCCTTGGTTCCCGCCACATGCACAATCGGCATACCGGCATCGGGATTACCCAATCGAGTGAGCAACTGCCGCATCCGATCGAGCTTGAGCTGCCGCTGGCTGTAGGGCAGTACCGCTACGCGTTCGTAGTTGATTCGTCCGAGCAAATAATCGATCGCCGCCTCGCGACGATCTTCCAACGAGCCAGACCGAACACCGCCGGTACTCGAATCCTCAGGCCGTAATGGCAACTCGGTAGGCAAGGAAATGTGCGTCCTTCGAATTCTTCAACACCAGAACAATGCGTGAAACACTCGTCGCAGATCACTGCGACCCAATATTTCACAATATTCTGAGTTGATGTCAATCCGTCGGAGGCGCTGGCGCGTAATGTCAATTCGGGTGGCGCCGATCCAGAATG
>JANQQA010000028.1 GCA_028285205.1 Bythopirellula sp. | reverse complement strand
TCGATATCGATCCTGACAACTACACGTCCAGCGCGACGGTTGCAACGATTATTGTGAACTCGACCATCTCCGGCAACAGTACCGAGGGACGCGGCGGCGGAATCCTCAACACCGGCAGCGGCGTGACGACAGTTAGTGCGAGCACTATTACGGGGAACACTTCCGGCGTGGGTAGCGGCGACCCTGTCAATTCGGGCGGCGGCATTCACGTTGATGGTGGGACCTTTTCCCTGCAGAGCACCATCGTCGCGGCAAACACCGACAATACTGGTACGGCCGTCGACATCGACGATACGACAACAGCCATTACTGCAAACTTCAGCCTCATCGGTGACAACGCCGGGTCGAGTCTAACCGAAGCCCCGGTAGGCTCGGCTGACGCAAACGGGAACCTCGTCGGCGGGGCGACGGGCGGAGTGATCAACCCGCTGCTCGGCCCGCTCGGCAATAACGGTGGACCAACGTTTACGCATGCTTTGCTTCCGGGCAGCCCGGCCATCGACATGGGCGGAGGCACGCCCATTGCCGGGCTGCTGTTCAACACGGGTGTCGACAGCCAAGGTAACTTGCTGGGTGACTCGGTCGACGATCCCCACTACACGATCTTCTCTCAACCCGCCGGCGGCAGTTTGACCGACCAGACTGTCCCAGCTGACGGTTTTCCTATCCCGCCGTGGTTGCCGAATGAAGTCGACTCGCGTTGGATCGGCCCCGCAACTAACGATGCTCAGGGACCTGCCGGCGAGTACGTCTACCGCACCACGTTCGACCTTCCCGGGCTCGACTTCGCCAACTGGGAGTTTCAGATTACCGGTCGTTGGGCATCCGACAACAACGGGACCGACATCCTCATCAATGGCGTGAGCACGGGGCAAACCAATGGACAGTTCACGGCCTTCAGTTCGTTTACCGTAAGCGCCGGGTTCGTCTCCGGTCTGAATACGCTCGACTTCGTGGTGCAAAACTCTTTGGGCATCGAGAGCCCCGCGGGCCTGATCGTCGATGACATTCAATTGATTGCCAACAGAGTTTATGACCAGCGTGGCTTCGCGTTTGCCCGAGTGGTGGGTGGCAGAGTAGACATCGGCGCCGTCGAATCCTCGGCCGTCTCCGCCGATTTCGACCTCGATGGCGACGTCGACGGCTCTGATTTTCTCACCTGGCAACGGGGCCTTGGTATTACGCCCGACGCGTTGCTCTCGCAAGGGGACGCTGACGTCGACGGCACCGTCGCCGCGGCGGACCTGGCGATTTGGCAACTGCAATATGGCATGACGGCCCCTGCTGAAAGCGCATCAGTGCTCGGTGAGTTGGCGGCTCACGCGATCGATGAAGGTAGTGGCAGTGATGCAGCCACGCCGCATATTTTGTCGGTGCAGCCTCAACCGTTGGTTGCAACGTTGGGTGAACAAAGTTCGGCAATCTCCAGTCAAACGGCTGAACACACTCGTGCCGACGTGATCGACGCGGCGTTTGCGCTCGCCATCAAGAATGCCAATCCCGTGGAGACCGCAGGCGTTCCCGATGAACCGTTTGGTTTGGAAGCTGATGTCGTGGCCCTTCGAACATCTAACGACAGTTCAGTGCCATCGCGTGAGTTAGACGATTCAGTGACAGTAAAGCCTACAGATACTGCAACCGAAAGTCGCGGCCAACCGTGGCTCGACGAGGTTCTGCTAGAACGCGTTTTCGGATAACTGTTTCTCTACCAACCGAAATCACAAGAGTAACGATACACGCTGCTTCTCAAGATAGAGACCTGACAAATAGGCGGTTGCAAAACACAATTTTCATCCTTACTCGAAAAGTATTACTCAATTTCGGACTGACGACCATGCGCCAAACACTACTGATTGCACTGATATCTTCATCGACTTTCTTGATCACAGTCTGTCATCGATGCGCGGCGGACCTTGTTTTCGAGTACGACGGCGCACCATTTGATGACGCTACCGACGCTGGCGTGGGGATGATTGAGGCCGAATTCTGCTTTGCCGGACCAATCTCTGACGGAACTGTGCTCACGTTTTCCGATCTCGCGTCTTGGTCAATGGAGGCGGCGGGCTCTCCGACCTTTTCCGACACATCTGGAGCGGTTCCAGTGGGTACCTGGACTTTTACGTTTGGTGACGTTGGTGGCGTCGTTCTACCCGTGGTTTGGCAATTCGCCGCCGAGCAGCAATTCACGGGCGAACCTGGAATCCCGGAGCAAATCGGATCGACGACAGCATTCGATTCGATCGAGGAGATCTTCTTCAGCAGTACAGACTTCTTGGCGGTGGACGACTTCTTCGCCGACACTGGAGATGCGGCGGGCCTCGGCGGTGTGTCCGGAACATCTGCTGTGGGCACCTGGACAGTAGTCGCCATCCCAGAGCCATCGGCATTTCTTTATGGAGCATTGATCGCCAGCGTGGTCGGCAGCAGAAGGTTGCGCAACCGACGGTAGTGATCGCTGACGTGAACTTAGGCTACTCCTAAATATCTAATTGCCTCGTGTAGAGTCTGATGGATCTACAACACTGTCAGCTAGTTCGCTGGTCGGTTTGGCAATCGTGGTAGCCAAAGATGTCAATGCTCAATCTGCCGTGCCCATATCACATTGAGTCCGCGAATCATCATTTCGAGCCACGAATAGACAACACGACGATGCTAGAGATCAACAACGAAATGCTCGTCGGCTCGGGAACTATCGCGTTGAAGGCAACCTGCACCTGGTTGTCGTTTGTGCCATAGTTGTCCTGCCACAAGGCGAGATCAGTCGCACTGAGTGGATTGGACGAGCCGCCACGTTGATGCCGATGCAAAACGACAGGTACTGTGGCCCTGAACCAAAGTCGCACCGATCAAGAGCGTCTAGACCGCGGCACGCATAGCGAACAATAGCGAAGCATCTGCTCGGACGCAGCAACCAGGGTGAGAGCAAGGCGCCAGAAAACTTTGCCGCAACAGATCGCCGCCGAGGACGTTGGAGGCTCCGCGGATTGACTCGCCGTCGAAGGAGGCGATAAGCAATAGCAGGAGTGTGCGCTGCTACAAACCGGATCCTTACTGCTGGAGCCGCGCTGCTGGGATAAATCCGATCGACGTTTCCATCCACGATCCACAGCTGCATCCGCCGCCCCCTTCGGGCGACAGCAACATGCCGCCTGCCGGGATAGAACTTAACCAGCAGTCCGGACGTAGACGGATCCATTGCGAGTACTGG
Organism: Bythopirellula sp.; assembly: GCA_028285205.1. Classification (GTDB taxonomy): domain Bacteria; phylum Planctomycetota; class Planctomycetia; order Pirellulales; family Lacipirellulaceae; genus Bythopirellula. The sequence goes on along the minus strand of JANQQA010000028.1, from coordinate 7,880 downwards.
TTGTCCGTGGAAGACCACATGGCGAATCGAGCACCTGGATCGCCACGAAAGAACAGTGCGTAGTCTGTACACGCATACGTCCCACACTTTCCTTCCGGAACTCGCTCGTTGCGAATCTCACCCGTGATCAAATCAATGACCGAAGGCCGAACAAATAGCCGGTTGCCCACAATCGCTGGCCGAGACATGTGCGAGCCATGGTCCGCTTTGCCATCTCGACCCCAGGGAACCGTCACGTTCCACAACGGCGAGCCGCTGTCGTCCTTGATCGCATAAACATGGAATTCACCCGCTGTAGACGACACGATCACGAGCGTCTCGGCACTATGCGCCATGTAAAACACCACCGTTCCATCAACCGTGTCTAGCGGAACTTCCCAATCGATCTTGCCCGTCGAGATATCGAGTGCTACGAGATACTGCTCGCGCCATAAGTCGGGCGAATTGAGCCGCCGACTATCTTCGGCAACTAATTCCTCGTTTCGCCCTTCAACGAAGAAGAGGCGATTGTTGCTCATGGTAATTGTCGAATTGACGATCAGTCCTTGCGAATACAGCCAGCGCCGCTCTCCTGAATGCTTATCAAAGCCAAAGATCACATCACTGCAAACCTTGAACGTTTGAGGACCCTCGGGCGCGTCGTACCAGCCGACGCTACCCCAGTAGTCCTTGTAGCTTGTCCCTCGCTTTACGGCAGTGCCAATCAGCCTATCTTGTGCGGCGGCCACGTACCCCCAGTCGTACTCGCCGTTGCCAAAGTCTTGTTCCGTCAGCGGATACATCTGAGTTACGTTGCCATCGGCGGTATTGATCCGCCAGCAACGATCTCTCACGACAGCGAACAAAGAATCATTGTCACCACACCAGTTGCCGGAATCGCGCGGTATGTTATATCGTTCGAAACCAGGGATCTCCAAAGACCATAGAACTGAGCCGTTGTAAATGTCCAACGAGACAATGCGGTGTAGCCCTTCCAGAAATAAGCGGCCTCCAAAGGAAAGAGGGGGAGTTTTTCTTCCGGTGCGATCGGCCTGATAGCGCGGCCCGGGGCGTCCCAGCCACTGAATCTTCAGATCATCGGAAGTTTTGGCACCAGCCAATGATTCGCCTCCATACGCCGCATTGTGCGCGCCGCCATATATGTAAGACCAGTCACCGGCTCCTTCGAACTTCAAGCCATTCAGTGATACCCACTGCCCTGCGGAATCCTTAGAGACGTCGACGTTTCCTCCCTTAGTACTTGCCCATTCATTCAAGCGTGCCACCGCTCCGGGAGCCGCTGCTTCCTGAAAAACGCCCAGCACAGCCCGGCCCGTTGGTGCGAGCACTTGCTGGATCGAATGCCCTGACATAGGTGGTGCTCCACTTGTCAAAGTCGCCTCCGAAACGACGAGATTCGCCCAATGCCGTGTAAATGGGAGTTCATCGAAATCATCGACATGGCGAACCACGACCCGCGAACCATACCATCCCAGAGATCGAAAGCGTTTGCGGGCCGCCAGCACTTCTTTGTGATCAGAGCATAAGCAGAGCACCCTAAGTTGACTTTGCCTGATAAGCTCCTCAGCGAGTCCACACGATCGAGCATCGCAATCCAGGCACATGCCCTGGCGAATCTGCGCTTGCGCCAGAATTGACCTAGCCGCTAGGTGGAAATCGGTGTGTGTCGAACTTTGCTGTTGGGTACGCTCATCGACGTGAAGTCGATTGTAGTTGAAGAATGTGTCGCATTCGTACTCTGGAGTCTTCACCGATCTGCCGTTCAGTTCGAACTCAATCGTATAGTGGTAAAGTTGGTTCCGTGTGAGGGAGGTTAGTAGTACTTCATGCTGGGTTGTCTTTCGTGAGTCGCCATAATCCTGGGAGGCGTCCCCAAGTCGCCGGGTTAGTCGTGTCGCTGTTGGCTCCTCCGTCTCCCAACGCACGATTGCCTCGTTCGGTTTGGTAAATTGCAGCCAAGGGCCCACTGCAACGTCGTACGTCTCGGGCAGTTTTTCGAGCGGTTCTGGTGCGGGAAATCGCTGCGCTTTCCGGCGATACTGTTTGCTCAATTCCTCGGCTGAGAGCGCACGATCGTACACGCGAATTTCGTGCATCATGCCCTCAAGCGGAAAGTTTTCGTCCTTGTCGCGGTAGGCGCCCAGTACGTAGGGCCCTCCGTCAGAGTATTGAATTGGCCCGCGCTGCTCCTGGCTGCTTGCTGCCAGCCGACCATCGACGAATAAGCGAAGTGTGTCGCCGTCGAACGTACCTGCGACATGATGCCAGCTGCCCAGGGTAAAATCGTCCTGCGCTGTCAGATAAGTTAAACGGCCATTACCATTCTGACCCGCCAGGCCAATACAGAATTTCGATTCGCGATATCCGAGCAACCATCCCTTTTCGTAATCGCCGTTGTCCTGAATCACGCCGATAATGCCGCCCCAAGCCTGGGGCTTATCGACTCTAACCCAAGCGGATGCCGTCATTGCGGACGTCGGCAATGCTGCTTGCTTGTGATCGGTACTGATAGTGATTCTCGTACTGCTTCCCGATAGCGCGACTGCTGTGTGCTTTCCTACGCGGACTAAGTCCGCTTCACCCTCTATGGTTATTGGCAACCCACCCGCCAGGTTTTCAACGGAAAAGTTGCGCACAAATGGTGGTTGAAACACCCAACGTCCTAATAATCCCTGGCCAACATCGCGTTTGATTTCAGCAAGGCCGGCGGTGTCCACGGGCTCTGCCAGAGCTTGCCGCTTGGGTCGTGGTGGCGGAACAAAGTTCTCGTCCGTCGACGAAGAAAATGCGAAAATCTTGCCGAGATCCGTGCTCACCAGGAGCGTGTTTTGTGCAAAGCACAGCCCAAAAGCCTTTCCTTCAACGCTGGTTGCCCATTGAAGCGTTCCATCCTCGGCATTGTAGGCCTCAACACGGTCCGGTTTTCCTACAAAGAGAGTACTTCCTACTCCAATAACCGATAGTCCATTGGCACAAGGCGTCCGCCAGGCTTGCATTTTGGTCAAGTTGTCGATTGCGCCAATCGAGTTTTTGGCGAGGACAATGGTGTGCTGGTCGTTCAAGACAAGACTTTTAGCGTTGCTGTGCGTCGCCAGTTTTTCGCGCGATTCAGTACTGCTTTGATTTACCTCGCCGGCCTTACTTCCGGGTCCGTGCGCGACTTCTGCATCGGGCATCACGACGACAAAGCTACCGCCTCCACCTTCCAGGGCACCGATCTGCTTTCCACTGCGACGGCTGAATAACACCGGAGGGACGCGACCCTGCGGCGCGATAAGAAGTCGGTTAGAGACCGCCAAAGGTCCCTCAAACGTCATGTCTTTCAACTTGTGCACGAACAGATTGGCACCGTCCGCCTTACCCGTGTCGGCATCCACCGCACAGAGATAAGATTCCTCCCAAGGCAGAAGTGACGCGGCGAAATAGGCAACTCCCTGATCGACCACGACGCCACTGCGGATCGGTAGCAAGGGAATGAAGCGGCCGTTGTTCAATACTAGCCGGTCTGCAGCTTGAGGCTGATACTTCCAGATGAGTGTCCCGTCTGTCGCGCGGATGCAGTAGGCATGTCCGTCGTCCGAGCCAAAATAGAGTTTTCCCGCGCTGAAGGTAGGTGCGATGCGAATCGGTCCATCGGTAAAAAATGACCACAACTCTTCACCGCTTTGGGCATCAAGGCAGGTCACAGAGTCGTCGACAGAAGAGCCAAAGTAAACGTGTCGGTCTACAACAATCGGTTGAAAAACTTCATCGTAATTTCTCATCGAGTGCATGCGCACATCGTTGTAGGCGTCCCACTTTGCTGGCCCATGCCAAGCAGGGCTCGGAGGGTGCTTCGCCTGGTATATCCATGTTGACACCAGCCTGGACGGATCTATCTGCGCAGAGCTAAACGCGTTGCGCTGAGCATTGAGCCGAAATGTGGGCCAATCATTCGCCAGCAAGCTGCCAGGATTTTGCCACAGGGTCGCCAGCGTCGTCAGAACCATTGCTACTTGAAGACAAGCCCTGGAAAAAAAGGCCCCAGACCGTCGCACGTGGCTAGGCAATCCAGTCGTCGGCTCGATCATAAACTTTCCGCGGACGCTCATAGCAGCTCGCCATTTAGCACTCATTCGTAGGCGCTTTCTTCGACGGTGAAAGAGAACGATCGCGGGCATTAGGCCCTGTTTTATGTGCACCGGATCACAAAGGTACAACTTAGTCGACGACACAACTCCCCACAATTCTCCCATCGGCGATATTTCGCTGCAGCAAGCATCGGTCTTGAACTACCAACGTCGCGAGTATTCGCAGAACGTCATTCGTCGTGCGCAATCTATCGCTTCCAAGCCGGCGTATTTCAAATTCGACGCCCAATCCAGCCTCATCCACTCAGTTCAAACCGCTTTTCAGGAATTCCTAGCGGAATCAGTTTCAACTATACTTGCTCAAATCATCGTGGCGGCTTGTCATTCCGGCCCCGAAATGCACTGCGCTTAACAGATGAATCCGACTTAAATGACAATCATTCGACTCATCTGCAGCGAGCTATACGGGCGCAAAACGACCTTTCTGTTGTCAGCGCTTGCCGTAACCGCTGCCGTGGCACTTTGCACAAGCTTTGTCCTGACCGAGGCAGCCAACCAGCGAGAAACCAAACGGTTGATGCGTGACTTGGGATTCAATCTGCGCGTCGTGCCCGCTGCTACCGACATGAATCACTTCTATCTGACGGGATTTTCCGATCAGACGATGCCTGAAGATTCGCTCGACCGCCTCGCTGCCGTGAAGAATCTCTCTTACAACCATCTGGTGTCAGTCCTGCATGGAAAAATTGAAGTGGGTGACCGCGAGTTTCTGTTGCTGGGGCTCTCCGAAGAGCGCGCCCCGCCAGGTCGGGCAAAGCCGCCCATGGTCAAAGCAGTCGAATCGAGTCAGATTCACATCGGCTCTGAAGTCGCCAAGCAAATGCAGTGGAAAAAGGGTGACAAAGTGGATGTTAATGGACACCCACTGCAGATTGCACGGTGCATGCCAGAAATGGGTTCGACTGACGACGTACGCATTGTGGGCAGCTTGTCTGACGTGCAGAAGATACTTGGGTTGAACAATCAAATCAACGAAATCAAAGCGATCGATTGCCTCTGTTTGACGCCTGCAGACAATCCACAAGACATCTTAAAAGCAGAGATTACACGCACGCTGCCCGACACTCGTGTCGTCATGCTAAGCAATATTGCCGAAGCGCGCGCGCGACAGCGTCAGACGAGCGACCGTCATGCCAAGTTTGTTGTTGTCGCCGTCATCTTCGTAGCTGCTGCATGGGTGGGAGTCATGGCCTTGATTAATACCAGACAGCGAGCGAGTGAGATCGGTCTGTTTAGAGCACTAGGATATGGTTCGTTGTCGGTTGCAGGGCTCGTGCTTGGTCGGGCGGTGTTGATCGGACTGCTTGCGGCGATCATCGGAACGGCGCTGGGGACCTGGTGCGCGATGACTTATGGTCCGAGCATCTTTCAAGTGACCGCTCGAGCGATCCAACCGCAACCTACATTGTTCTGGTATGCAATCCTGGCAACTCCTCTGTTTGCAGCAGCGGCCAGTCTTATTCCCGCTGCTTTAGCGGTCACACAGGATCCAGCTCAGGTGCTCAGGAGACAATAGCCCTTTGATCCGACTTCGAGACGTAAGCAAACAGTACTCGATTGGTGGCAGTGCGGTGACCGCCCTGGATGCCGTCTCCATGGATCTCAACCAAGGGGACTTCGTCTGCCTCCGCGGGCCGAGTGGTTCCGGTAAAACCACGCTGCTGCTCACGATCGGAGGCATGCAGCGCCCTACCAGCGGTACGGTTGGAGTTGCTGAGACGGAGGACATCTACGCTCTTGGTGACAGGGCGCGAGCGCGCCTGCGAGCTCACCATATTGGATTCGTATTTCAACTATTCCACCTCGTTCCTTATCTCAACGTATCGGGAAACATCGCACTTGGTGCACGAAATCGCGGGAATCCTGGTGAACATGTTGATGCGCTAATCGATCGACTGCGATTGGGACATCGGCGCTACCACAAACCCACACAACTCAGCGCGGGAGAATGCCAGCGGGTGGCAGTCGCTCGAGCGCTCGCTTCGCAGCCCGATGTCATCTTGGCTGACGAACCAACGGGAAACTTGGACGATGAAAACGCGAGCATCGTCATCGACGCCCTCGCAGAGTTTTGCCGTGGTGGTATCGTGCTACTGGCAACCCATAGTGAGCGGGAACCAGAGTACGTCAATCGCGCATTCGACGTTAGCGGCGGACTCGTGAAAGAACGCTAGTGGCCGACAAGTTGGAAGCTGCAGGTGACCAGCAGCGTCCCGGGCAAAGGAACTAAATGTCTGGGCGGGCGTTTACTCTGGCGTGACATAGGCGGCCCGGATACCGCCGTCAACGACAAGCTCAGTGCCAGTGACGAACGAGGACTCGTCCGAAGCAAGAAAGAGCGCAGCAGCGGCAATTTCCTTGGCTTCGCCGAACCGGCCCATCGGAATATGCACAAGTCGACGTTGTTTCTTCTGCTCCGTGTCCAGGAACTTCATGAGTAGTTCCGTCCTCAGTGGACCCGGACAGATAGCATTAGCCCGAATATTCTCCCTCGCATGTAGGACAGCCAGTTCGCGAGTCATCGCCAGGACACCACCTTTCGATGCCGTGTAGGCAATCTGCGGCGTTGCAGCGCCCATTAAAGCGACGAACGATGCGGTATTGATCAACGACCCGCCGCCCGCGCGTTGCAAAGCGGGAATACCGTACTTACATCCGAGAAACACGCCCTTCAGATTGACGTCGATAGTCTTGTCCCAGATCGCATCGTCAGTGCCGACCGCGTCGCCATCTTCAGATAGCATGATGCCCGCGTTATTGAACATTACGTGGAGAGCACCAAACCTCTCTTCGGCATGAGCGACCATGTGCTCGCAGTCTTGGGGCTGAGAGACATCCGCTGTTACGAATACTGCGTCCGCTCCAGTATCGTTGATCATTTGAGCCGTCTCGGAAACGGCCGACTCGTTGAGGTCGACGGCGACGACATAGGCTCCCTCGCTGGCAAACAATAGAGCTGTTTCTCGCCCAATCCCGCTACCAGCACCAGTGATGAGGCAAACACGTTCTGGGAGTCTCATTACTTGATCCTCACTTATTCCGACGTAGATGAATTGCTTTTCTGCGCGTCATTTGATGAAAACCATATCGCGATAACGTGGAACCGAAACCGCTGTCTTTCCAGCCGGTCCAGGGGAGTGCGGGATCAATGTAGTCGGCTCGGTTCTGAAAGACGGTGCCCGCTTCGATGCGCCCAGCTGCCCATTCCGCTCGCTGTGGATCGGTTGTCCAGATCGAAGCCGTCAACCCGTAGCGACTGCTGTTCATTTTCAATATCGCTTCTTCGTCGTCGGCTACGGATGCCACGGGAAGCAGCGGGCCGAAACTTTCATCCTGCATCACTGCGGTTTCTTGCGGAACGTCGGACAAGAGAGTGGGTGCGTAGAAATTGGCCCCCATTTCCGCGGGCTGCACCCCTCCCGACATCAATCTAGCGCCACTACTCACCGCTTGGTCAACCTGAGCCTGTAACTCTTGGCGAGCATTACCACTTGCCAAGGGGCCCATGGTCGTCATTTCGTCAAACGGATCTCCCAGTCGGTATTCTTGGATCAATGGCAGGGCGAGCTCGAGGAATTCATCGTACCGATCGCGATGGACGTAGACCCGCTCGATGGCACAACAAGATTGGCCGGCATTGTAGCAGGCACCTTCGACAATATTGGCGGTCGTAAACTCTAAATCGGCGTCTGCCGCTACGTAGGCAGGATCATTGCCGCCAAGTTCCAGACCAACATCCAGTAGCCGCTT
>JANQQA010000373.1 GCA_028285205.1 Bythopirellula sp. | reverse complement strand
AGACGCACGGAGAGGTGCCGGAGTGGTCGAACGGGCTTGACTCGAAATCAAGTGTACGCGCAAGCGTACCGTGGGTTCGAATCCCACCCTCTCCGCCATAACTTAAATACTTGTTTTTAAAAGATTGTTAGCCGTTTCTGGTTGCCAAGAAACGGCCTGAAATCAGGCCCTTATGGCGCCCTCCAGTCACTCCGTCCAAGGGTGAGATGCAAGGCGACGCGTCTTCGGGCCGATCGTCAGGCGAAAGTCTCTACTTAGGGAATTGCCGGTACCTAAACCGGCTGAAGTATTGATATTGTCGACGGCAGCAGATGCTCAATCGCGGGGGCAGTCTTAGCGAAAGCTGCTGCAACCGCCCACGTAGGGTGCGACGCATTTGCATATCAATGGTTCGAGTTCTTTCCTTCCCGCCATGATCTAGAGACCGGATGGGTAGGTAGTTAGCGGCAATCTTCAGGCTAAACTTGTTGCCGGATATCGAGGGGGTACAGGGATTAGCGGGTTGCTAACGACCATTGAGATGGCCCTATACCGCCTAGCGACGCCATTTTTGGGCTTCAGTCTCCAGCGCCAAGATTGCCGGTACCGTCTTCCAGTCGAATCTCTTGGGTTTCTAGCGAATTGCCGGGCCGAAGTCGAGTCTCCGATGCCGCTAATCGCAACAAGTCGTACTGGTTCTTGAGGGTCGCAATCGTATTTCCTCCATGGCAAGTCTTATCGCCCCAGGCTGTGCAAGTGCAAACACGAACGCAAACCCTTCTCCGTGACTGTGGGGACCGCCTTTGAGCGCTAAGGCGCCCCTGAATAAATGGACTCTCGTCGCCCACCTGATGACCGCTCACGTCGAGGTGTACACCAAGCCATAGTAAGGAGTTCGCCTTCCATCCCCGTGTGAATCACTCCATCAAGGAACGTCCACACGAAGACCATCGGCGGCTGTTTCTCGCGCTCCAAGCGCGGCATGAAAGGGACTACGAGCACTGCGCAGAGGGCCACTTGCACCGCAAACCCGCGGAGTTCGAGTTTCGCTACAACCACCGCCAGAAGTGGAAGCAGAGCATCGACTAGTCTGCATTGGCCCGGACAAAATTGATGGCAAGAACTCAGGCGGCGATTTGTATATGCAGTTGGAAACTATTTCTCACTACGCGCCAGTGATACGTCCTCATTGGGCTTGTAAACTAAAACAGATCATCTGGTGGACTAAATGCCTCACTCGCAAGACGGGATGCGATGCCATAGCCTAGTAGTTGCTTCATGCTAACTGGAGATCCTGCCTAGCGCTTCTTTCTTGCGCCAAACTCTTTGAACTCGTGTGGAGATGTATGGACGCGCAATACAGGCAACTCCGTTTCGGTGTTTCCGCTAGCGATCTCATCAAGAACCTGCGAGGCCTGCAACAGCAGTGCATCCGCATCCTCTGGAGCCTTGTCAGGTGGAACTGATCCGAAACCCTTCGCGAGGACCCCAAGAAAGCGCTGGCCAAGCAATTGTTGGGCGTACAAGATGATTGCCTTTTGCAAGTCCTCATCTTTGCTGTTGCCCGCTGCGAGTAACGCATTGAACCAGGCAGTCTCGTCGAATGGGTGAATTACTACAGCTAAGAGATAGCACGAAGCTGCGTCCTCATACTCTTCGCGTCTGAACCTAACGCCTCCTAGGTTGAACCAGGCAAGCTGGTCTAAAGCATCATTACTGAGGGCAGCAAGCTCAATTTTCTCGATTTCCGCGTCCAGCATGTCGCCCGTCGAGTACTGATCCTTGCTAGCTCTTCTTTTTCTGGTCTGTGAATCCTTTCCTGTGACGGAAATCAGATACCGTGCCGCGCCGGCGCGCAGGTCCCAGCCTATGCATTCATCTTCATCGAAGTTGTTAGTATCCTTTTCCCAGCGGTATAGGGCGGTCGAAAATTCGCCGCAGAAAAACTCTGCATCCGCAAGACGGGCGCTAATGGCGACATCATGATCGCCAAGCTCAAGGGCTCTACGGTATAACTGCGCGCTAACGTGATAACGCTTGACCGTGAAAAACATACCGGCCAGCTCGCTGCAGAAGTATCGCCGATCGCAGTAGTTGGAATCCAAGGAAGCGGCACGTCTATAAAAGCCAATCGCTCTGTTGATTTGATCAGCGCTGCGCAAAACGTTGCCGGCGTTGTAAATCATCGCTGCTGCCTGTGACATCCACGATTTAGCCTCCAAACGTTCTGCTAGCCGCTCAAGAAGCTCCACCAAACGTCGCTTATCGGCATCGGACTGTGTCGGTTCTGTAAGAAACGGGAGCAGCATTGATTGTGCAATGGCGTATGAATCCTCGTCCTCCAAGAGGTCCTCAATGAAGCCCATCGCAGCCTCCCGCTGTTTTCCTCTGCACAAGCAAGCGGATACTTCCAAGGCGGTTACGAGAGAGCGGCAAAACCGACTCTCGCGTAAGAAATACGTAAGGCAGGTCGCTGCTTCCTTCGAGAATCCGACTGAATCGATTGCTAGCGCAACAGCTGTAATCGCATCCCGACTCAATTCGTCGAGCGTTCCAGGATATGGCCCTTCAAACTGAAAGTTACAGCCGGGTCGATCTGCGAGAGTTACAAATATGCCGGATCGATTCACCCTAAAAAGGAGTGAGTTCGGTTTCTCGGATTTCGCGGTAACCGCAATAATGGAGCGGACGGGCTTCGCAGCCGCCTGAATCGCAATAAGTGTCTCAGCAGCTGAGGCTTCGGGAATAGGCGGCTCTTCGACCGATAATGAGATATTGATTGGCCGTTGCAGCTGGTTGTTTCTTATCTGCTGTATCGTAACAACATCGGTTTCGAGCTGTTCAAAACGAGCAGACGTTAGCCGACGCGTCTCGTGCAACTTAAAGCTAATTGACTTTTTTGCTGTGGACTCAAGATTTCTATCAAAACTATGTACCCATCGTCCAAATAGTTGGTCTGACGGACAATGGTAGCGAACCATGAGCACCGGCAAATCAATCGATTGGAAGTACTCATACTTGTCCTTGGCAATTCGCATCCTGAGAGCAGTTGTGAGATCAGATTCATCAGTGGCCTTCAGCTGGACCAGGAACAATAGACCGGTCGAATCGCCGTTCGGACTAAAGACCTCGATCTGGCCATCGATGCCGTAGTCATCGTTAAGGTCACGAAAAAGCCACCTTGCGGGAAGAGATGCCCGCAGGCGATTTCTGGAGATCGTCTCAAGTTCATGCTCTCGTGTGCGGCTCGGCACTTGTATTGGCCTCCCTCCGCTTAAGAACGCTAGATCATATAGCAAGGTGAACGTTGTGACGGATCTTTAGCGCGCCCGTGGTTCGCGGGTCAGTCCAAAGATGTCTAGTTTGGACAACAGGAGAAATAAGCATCTCCTCGACCACCTGGTCCGCTCGACCCTGTGCAGCGCAGGGATTCTAGTGGCGTTCCAAACATTGCTGACTCTCATTCTCTTGGATCGAAATTGTGCAAGTACGAGCGTATGGCAGTTAGCTGACCTGACCGGCCCGCCCAAATCGAACACCAGCAGTCATACTAGCGTTTCCCAGAATGGCTGTTTATTGGAAAGACAGTTGCGTCACGCAGAGCAGGGCGTCAGGGCGCAGATGCTGGTGGTGATTGCCGTTTCGAACACAGCCCATCTAGGTCGTTCAAGGACGGGGCGTCAAACTCACGCGCTTAGTCCTAGGGTGCTGGATACCACGACGGGTCAATCGACGCCGACTTCAGTTGCTCAAGGCCCTGGATGCTGCCCGCAGCTTGACCGCCCCGAAAGATCGATTCGACAAATTCGGGTGGCAAAAAACTCAATCTGACCACACGCGTGAAGTAAGAGGGCGTCACACCAACCGATGTAGCCAGTGCCCGAATAGTCTGTCCGTCGCCGGCCAACAACAGCTGACGATAGTGGTAGGCGGTGGCCAGCAAGCGCTGAACCCGCTTAATGTTACTCGCATCGTCCTCAACCCCGTTACGGATGATCAGCCGATAACCCCGGCCTTGGCGGGCAACGCGCGCGGGAATCGGAAGACGGTAGCGGGTCTCGCTCTCCGCACCCGCTCCCGGTGCATCGGTTGTCGGGGCGGCGCCGAGTAGCTGGCTCAAGCGTTCGGTGCATAACGATAGATGGACCTGGGTCTGATCCAGCGTGACTTGAGAATCGATGGCCAGCAACTGCTCGCGGGCCTGCGCCGTCGGCAGGTCGGGGAGCTTCTCCGCGAGCACACGCGCGGATTTGAATGCCCGCTGCAGGGCGTCGGCCGACGGCTTGGTCCGAGTTAGGACTTCCGCAAAAAGGTCTGGGAAAAGGCAGCAGTAACAGGAGACGAACTAGATCAGCTGCTGACTGGAGCGTGGAACGTCCTGTCAGAGATTGCGCGCGAGGTTTGTGACAAGACCTACGAACTACCCGAGTATGATGGTACTGACGTAGAGAATATTATTCGGGCATATAAAGAACTTCATCCCGAGGTGCCGATTGTCATATAGACAGTGTGAGAAACAAACGCCATCCTTCGTCACGCGTCTTAGCTTTGGCCATGATCGTGCCGGTAGATTGTCGATGTCGTTGGCGTTAGTCGGCGGGAGCAACAGTCATGGGTTTCTAAGCAGGTTTTTTCGTCGTAGCCGCAGCGTCGATGCATGAGGTGAGTTTTCGTCCGAAGAAGCCCTGGTAATGGGCCTACGGTGGCTGAATGGTTGTACGAGGATGGCGACCTAGAGTTCGGTGACGGCAAGGCGATGGAGAGCAAGTATGCGTTCAAGGTCTATGCGCAGTATTGCTTGGATGTTGGGCGGAAGTCGCGAGGGCGAAGCAAATTCGTAGAAAGTATGGAGAGCTTGGACCATGTACTGATCATGCGGCGTCAACTGCTGTAGAGCGGACACTCCACTAACACCCGCTCTAAGTATCGAGCATCCTGATTTTACGTCGAATGGGGTGCTTCCGCTTCCATATACTGCAGAAAGCGATTGTTCTCGTCTACGAGAATGGTCTTCGCCTGGACGAGCTCGGTCGCAAGGCAGAACGCCATGATGATGATCTCCTCACCCGCCTTGATCCTAAGCGCCGCAGCCCCGTTCATCTCAATATCGCCGCTGCCGCGCTTGCCGGGTATGACGTAGGTCTCCAGTCTTTCGCCACTCGTATTGCTGACGACGAGCACACGTTCTCCTTCCCAGAGATCGACCGCCTCCATCAAG
>JANQQA010000372.1 GCA_028285205.1 Bythopirellula sp. | reverse complement strand
CTTGAACTGATCGGTGGAGAGTTCGTACTCAACGGCGCTGCTTTTGACGATCCGACGATCACGCTGGCAACGGGCGACGTATTTACTGGTACGCTGGCTGATGGCTCGGCATTTATCTTTAGCCGCCAGGTCGGGGACAACCTCGACGGGATGAGGCTGACGCAAACGCAGCTGCCGGCGCTGGACACAACGCCGCGGTTCGTAAGTACCGACATTTCGGCGATTGCCCCCTCAGGTCTGCGTGCCGGTCAAACGCTAACGCTGCAAACCGGCGGTGTGCTGGGCGGCAACTTCGCGGTGGTCGGTGCGACGCTCAATATCGAAGACGGCATGGTGGGTCGAGGTCTAGAAATCGCCGACGGCGTGGTCAACATCAGCGGCGGCGATGTTGGTTTCGGCTTCAACGCGTTTTCGGGTAGCGTCGTGACTATCAGTGGCGGCAGCGTGGGTAAGTTCTTCGCCTTCGACGGGAGCGAAGTGAATATCAGTGGTGGTAGCGTAGCGTCCGATTACGATGCGCTGGCCGGCAGCGTGTTGAACATCAGCGGCGGCAGCGTCGGTGACAACGCCCAGGCTTTGTTCGGCAGTGTGATGAACGTTAGTGCTGGCAGTGTGGGCACTTTCTTCGAAGCCCACCCCAACAGCGTCGTGAACATCAGCGGAGGTAGTGTGGGCGCCTTCTTCGAAGCTGGCATCAATAGCCGGGTGAATATCAGCGGCGGCACGGTGGGCGATCGGTTCCGCGCCCGCTCTGTGGTTGATATCAGCGGCGGCAGCGTGGGTGCCGGGTTCGACGCCTTCGGCGATAGCGTTGTGACCATCAGTGGCGGCAGTGTGGGCGAGGGATTCAATGCCAACACCGGCAGTGTGGTGAACGTCCGCGGTGGGAACTTCGGCCCCGACTTCGACGCCCTGCCAGGTAGCGTGGTAAATATCAGCGGCGGCAGTTTCAGCGACGACTTTTCCGCATTCAGCACAAGCAATGTGAACTTGTTCGGCACCGAGTTCTTCCTTGATGGCCAGTTGCTGGACACGCTGATTCCGGACGAGCCGTTCACCATTGATGACCGCGGCGGTCTGACCCTCTCGGGCACGCTAGCCGACGGCTCCGCGTTCAGCTTCCTCCTCGACGATACGCGCCTTGCCGAGGACTATTTCTCAGTCAACGCGCTGCTAACAGTAACGCTGGTGCCCGAGCCTACCTCAGCCATGCTACTGCTGCTGGCGGGCGGTGTGGCTATTGGACGGCGAGAAAGATCTCGCACATGGGAGTTTTTGTGTCTGCCGGAGAGATAGCTACTGGCTTGTCTGGCACTGTCCGCAGTGACCGCGGATCATGATTTCGGTGATGGTGCCAAGTTTGTCGCGTCTTGGGCCGCGCGAGGGATTTATCTGCACGCTGAAATCTTCCATGCAGGATAGTTCTCCACAGTCGACACACATGAAGTGGGGGTGGGTGAATTCCTTTTCGCTGCTCGATTCTCGTAGTTCAAATCGCCTAGTCTGATCGCCCAGGTCGAGTCGCGTCACGAGACCAGCATCGGCGATTTCGTTGAGACAGCGAAATAGGGTCGACTGATCAAAACCAAAATCGGCGAGCGCTTGGACGACTTCAGCGTGGCTTAGTGGGCCATCGGTGGTTGCCAGCAGCTTCAAAACCGCCACGCGTGCGGCCGTCGCCCGTAGTGCGACCTCTCGCAGCACCTGTTTCGCCCACGCCGCGTCTGGATTTTCGACTTTCATACAGCTTCCTTCGCCTGATTCGGATTCAACCTTGCAGTATAGCGAAGCGAGCCAATATGTGCAAACGCAATGCACATGCAAATCGTGGCTGCCTGTTTCCTCCCGTCGATCTGATAGTTTGCAACCCCCTCGCTACTTGCAATTTAATTGCATGAGCGTTATAAATGCAACTGCGTTGTGATTGGCTTCGTGGTCGCATCTTCGTGTTGATCTTCCGACAGCCGAGACTTTATTCCGTTTTTTACAGTGACGCAGCTAATGCCGGCTACGACAAGATTACAGCTGAATGATCGAGCGCCGATGACGTGCCGTGCCAGATTCGGTTTCACGCTGGTCGAGCTGCTGGTCGTGGTCGCGATTATTGGAGTGCTGGTCGCCCTGCTGCTCCCCGCAGTGCAAGCCGCCCGTGCAGCGGCACGTCGGACGCAATGTGCCAACAATCTGCGACAAGTCGGCTTGGCAATCCTCCAGTACGTTGACGTGCATCGTGGGTACTGGCCCCACTTGTCAGGCCACGTACACGATCTGCCAGCGGGGGTGAACCCTCAGGACGTTTCTTGGATCGAAACGCTCGCTCCGTTTCTCGAGGATGTGGACGCGATTCGAATCTGTCCGGAGCATGCGGACCTGGTTGATGGAACCTACCGCACTCGACCGTACGAAATAGACGCCTCCGGCGCCATCATCGACGACGGCGATGATCGTCCGGTCGCCACCACTAGCTATGCGATGAACGGCTACCTGCGCGAGCCCGATCCCAGTCCGCCGGGTGCGCCTGCTCCGGTGCTGGCCGCTTGGGCGGCGAGGAATGAGGGGCTTGTCGATAGCTTCGATAAACTCGCGTCAACGCACGAAACGATCGTCGTGATCGAGGCCACGACTTGGGCGGTCGTCAATAACTACGATCACGCCCACACCCACGACTGGTTTAGCGAAACGAATCTGGCTCGGAACGCGCCACCGGAGCGTGCCGTATGGCGAAGCGTCGCGGGCACAGCAGACGGCAGCCACCCAGGCGAACTAGCTGTCGACCGACATCAGGGGTCGGTCGCCAACTATCTGTATGCCGATGGCGGTGTGCGTGCGATTGCAGCCGAGCAAATCGCACAGTGGTGCGACGAAGGCTTCAATTTTGTGATTCCTCCACAGTAGGGTCTCTACGAATCGGATTCTGATCCATGTTCAATCATTCGAGCAAGCAGTTCATAGCAGTGATCGTGTTGCTATCGGCGTCACCGGCGATGGCTCAACACGTCGACATTCTGGTGTTCGACGCAGGTGGCAGAATTGGCGTCGGCGAGTTCAACTTCGACACCTTAACCGGCGGCGAAAACCGTGTGCATCTGTCGCGATTTAGTGGAGCATACACGGTTGACAGTCCTGGTTTTACAGCACCAATCGGACCTGAATCGCTCCCCGGTAACCAAGAACTATCGTGGGAGTATTTGCCCCTCACCGTCGACTCCGGCCCGCATGCGGGCCATCGCTCGACGTTACTGTATTGGGATGGGACCGGCGAGTCACCGGAGTTTGGACCCACCGCGACCGATGACTATGAGTTTTCGATCAATGGGATCTATGGTGCGGCGGCCGCTGTCGGTAGCGACGAGATTGAGCCCGGCAGCGTTATCGCTCCCACGCCGCCCAACGGCTCGATTCACGAGCACCCATTCTTCTTTCTCGATGACAACGGCGATGGGACGAATGCCACATTGCCGGCAGCAGGCATCTACGTATTGGGAATGAGGTTTCAGATATCCGGTCTAGAAGACTCGGACCCGACCTTTATGGTTTGGGCGACTCCGGAGATTTCCGTGTTGCCGGCCATTCAGCCTGCTGCGGCGTGGGTCCGCGACCGCGTCGACTCGCTGTTCGTGGAAGGCCTGCCTGGAGACTTTGACGGCGACGGCGATGTCGATGGCGGCGACTTTCTGACGTGGCAACGAGATCACGACGCTCTCGGCGGAGCGGAGGCTCTCACGCAGTGGGAAATCAACTACGGCGTTGGGCCGGCTGCATCAATCGGCGCATTCCACGTGCCAGAACCAACATCGCTTGCGCTCGTTGCAGGCATCAGCCTCGTGTGGATCGCAACGAAGAGGCGACGCGTTTAGCCGGATATGTTCGAGTTTCATCTACCTACATCTCTACAAGCCTGAATTATTTGAGGAGGTACATCCACACCCATAGATCCATCGAATGTTCCTTTGAAACTTACTAAGTCAACGTGTGGTTGCCATCCGGCCGCTAACCGGAACGCCGCGCGGTATCAGCACCCATTCCCATTGCTATGAAAGTGAGACGTTCTCATGACCTGGACTAAGACCTGCTTCGCCATCCTTGCCTGCGCCGTTATGAGCATTGCGGCCACCAATGCCAGTGCGCAAAGCACCAGCGATCTCTCGAATTACTACATCGGGATCGACAATAACCCCTTCGTGAGCTTTGGCGATTACACAGGTAATCCCAACCCGAACCAGAACCGCGTGACGCTGCTGTACAACCACTACAGTTTGACCACGGTCGAAAACAGCCACTACCATCCGATTGGTGTCTACAGCTACACGGGTGACACCACCAACCCGACTGAAGTTCCCACCAACGGAAACAATCGCTTGCCGGAAACCTTCGCCGGGGTGAGCCTGCAGCTTGCCGCGGCGCCATCAGGATCGCCGTATGAGGGCATGCTCATCAGCGGCATGGGCGCCGGCGATGGCGACGCCGTCTACGGCAATCTGGAGATTCGTACAAACACCTCGATCCCCGACACCGATGGCTACGGCCCGACGGGTCAGGCCGGCACCACCACGCTCGGCAACGCGGCTTACTACATGTACACCCGCGACTCGCAGAACTTCACGCTGTCACTGGACAACCTCGATCTGGAAATGGAGCTCGTCGGCATCACGCCGGGCCTCGCTGTCGGCGATGCGGCTGGCAACCCGTTAATGGATGAAATCGGTGACAAAGCTCCGCTGTTCGTTAGCTCAGGCAGCTTTACGCCGACGTTTTACACGGCGGCCGATGCCACGCCGGGTGTCTACTCCGCATCGTTCCAGCTAAACGATAACAGCGGTACTTACGAGTCGGGCGGCACATTTCACTTCGACTTCACGGTCGTCCCCGAGCCAACTTCCGCGGCCTTAGTGCTGCTGGGCGTTGGGATTATGTGCGTGCGACGCAGCTAGATGGGCCATTGTTAGCAAGGCGAGCGTGCGGCCTGTGTGGCCGCACGCTTCTTTGCGGCATGCTTTCATCAACATTTGTCAATCCAGCAGTAGCAACGAACCTCTCCATTGAAAGCGACGCACCGGTGACTACAACAAACACACTCCTACCAAGTAATTCGGTGGCCGACTCGGTGGGCATGATTGCCTCAATTGCCTGCGCGATCCACTGCGCAGCGATGCCGATGGTCATTGGCTACCTTCCGCTGCTTGGTCTGGAATGGCTCTCAAACGAATCATTCCACCAGGTGATGGCGGTTGTATGCTTCGGCTTGGCGGTTTTGGCCTTTGTCCCAGGGTGGAGGAAACACGGCAGTCTGATTCCCATTGCCGCAGGAATCGTTGGTGTCAGCATGCTATCCG
>JANQQA010000370.1 GCA_028285205.1 Bythopirellula sp. | reverse complement strand
AGTTTTCGGTCTGCTGGGAATCGACGAGGCGATGCAAAAAGAACGATTCGGCTTCTTGCTCGACGCGTTGCAATACGGCGCGCCGCCGCACGGCGGGATCGCGCTGGGCATCGATCGCTGGGTCATGTTGTTCGGCAAGCTCGACAACATCCGCGACTGCATCGCGTTCCCCAAGACGCAAAAAGCAACCGACATGATGACCGAAGCCCCGGGGACCGTCGACACCAAACAACTACGCGAGCTGCATGTCAAGCTGGCGGAGTAACGAGACCATTGCCTGCTGCCCCACTTCCAGCGCGGTAACTTCCTGTACGATTCGCACTTCTACATGAACTTCGACCAGCGAACACAGCAAACGAAACGGATCTTTGTCCTCGGAGTCTTTTGCCTGGTAGGCTGCGGCGAAGGACCGACCTCCGTGCCAGTGGCTAGCCTGTCGGAAGCAGCGCCGCCGCCGGCGGAGTTGGAACCCACAAGCGAATCTTCCCAGACCGCTGCAGCGGTCGCGCCGGCGGAAAAATCACAACCTGCCGCGGTCACTGAAAACGAACCCAAGGTGCCGCCGCGGTACACCGTGCGTAAGGCGGTGAGCGCACCCAAGACTGCCACGATTCCGCCAGTGCTGCTGTCGGCGGGGCATGCGAAGCTGTGCACCGCGAAGGTGGGCGATGCATTCCCCAAGCTCAGCTTGCCCAAACTGGGTGGCGGCCAGGCCGATCTGGCAACGCTCCGTGGCAAACAGGCGACCGTCATCCTGTTTTGGCACCCTGATCGTTGGATGGCACGAACGGCGCTGATCGACATGCAGCGCGACGTCGCGGCGCAATTCCCCGCCGACCAGGTCTCGGTGGTCGGCATCGCCGTCCGTCAGCCGGCGGGTGCCGTTCAGGGCGCGCTCAATCAGGCGCAGGCTCAGTTCCCGCAACTGATCGACACCGAAGGCAAAGCCCTCGCCACCGTCGGCACGCAAGCCCTGCCACGCCTCTACGTCCTCGACCCCGCCGGCAAAATCGTCTGGTTCGACATCGAATACAGCGAAGGCACCCGCCGCGAGTTGTGGCAAACGCTGGCCGTGCTGACGAAGAAGTAGCAATCGTCGACAAAGCTACCTGCTGAGCGATTTGATACAATTAGCTCATGGCCACGGCAGCAGAAACTCTTATCCTCAATCACGTTCAACAACGCGCAAATTGTGACTGCGTAGTGGCGACGGCGGCGACTGTTGCAAACGTCGATTATCCGTACGCTGCTGATCGCAGCCCAGTTGTTCCTGGTTCGCGTGTGATGTACCCAGTCGAAATTGGAGAGTTGCTGCAACGAACAACCGGCATACGGTGGCGCGGACCTTGCCGTTTGTGGTGGCGCAGTTGGAAGAGTTTTGTTGACGCCCCGAGTAGCTGCGTCTTGGCGATTCGTAAGAAATGGAGCATTCCCTGGAAGAATTGCCACTGCGTTACTGCGGGTCTAGGGCTTGTGTACGATCCAGAGTTTCCGGCTGCTGCCCCACTTATTGAATATGCCCGAAGGAATTGGTCCATCCTGTATTATTTTCGTCCACATGATTTTTCGGAACTTCGTCAGGTTCAGGAACATAATGGAGTCGAGTATCGAACCACTAGGATATGGAATGAAGCCTTGCAAAAGTAAGATGCGACCGTCGAGGAGCATCGCTGAAGAATATGCCCATTCTCTTTGGTTGTGAATCGCCAATCTATCGCGAGCAAATCGACCGTGATGGATTCGCGATCGTCGAAGACGTTGTCTCGTCATCACAAGTCGAACAACTCCGCGACGCCATTTGCGAAATCCCTGCCGGCGAAGAAGTACGACGACGGACGAATGTCTATGGAATTCGTCACCTGCTCGACTTGAGCCCAGCTTGTCGTGAGCTGGCCGCGTCGGCTGCGATTCGGGCGCTAGTGACGCCGATTCTGGGCGACGACTGTTTCGCGGTCCGTGGCACGTTTTTCGACAAAGTGCCGGGGGCCAACTGGAACCTCCGCTGGCATCAAGACAGCGTCATCGCGGTCAAGCAGCGCCACGAGACACCAGGTTTTCACGCCTGGTCGGTCAAGGCGGGAGTCGTGCAGGTCCGCCCGCCGGTTGCGGTCTTGAAAAACATGCTCGCCATCCGCGTGCATCTAGACGATTGCCACGCCGACAATGGCGTGCTCCGGATTCTCAAAGGCTCGCATCACCAGCGCTGGCAGCGCGACCAGCTGGAGGACGCCAAGGCGCAATTTGAAACCGTCACCTGCGAAGTCCCCACCGGCGGCGTTCTGGCCATGCGCCCACTCGCCCTCCACGCCTCCTCCCCCTCCCAATCGCCCGCGCACCGACGGGTGATTCACCTCGAGTACGCGACCAGTCAGCTCTCGGGCGGACTGGAGTGGCATACGCGTTTGTGATACCACTGGTGTGATTCGCCTAAACCTCGATCCTTGCTGCCTTGTGCCGCCATCCGGTCAAGCATGAGACCGCTGCGACGGCTGCCAGCCACACCGTGTTGGGCTCGGGCACCGAGACAGCACCCAACGGCGAGGGCGCTCGGTAGTGTGTTTGCCACTCCACCACTTCGTTGAAGGTATAGATCCCGGCGCTGAATCCTTGCTGCCACAACAGATAGTCTTTGCCCGTGTAAGCGCCATCACCGTCCAAGTCGCCCAGGGGTGTCGGTGGCACATTGGGTGAATGGTACCCAGCTATCTGAAACCCGGTAATGAACGCCGGCCAGTTACCATGCGCTTCAGCGCTGATCACGAAACTGGCACCGGTCAAACCGGGGAACCGCAGCCAATTGCCAGCGTTGTCGAACGTGCCTTCGTCGTAGTCGGTCGAAGCGTCAAAGGCCCTTCCCAGCGGGTTGAGGATGTCGACCATCGGGATCGGGGCCACGATATTGATGCCGTCATCAACCAGGAACACCTGATCCTCAAAATGGGCATCTCGATCCGCGTAGATGATCACATCGTATCCCACACCAATGTCAAAAGTGTCGGCCAAGTCGGTCACCACGATGTCGACTCGTTTGGTCCCAGGAATGGTATCGCTCTGCAGAGTGCCGTTCATCATCTTGCTGTCACCGTTGGTCTGTGGCGAGGCCCAGTTGCCGGTATCGACCTCAAAACCGTGCCAGTCGACGTCGACCGACGTGGTGTGTCCGTGCGAGTCCCACAGATTGAGGTTGGAGCCGGGCACGTCGGACGCGTGCAGCGGCAAGTTGTTCCAGTTAGAAACGCGAATACTCGTGGGGACGGTGTATTGCGAAGGCGGAACTCCCGCAATGTCGGTGCTATTCATCGGTCCATCGGTGCTTGAGACTTCGTAAAAATTGGCCGATACCACGCGCGCTGGCGCAGTGATAGCCTCGGCGGGCTGAGAAGCGATCAACACGACGACGATGGCGAAACATTTCATTGCCTGGGACATGGTCAAGTTCCTTTGACGAGACAGAACAGCGGTCGCCGCCCTCCGCGAGGCGGCTGCTATCTGGCGACTCACCGTTCGTCCACTCCACCCGACAGAGAAAACACCAAGAAATTCCGAGCGGCTGCCCGCCGATGACTTCGTCTGCCGCGCTGCGAGGCAGACCAGCATCGAGCCAATGGGGAGCTTTCTGGACGACTCCCTCACGGTCGCGGCTCGGTGGGGGGGATTGCGCGCGGCGGACGGCCGGCTCGTGGAGGCCACTAGCGCGTTAGACGAGCGCGCAGTGCAAGGGTCCGACGAGGCGATGCTCGTTGCGGAAATTGCGCCGCATGTTTATGGGGCAACTTCGCGTGAGATTCTCATCTTTCGGCGGCTCGTTTCCGATCCGCCCCAGATCGGAGTATCGACCTACCGTCTGAAAGAACTGCTCACTGTGAGTCTCGACCTGGCGACGCAGATCAGAAGGCATGTGGCCATCAGTATTCCGGCGGACGGTTCAGGTACCGCCGCAAGAGGTGTCTGCGTGGCGAACGATGGCAACGTCGAGAAGGTCTTACCAAAGCTGAGGCGCCACACGTCCAGGTCGCGATGATCGACCACGCCGTCGAGATTGCCGTCACCCTCGGTGTGCGTCGTGCCGACGCCAAAGTTGCGCTGTAAAGCGAGGAAGTCCGCTCCATCGGCAATGCCGTCCTCGGTAAAATCTCCATCAAGCAAGGCATCGATCGGCAACGCGGCAAACGCATCGGAAGAGATGTTATTCGTACCGGTAATGCGGCCGAGGCTCGTGCCTATTCCGGTCGTCCGATCGATTTCAATCAATTCGGGGAAACCCTGCTCGTCTTCGTTGATCGCCCAGAATTTGCCACTCGGACCAATGGTTAGGTCGCCAATGTTGGGGAATGGCAACAGTTCACTATCTCCGATCACGGTGACATTCGACGGATCCAGATGATCGATCTGTACGAGTTCTTCCTCTTTCTGCGTTCCTTGCAGGTTGTTAAAACCATCGATCCCGAACAATACACCATCCCCGTCAAATTCGAGTCCGACGACACTCTTGCCGTCGACATTCAATTCGCCGATGACCTCCGTGACCTGATTATCATTCTGCGCCTGACCGGCATCAGTGCGAAAGATCTTGACGAGTAGATCTTTCGTCGTACTGTTGAGACTTCGATCGGCATTTGTGATCAGCGTGTCGGTGGCCGGATCGACGGCCAGGCCCGAGGCGTTGCCAATGATTCGATCAATAAATCCAAGCGAGGTTTCCTCACCGGTCTGCAAATCGATTTCAAGCAACCTGCCGTTGGGGCTGTTCCCCTCTTGGGCATTCTCGATTGCAAACAGGGTGCCATCATTACCGAACGCCAGACCCTTGATGCTGGCACCGAGATCTTGCCCTGGACCCGGTCCGATCAGGGTTGCTTGCCGAGTGGAAGTGTCGATGCTGTACAATTTGCCGTCGTCGACGGCTGCGATGATCTGATCGGTTGGCGGCGCGGGATCTTCCACGCCGTCCAGGAATAGTGTCACCCTCGGATCGCGGGGTGTGAGCGAAACACGTGTGGTTGTCTGACTGTCGGCCAGCCACGTCGGCAGCACTTGGTTCGTGATACCCTGGACATCGATCGCCAGGCTATGCGCTGTGTCAAACAAGTAAGGGTTTCCAGCTGCCAGCTCAACGGTCCGTTGATGACTGATCGAGACCTCGAACTCTCCGTTGCCCAGGTCGGTCGTTGCGACGTTCGCATCATCAATCAAATCGGGACTGAAGTCGATCCCGCCGCCGCTGAAATTGTTCGTCAAACCTGCGAACGCCGTAACCGGCTCGCCGGGCGCATTGAGATCGCCGATCGAATACCCTCCGAACACACGAGACAAACCGAGGCTGACATTGGCCGGCGGACTCACCGTGCGGAAGGTCTGAGTGAATTCGATGTCAAAGTCGACCGCGTCGGTCAGTCCATCGGGGCGCACAGGCGTGAACACCAAGTCGCCGATGGAACCGGTAAACGCATTGGCGGCAGTCAACCCAGTAGACCCATCAGGCTGAATCTCTAGGCGGCTGGTGTGACGATGCATAACGGCGCGAGCTTTGTTGCCGGTGCCAACCTTGATGAGTTCGACCGCGGAACTGACCGGTTCAATAATTCCGTCCGGCAGACCGGCTGGGATATCGATCAAGCTGTCGAAGCTTGCGTCAATCTCACCGACTTCGCCGTTGAAGAACAAGAACGTATCGTCGGGATCCTCTGCGAACTCGAACGTACCAAAGCCTTCCGCGCAACCCACCGTCTGGGTGAAATTCTGGAAGACAAACTCTCCGCAGGTGTTTTGGGCGTGTACGGTTGGTAAATGACCGATCGACGCGATCAGCATCGGCAGAAGGAAAGATGCAAATTGGCGAGTCACTTATTTTCTCCGATGGTATGCAAGTATGAGTGCGCCCAGAGTCGCCAGTGAGGCAGATGTGGGCTCCGGGACTGGTAGCTGCAACCCTTGAGAGAGCACCTGCAGAGTCAGCTCGGGGTCGATCAGTAGTTCTGTAGACGCCGCCACGCCAATGACAGCGCGGAAGTGGACTTCATCGCCAGGTGAAATGGTGAATTCGATGCGAGGACTGATTTCACTGACATCTCGCTTGATTGGCGAAAACGTCTGCAGGCTGGCGAGTTCAATATCGTAAACTTGCGTTTCGGTCGTTGGGCCAGTGATCGCTTCGCCGAGCCCACTGAAGAAGTTTCCTGAGGAATCGACCAAGTTGGCAATCCCTGAGCCGGCGAAGATATCAGGTGACAAGATGCCACTGCGGCCAAATTGCAAACCCAGTTCTGCCGTGCCATCACCGCTAGTATCAAACAGGTCGAGTTCGAGTCGTGCTGTGGCGACGGCATCATCGAATGGCACCGGCTCGTGCCGATAGGGAGCTTGAAAAGAGACCGTTTGTGTCGCGTCGGTGGTATTGCGATAGTTGAGTTCAACTGCGTAGAAGGGATCGGCAAAGGTCAGCAGCTTCTGCTTAATTTCTGCGCTCGGTGTCGTGACATCGGCCGACGTCTCCACCAGGGCGAAGACTTCTTGCCGGCTCTCAACGGGGAACGAATCAAATTTATCTAGGAACGCAAGTCCATTGAGACCGACTTGCTCGGCAAAGTTCAGCAGCACTGTTTGTCGTGCCAGATTAACGATTTCATTCGTACTGACAGCAATCGTATCGACATCTTCGTTGGGGATATTGCCACTGATGACTAGCCCTCCCGCACTAATCCGCGCCGGACAACTCCCGTCTGGACTCTCGTCGGCTCGCAATTCTAAGGAAGAAAGCGCGTAGCAGACGACGATAACTGTCACCAAAGCATGAGTTCTGTGCATCATGAATTTCCAAGTAGGTTTTAGGCATTGATTGCTGTGGAGTTCGCATCAGTGACACGGCCGCGAGTCGTTCGCATAGTCATCAAGTAGCACGAGGAAATGAGTGCCAAGCAGACACCTGTCGGTTCCGGCACCGCTACCTCGATCAGGTTAATCGTGCCGCCGCCAACGAATGGGTTTTGTCGGTATGAAAAAGTCGTCGACTCGCCGCCTAAATAGTTGACGGTCAATTCCCCCTCGTCAACACCAAGCTCGCCGAACGCGACCGGTTGCCCATCGAGCAGGAACGAGGTTCCAAAGAGGTTCGCGACAGGACCCTCACGGATGTCGAAACCGCTGGTCCCCATGGTCAGGGTGAGTCCGAAGCCCTGCCCTTCGAATCCGATCGCGTCGATGATCTCTCCTCCATGCAGGTTCAATGTGGTCGCCTCGCGAAGTTCGATGGCACCACCGACGCCGGCGTCAGCGATACTGCCGCGGACGACACCACCGAAGATATTGATGACCGAGCGATCTTCCGCCTGAATCGGCGCTGCCCCCGCTTCCGTTCCTCCCACAACCTCGCCGCCGAAAATGTTCACTACCGCGTTATTGAACGTGTCGATCCCCACCGCGTCGTTCGCAGTACCGGCACGAATCTCCCCGCGAAGCAGATTCACCGTCGTGTCGTTAAACGCTACGACGGCGCGACTGAATCCATCGTCGTTTGCCGACACGATTCCGCCATCAACTTCGAGAACGCTCTTGTCGAACAGACGCACGCCTGCTTGCGAAAGCGACCCCAAAGCGGTGACCGTGCCCCCATCGGCCACCTGTAAAGTTGTCGCGTCGGAAGTCGCGCTGTCGCGCACTTCGAACCGGTCGACCTGTGGAGTGTCGACGACCGTTGTTTGGCCGTTGTCCAAAGTGATCTGGGCGTGAGCGGTTGTGATCGAGAAGATTGCCACAAGGGAGTAACGTATTACAAATGCACATCTATTCATGGCGAGAATCCAAAGCGATGAGAGAAAGTGAGCAAATCTGAGCAACCAACTACGGGCTAATGTCTAGTGCGAGCGATAATCTTGCAGTCGGGCAGAAAAGAATCCGAACTAACGACGTCTTACGCCAGGAACCGACCGATCGGGTGTAAGTCACTAGATCGACGTCGCTACAAAACGTATCCAAACGAAACGATGTCGCTATCTGCAGCGCACAATTGCCACATCATAATCCGCCAGCGCACGGCAACAACTGTCGTAAACGACAGGGCTGGCGAGTGGTGAATTACGTCCGAATCAGCCCGAGCTGCATCGCACGAGTCACTGCCTGCGAACGCCGACTGCTACCGAGTTTGTTGCAAGCGTTCTTGAGATGGAAGCGAACCGTCCGCTCCGTGACGCCTAAAGCCGCGGCGATCTCTTCGTTGGTCTTCCCTTGCGCGCAGACTTGCAAACATTCGATCTCGCGTTGCGTGAGCAGCTGATCCGGTGGATCCGACTTGCCGAAACCAAGTTCTTCGGCACGAGCCGTCGCAAGCATCGCCAGATGTCGAAGCAAGGGACCGTCCTCTTCGATGCGCTGCTGAAACTTGTCTGCCGCTTCGGTAGTGAACATGACAAATCCACGGCAATAGTCGACCGTCGACAGCGGCACCATGAACGCATCGCCCAAGTTGTGCTTGTTTGCGTATTCGACCACCTGCTGTTGCTGCGGCGATACGTCAAACATTGGCTCGATCGAACTCTTTGTGTACGGAGCATACCGAGTCGACATCAGATCGAAGACCATATCGAAAGTCTCCATTTGCTTCTCGCGATACTCAGCCTCAATCGGTTCAGGCAGCGAGGTGTAGAACGCAACGCCGCTGCTATCCACCTTTCCTTTGCGAACCGGCGCGACGCAAATGGTGAATCCGTAGAACCCAAATCTCTCAAGCTGACTTACGATCGCCGCAAACAGCTCATCGAGCTCGTTTGCCCCAGAGATCACACGTTCGAATTCCTGAATCTGAAGCAATGGAGTGCCATGCGGAAAAGATCGTCGCGGTATGGGAAGCCCAGAGCAGCAACCCCAAAGTGACCCGATCAACTAAGCTTAGTAAAACGATCGCCACTTGCAAGTTCGCATCGATGATCAGGCAACTTTTTGGCGACCCACACACACGTATGCTATAAATCGATTCGTCAAGCATGGAGTCTTGGGAAGCTTGCGGTCGTGAGGCCGGGGTCGAGACACGAGGTTCGCTTACAGGAACTGTTGTTGTTCATCTGTGTCACCGCCTTCGGCACCATCGCAACCATTCCCGAGCACCGTTCAGTACCTGAGCTAAATGCTAGCCCGAGCTAGCGACCCGCAAAAACGCTTTGGCCAGCACCAGTTCATTCGAGTTGAATTGCGAAGTAAAGGGTGGGAATGTGCGACCGCGCTGTGTTTCGGTGGCGAGCGACGTTGAATTCAGAACTCGCACGGCCGCGACACCGTGTGCAACGGGTTGTTATGCAGAGCGTTCAGTCGAGCAAGCGATTGAGCCGATCTTGTATATCATTACCAGTCAACTCTCTGTACGCTTTCGCAAGACGGTCGCGAGTCATTTCCGAGTCAGTTTCATCGTATCGCCAGACGAGCACATCGGCGTCGAACAGTGGTCCAAGCATTTCAAGATGGCGAATCCCACGTTCGGTGGATTGCTCAGAGCCAATAACCAACATGTCAATTGATCGTTCGGTCGTGTACGAGGCGTACGCCTGCGTGCCGATCGGTAATGCAACAAAGATGAAAAACGCGATTGCGGCAAGCGATGGTTTGAAGCGATCACCCGCTGCGTCGCGAGCGTTCTGGGCGCAGTACCAGAATGTCGCAGCTGTCAAGAAAGGTGAAAAGCCGAGAATACCGATGATGGCGAAGAGTCCAATAACACTTATCGGAAGCAAGACGCCGCCCAGCACAACGGCGAACGCGCAGCCACCCAATAGAAATCCACAGAAGAGCGAAGGCAATCGCCGTGCTGGCAGCCATGCAGCTAGCGTGAGCATTGAAATAGCCATGAACCCATTGCCGGATACCTTGTATGAGCCTAGTATCGGTTGCCCGAAGGTCGTACGGAATACGATTGGATCTAGGACGAGGCAGATGAGTGGTAGGACGATGCCAAGGGCAACGGCAGCGATTGGATTGCCAAACAGAGTTGCGGCACGACCAGTCGGCTTCGACGGTGGAGACGAGTCAACAGCTTCTGACGATACTTGAGACATTCGCATTCTCTGCATAGCTGGGTACCGCCGGTGGTTCACAGCCAACTGGTGTGACGAAGTAACCAGAGGTTTCGTGAGTGCATTTCGACCGTGGCTTTGGATTCGTATCCCCGATGGAAAACTGTCATGCGTTAAGTGCACTGGCAGAGCCAGTGCCACACTACTGAAGCAAGCGCAACATAGGAATTAAATGGGAAGTAGTCGGGTGCCACTGGCTCTGCCAGTGTTTGCTAGGCCTCAAGTCACATTATGCTAATGCCCATATTGCTCGATCCAAGTTAAATCGACCGGCTTCATTCCTGGCAAGTCGAGATCTTGGATCCTGAGTTAGTGGAAGCGAGCACTCGACCATTTCCAGTCGGTGGTGGCGTTGCATAATCCTCGACGTAGTTGAGGTGAACATAGTCGATGCTAGCTCGGATTGCTTTGGCAGAAAACCGATTGCGGTCAACCCCTGGTCCTTCCTGCCAAGAAAACTGGCGTCGTCAGTGGCACCCGGCCATCTCACCGCCCCACGTCGGCCAAAAATCGTCGTGGAACTGCCCGTGGCGAACTCTACAATAGTGCGAAACATGGTGATTTCGTGGAGGCGAGGGCGTCCTTCGAGCGGTCGCGATCCGGGGCGCAGCCAGGAGTTTTGCTTGCGCTTATTGCCAGCCAGAAGCTAAAAAACAAGGGGAGAGGCGCCCCCTTTCGCTCGACGGATTGTAGTGAACGACGGCCGCGTTGCTCCCTTGCTGAGCTAGCTCTACCTACTTTATCGTGGGCATGAGGTCGATAGATCAATTGCGTGGTATAACTTCTGCCGGACGCTCAGCACGATCGTGACCACGCCTGCTGTGGTGAGCGAGTTGGCTAAGAAACAATGGACGATTGAGCAGTTGCTAGAGAAGGCGACCTTTTTAGACCGAAAGGCAAGTCATGCAAGCCGACGATGAGACTAAAGAACTGCTAGGCGAAATCAGGGATGCTCTGCGCGCTCATACGAAAAGATATGATGAGTACCTGAGGGACCATGAAGAGCTTGCCAATAGGCAGATGGAGCAATACGAGCAGGCGAAGCAAAATGCCTATAGTCAATGGGCATATGTGGGGGTAGTGATATTTGCCGCTGTGGCCTTGGCAAGATTAGTCGTTCCGTGAAAACGACATCAACGGTTATCTAGCAACACCGTCGTCGGACCGTACCGTCAAGAAATCGCTAAACTCACTGTGCAAAACTGAAAGTGCCGCGTTTGGCAGGAACTTCGGCGGCTAACACGCCACTCGGAGGTCGCACACAAGTTATGGTGCGAACGCGGTATGGTGGAAGATTGAGCGACGACGCCTTGATCCAATAGCGCAGGGCAGAAGTTGCGTCAGTTCGCTGACGAGCACTACAGCTTCGGATTCACCAACGTTCGACCCGACGTCTTACCGGCGAGCATCGCGGCGGCCGTGGCCGGCAATTCGGCGAGGCTGATCTCATGGGTGATTTCTGCCAAGCCCTCGAGCGTCCACTCGGTTGACAGCCGCTTCCAGATGTCGAGGCGACTGGCGCGGGGGCACTTCGCTGAGTCGATTCCCGCTAGTGTCACACCACGGAGAATGAACGGATAGACAGTCATCGGCAAATCGTGGCCGCCCGCCAAGCCGCAGGCGGCGACGCAACCACGGTGCTTCATACTGCGGAGCAGCGTGGCCAGGGTGCGCCCGCCGACCGTATCGACGGCCGCGGCCCAACGGCTCGAGAGCAATGGAGTGGCTGAGTCGTCGTTGACTTCCTCGCGCGTTAGGAATTGCTGTGCACCGAGTCGCTTGAGCATTTCGTGCTGCTCTGGTTTGCCCGTGACGGCCGTAACCTGATAACCGAGTTTGGCGAGAATCGCGATCGCCAGCGTGCCCACGCCGCCGCTGGCACCCGTCAACACGACCTCCCCCGCGTCGGGCGCGATGCCATGATGCTGAATCGCCGACACGCACTGGGCAGCCGTGAAGCCAGCCGTCCCGAGCGTCATCGCCTGCTTCGCCGTCATGCCCTGCGGCATCGAAACGACCCAGTCGGCGGGCACACGCACGTACTCGCAATATCCGCCCCAGTGGCTGGTGCCAAGCTCATAGCCCGTGACCAGCACTTCGTCGCCCGCAGCGAAGTCGGCAGCAGAACTCTCGACGACGCTGCCCGCACAGTCGATGCCTGGCACGTGTGGCAAGGCACGGACGACGCCGGGGTGCGCCTGACACGCCAGTGCGTCCTTGTAGTTGAGCGAAGAGTAGTCGACGCGAATCAGCACGTCGCCGGCAGGGAGATCGTCGGTGGAAATCTGCTCGACGGCCGCGGAAACCTGGCCCGCTTCGTCGCGTCGCACCATCACGCAAGAGGTCTGGTCGCTCATCGGATGCGTTTACCTTCGTTGATGACTAGGCGAGTTCGATCGGTAGCTGATCGATCTTCGCCGCCAGTATGAAATCGTTTTCCGAGAGTCCGCCGATGGCGTGCGTCCAGAGTTCAACCGACACGTTGCGATAGCCTTCGATGTGGAGATCGGGGTGGTGTCCGTCCTCCTCGGCCACGTCGGCACACAGACGGAAGAACTCCATGCCTGCCAAGAAGTTCTTGACCTTCCAGTCCTTGCGAATCCGCTGCCCGTCGTGCGTGAGATACCAGCCGGGCAACTGTTCAAGTTGCTGTTTGGCAGCATCCAACGGACATGGATCAACGCCGCCCTCGCAGGGAAGGCACTTCTTTTGGGTGAGTTCAGCCGGGGTTTGGGTCTGCATGGCAACCTCGCGTGCGGGAATGTGTTCGTGTCTCGTCGGAACTGATTATCCGCCCAGTCAGCGGGGTTCGTCAATTCGCGACGTGCAACTATTGCGTGTGAGCCGCTCGATACTTTAGGCTGGCAGTGATATGGCCGGCAATCTTCAACCTGACGATACCGATCGACTGCAGTCACTTGTCGTTGACCTGGAACACAAGCTCGCATTTCAACAGCGTGCGTTTGACGAACTCAACACGGTCGTGCTTGAGCAGCACTCGGAGATTGAGAAACTCCGCCGCGAGCAAGCGTCGTTGAGGCAACTGCTCGAAGAGCTGACCAACCGCGATCGGGACGAAGACCTGCCTCACGAAAAACCGCCGCACTACTAGTTCGTATTCGACGCGCAGGCTTGGCAAGTCAGCACCCGCTCGGGACCAATTCGCGGTTTTGCATCCGGCGATGGTGATCTGCCGTCGAACTCTCCGTCAGCTGAGACCCGACCGTCTGAGTTACTTCTGTGACCTGTGGCAGAATCAGTCCAAGCCCCAGAGATTCTCGTGGGTCGCTGAGTGTCAACAGTCTGTCACCCTCGGCGAAAGCCCTAAGTCGTTTGCCATAACGCATCTACGACCTATTGATTCAGGCTTACTCCGGAATTCGCCGTCCGCAGGCGCGACGTGGGCGCCTGTACACGCTCAATTACGGGACCCATGATCACCGATCCCAGGTCCAAGCGAGTGCATCCGCGCTGGTGACGTTAGCCTTCGTGAGGATTCGCTATCAAGCCTCGTCGACCTGGAATAGCAGGTCGACCATGCATCAAGTTGCACATCAGTACGTGAAGGGCACTTCGATCGAAAGCTATCCGACGGCCGCCGCTCGCGTCGTCCTGTTGGGGGCGACGCCACTGGACTCGGAATTGCTGTCGCGTGCGCTCAACGAGTACCAGCACGTGGACATCCAGGCCGCCACCAACGAACTGAACGCCTGCTTGGCGTATTGCCAGAGCCTCCGCCCCGAAGTGCTAGTTGTTGACCCGAACACGAGTAACGAAGTCGTATCGCCATTGTTACGACTCGCTGAAACGGGCGTTATCGAGCACCTCTTGGTTCTGGACGACCGGGTTCGCCAGGGGCGATTGGCCGCCTTGCTTGAGCATCGACAGGTGAGTTACGTGACGCGGCAGAGTAGCGTAGAAGTCCTCGCGCTGTGCCTACAACAGCTCACCCAAACCGGTCGTCGGGTGTTCGATCCTGCAGTCCGTGGACGGATCAGGAGGAAATCTAGGGGGCTGACACTTGAGCATTCCGCAAATGGCCCATCACTTGGGATGCTAACTTCTCGCGAGGTGGAGGTGATGACCTTGCTAGCTCAAGGTTTCTCCGTGCGCAGGTGCGCGGAGAAGTTGCAACTCGCCGAGAGCACGATCGACAACCACAAGTCCCGCCTGATGAAGAAACTCGACATTCACAAGATCGTGGAACTCACGCATCTGGCGATTCGAGAGGGGCTTGTCGTGGTGTAAGACCCCGGCTTGATAGGGAGAATGTGTATCGATTTTGCACTCACATACCTTCCACTTGCGCTTCCATTAGCTGGCGCGCGTCTTGGGTTGCTTCCTGCCATTCGCCGGCTTGCGCAGTGGCAACGATGTCGTGCAGCCAATCTGCCTCGCGGCCGGTGAGCTTCGACTCGGTTTCAGCGGTGTCAATGTGCAATGCTAGGTTGCTCAGCCGCGTTTCATCATGGCAATTGCAGACTGAGTAGAGAGCCTTGCTGTACTCGTAGGCAGCCGGGCTGACCTTATCGTAGCGGGAGCAGCCTGACAGCACAGAGATCGCACAGCAGACGAAAACACCTGCGAAACGTGAAGGATGCATGGTTCAGAATTCCTCGATCACTTCCCCTTCGTCAATGCTGGAAAGCTCGGCGAAGAGAATCAGGTTGATATCATCAGAAACGAATCGAACGGACCCATCTCCCATACCGACTTGCCCGCCGCCGGGATGTTCGGAGTACATTTGTCCCACGTGATAGGTGGGAAAGTTTATCGGGTGGATGATCGGGAATCCGGTGATATCGAGCTCACCGCCCGAGGGGCCCGCGTGCACCAGCGTCAGCGTGGCGGCGGCATCCGCCCCGTTTTCTGGTGAACTAAAGTTCGGGTGGGTAAACGCTCCGGGGATCACTCCAACCCAGGTCTTCTCACTTAAGGCCGACGAGTGCTCGCCCAAGAAAATCGTATTGCTCGAGCCATCAGTAATGTCTCGCATGCGGGTTTTTGAGTTGCGGAAAAAAGGACCGTCTGCCACGCGCGAGACGTCGCCGTTGATGACGACGACTTCGGTCGAGGAATCGTAGATGTTGGTGAACACCTCGCCGGTCGTACTCGCTCCACATTCTCCCCAGCAGGATTCCTGACCGTGACTGGCCACATAGTGCGAGCGTCCGACGATAATCTCGCGGCCGCCAATAACAATCGGATTGCCAGGTTCATCCGTCACGGCAAACGGATCTCGATCGCCACTGACGGACGGGCAGAGAAACAATTCGATTGTTGAACCAATCGCCGCCACGTGCTCTGGGTGCCAAATCGGCTGCGCCTGGTCAATCACGGCAGCAAGATTGCTTTGTTCCAGATACGGTAGCAGTTGCGCCGACCATCCCCAACCCGGTGCGGCATCCCAGGTGACCGGATCGATCCGGGCGTCCGATGGCCCTGTGCCATCGCTCGTCGGTAATGAGAGGTAACCGGCGGGAAATTGACTGCGCGCGGAGTGATAACTCTGCAACGCCAACCCGAGTTGTTTGAGGTTGTTGCCGCAGCTCATGCGTCGCGCTGCCTCGCGGGCCGCTTGAACCGCCGGCAGAAGCATCCCAATCAGCAGACCGATGATGGCGATCACAACCAACAGTTCGACCAGGGTGAAGCCACTTTCACTTTTTCGGCGTATCATTCTTGTAGACTCGATTTCATTGGTAGGCGCACAGGATGTCGCTCCACTCGATCTTGAAGACTCCCAAGGAGCGATGCAGTCGGATTGGTGCGATCAGGACTGCAGACGAACGCCCACGAGGAGAGATCGTCATGCAATCAGAGTGTAGCCTAGGCTACATTTGCACAAATTGTACCATTGGCTACAATCAAAGCAAGAGGTGGCAGAGAATTTTTTAGCCTAGGCTACAAGGTGGTGACGATGGCGGTGGGGAAGAAGCAGCAAAATCGGCATTCTCGGGTCCGATCGGACCACGCGACCGAGCTTGCGGAGGACTATGTCGAGGCGATCGCCGCGCAGATCGACGCGGAAGGGAGCTGCCGGGCCGTCGACTTGGCAGCGCAGTTTCAGGTGAGCCATGTGACGGTCAACCGCACAATCGGCCGTCTGCAGCGTGACGGTTTTGTCATCACCGAGCCGTACGCGCCTATCGAGCTAACGCCCTCGGGGAGGCGGCTCGCGAAGGCGGCACGACAGCGGCATGAGATCGTCTTCCAGTTCCTATTAGCCATCGGTGTCAGCGAGGAAACGGCCGAGACCGATAGCGAAGGCATCGAGCATCACGTCAGCCCCGAAACCCTCGCCGCGATGAAGGCCTTTCTGACAAAATGACGGTTGCTTTGCGCCGACGGCTCTAATCGTTGAGCACCCGCTCCGGAGGGTTTTCGAAGAACAACCGTTGAGCGACGATCCAGAGCAATAGCGCTAAGACCGAACCCACCCCACTAGCCAGGTAGGCGCTGAACGCCAGTCTCGAAATGCCGCCGGTCGCCAACCAGAAATCGGATGCCAGACCAATTAGTCCGCCCAGGATGCCCACGGCGATACTCGTGGTAAGGCGTAGTTCCACCGCTCGACAGACCAGCACGGCCAGCCCGCCCGCCAGGGCGCCCACTAAAACACTGCTCAAAATCTCCATTGCCTTAGCCTCTCTGCTTCAGATCCCGAGGGACGTTGTTATGCGAAGCTTGGAGAAGAGGGCAATCGTGGTGCCAATACCGGATCTTCTCTTGGTGCTTTCCCTAACTCTAGGCTATGAAAAGGATTGCGAAGACTTCGTGTAACGCAGATGACTCAACTCGCAGAAACGAGCGTGGCCAAATTGATGGCGCCCGTATCAGATTTAGCTAGCGTAGTGCCTAATCTGCAGATTAGTGTGGCGCTGGTCAAACACACTCAACCGAGTTGACGAAGGACCGTACGGTTTCGATCAGCTGAGTCCGGTTGACGGGTTTGGTCGCGAATTCATCGCAGCCGGCGTCTAGGCATTTCTGTCGGTCTTCCGTTAGGGCGTGCGCTGTGAGAGCTACGATTGGGCCCTCGTAGTCGTGCTCGCGTAGTGCTTGGGTAGCGGTGTAACCGTCCATCACGGGCATCTGCATGTCCATCAAGATGACATCATAGGGCTGTCCCTTCTCCACCGCTTCCAAGGCTAAGTCACGACCGATCAGGCCGTTCTCGGCTGTTGTCACGGATGCGCCGGCCTTCGTCAGCAAGAAGGTGATCAGCCGTTGGTTGTCGGGGCCATCTTCGACCAGCAGTATGCGAGAGTTCTCTAGATCCTTGCGGCGCGCGTTCTTCGTGTCCTGGGCAACGATCTTGGGCTGAGGTTTGTCCAGTTGGTTGCTCATCTCCACATTCTGGAGAGTGCCAATGTCAATGACAAGCGTGAACGTGCTTCCCTGGCCTGGTTGACTCCGGACGTTGATATCTCCCCCCAGGAGCTCGGCAAAACGCTTACTGATCGCCAACCCCAGCCCAGTACCGCCAAACTTCCGCGACATCGATGAGTCAGCTTGTTGGAACGGTTGGAACAGATTCTGGCATTGCTCGTCAGTCATTCCGATTCCCGTATCGACCATATCGAAAATCAATCGATTACCCAGTTCGGACTTCATCATACGGGCCACCAGCGTCACCGACCCGACTTCGGTGAACTTGATGGCATTGCCCGCCAAGTTGATCAAGATCTGGCGTAGGCGGGTTGGGTCGGAGTGGATCGTCTCCGGCAGCGGTCCATCTAGTTCGACCTGCCAATTCAGCCCTTTGCTGTCTGCTCGAATCTGCATCAGTTCTTTTACGTCGTAAAGAATTTCATGCGGCGAGCAGTCGATGTGCTCGATCTGAAACTTGCCGGCTTCGATCTTCGACAAATCGAGAATGTCGTTGATGACACACAATAGATGCTCAGCATTGCGTCGGATGGTCGCGAAGGACGCAATACGCTCTGCTGGTGCATTTTCCAATCCCTCTTCTTCCAGCAGCACGTCCGTGAAACCAATGATTGCCGTCATCGGCGTGCGGATCTCGTGGCTCATATTTGCGAGGAACTGGCTTTTTGCCTCGGCAGCCGCTTCCGCGGCCACTTTGGCCGCAGCGTACTCGTCGGCCAGATGCGCCGATTCCTCGACCAATCGCGCCATCTCTCGCTCACGGATATCTGCTTCCTCGGCATGATCCTTCAACTCGGCGTTAGCAATCTGCAGCTCGCTGGTCCGTTTCTCCACCTCGTCTTCTATTAGTTGCCGGCTCTGCTGCAACTGCGCTTTCTGCTGTGCCGATTGCTTAAGGTGCTTCATGCTGATGTGATTACCGATTAGCAAGAACACATCTTCAAACACGACCCACGCGGTATGCTCGAGCCAACGCCACTCCTGGCTACTGTTGACCCCGTACACGGAATATGGCCAAAAGACACCACGGACGATATGATCGAGCGCGACGATTGCCGAGGCCATGACCAAGACCTTCCAGTCGCGATAGAAGGCTAGCAGAGCAAGTGAACCGAAGATGTGGAAATGCGTTTCGATGCGGCCGCCCATGAGATGAATCAAGAGCGAAGACCACAGCACCTGGGCGGCGGCTACCACATACCGCGTAGACGGGAAACCCGGCCGAAACCAGGCGAGTAAAACTGGCAACGACGTGATCAGACCGCCGAGCAACAAGGCAGCCCACAGGTGCGGATGTGTCTGACTCGCGGCACCCTGCCATGTTCGTGGGGAGATGACAAACACCACCACGATACCCGCCAGCCACTGCAACACCATCAGAGCGCCAAATAGGCGATCGGTGTAGCACCGCAACTCGTTCAGATCCGCGTTGAGAATGTCACTCGCGGAGACGTTCAATTGCCGTCCGTTCATTTTTCATTTTTGCTCTAGGTCTGTAGCGACTGGATACAGAGGGCATCCGTAAGCGCAAGTTGTTGACCGCAGCAGCTCGCCTTGGAGGACGTACCGCTCGATCGTATTTCTGCCGTTGTTGTTGCCCTCATGCCCGCGAGAAGGTGTTATGCCGCCGCTAAAAACTCGATTCCCCGAGGAATCGAATAATGCGGTATGCCCGGAGACTCCAGCGCCAAACAATCTCGCCTCGCGCGCATCGGGATCTAATGTCACACGGACTTGTGGAATGTCTTTCGCCTTTTGCCACAGGTCCGTCATGCACCAGGATACGTCTACCCCGACCGGCTTCAGAAATGTCACGGTGGCATGAACGTTCGAACCAGTGCGCGACAGCAAACGGTGAAGTTCACCGAGACTAGCACGCGTGCACGGACAGTGAGGGTGGGCGAACATTACCAGCGTAAAGCCGGCTGGATTGCGTTCGATTTTGCTCGAAGTCGGCCACTTATCCGGCTGCGGCGGAGTATAGCCGGGAGCGGACTCGTAATCCCATAAACATGCCATGCCGGCGACCACCGCCAGCGTCCAGAA
Organism: Bythopirellula sp.; assembly: GCA_028285205.1. Lineage (GTDB taxonomy): Bacteria > Planctomycetota > Planctomycetia > Pirellulales > Lacipirellulaceae > Bythopirellula. The sequence continues at coordinate 1,335 of JANQQA010000370.1, read as the reverse complement.
GGTTACTAGTGCTCGCAGACCGAAACCACGCCGACCGCAGGCTTGGGGCCTACCGGCATGGTCTGTGTGGCTATTGGAGGTTGTGTGGTGCAGCATTCTTTGCACTCACTCAGTTGAGAATTCACCTACTTGCATCGCTTTCAAGAGGCAATCCACCTGCAGCGGAGGGTGTGCTGGTAAGAAAGCTCCACTATGAACGTAGGGCACACGTTGGCGACATATGCCGCGAAAGCCCTGCAAGTCCCCGTAGGACTGTCGCGTTGAGGCCTATACTACGGATCAAACCGCTTGTGCGGGCATGCACCTATGCCAGCGCGATTGGTGGCTGCGGACGACGGTTTGAGTGTCCGTAGCCCGGGGAGCAAGAGTGCCCGTCGTTCGCTGCCCTGTGAGCTTTGGGCTTTAGAACCCGAATGGATTTGAATCGTCGTCGTCCGGCTCATCGGCGGGATCTTCCGCTTCGAATGGGCTGGGTTCTTCAACGTCGGCGGGTTCCGCTGCTGCGGCTTCGTCCGTAGTTTCGGCTGCATCTGCAGCTGCTTCACCTTCTTGCGCTTCGCCGTCAGTTGTCGGCTCTTCGCTGCGGTACCAAGTCGGCTCGCTGGCTCCGATTTCGTGGAGGCACTGCACTAAGCCACGATCGTTGATCAGGAAGATGCGGTCCGATTGGTCGTTGACGATGGCGGAGGTCGACGAACCGGTGGCAAGACGGCCCGCGACACTACCCGACTCGTTGTCGATCACGACCAAAGTGCCATAGCGATCCATGCCATAGGTGTGCTTTTCTCCCAGCGCCACGAACTGCTTCGCACCGTCTACCTGCCACAACCCTGCACCGGTGACTGCATCGACCGCATGCAGCGTTGGTCCCTCGGAGGCAACGTAGGCTTTCTCGCCTACGATCGCTGGCTGGCTAGTGACGGCAAAGCCGGTCGCATATCGCCATTGTTCGTCGCCCGATTCTTCATGGAAGCAGTACAGGTAACCGTCCAACGACGCGACAAACAGGTAAGGTTCTCGTTCGGCAGGAGCGGTGACGATTTCGTCATTGGTTTCGACGCGGAACAGTACCCGCGGGCTTTCTGCCTCGCCGACATATAGCAAACCGCTATCGGTTGGCCAGCTGACGACTTTGCCTGTGGTGGTAGGACTTTGAAAGGTCCGGCCGTGCGATTGGTACTGCCACACGTATTGCTCCGGAATGTCAAGACGATAGCCTTCAACTCGACCGCTTAGCAGCACAACATAGGCATAGGTCTCACTCAACGCCGGCGCGGCACTAGCCGCTCCCCCGACTCGCCGAGACCAGAGATGACTTCCATCGACCCGATCCAT
>JANQQA010000088.1 GCA_028285205.1 Bythopirellula sp. | reverse complement strand
ACGTCGACCGTAGCTCTACGGCTAACGACATTGCCGGCATATTCGACAGCACGCGCAGCCTCATTGGGCTCGGCGCCGAATTTCTTGGTCCACTGCAAGACAACGGTGGACCCACACCCACCCACGCCCTGCTGCCTGGCAGTCCGGCGATCGACGCGGGCGACGTCAATCTTGTGCCGGGTGAGAACAGCGTCCCGGTGTTCGACCAGCGCGACAATCCCTACCAGCGTGTGCACGGTTCGCGGATCGATATCGGTGCGTTCGAATTCCAGCCGATTCCTGGCGACTTCGACAACGATGGCGATGCCGACGGGGACGATCTTGCGGAGTGGGATGGTGGCTACGGTTCGCTGACCAGCGGCGCTGACTTCCTCAACTGGCAGCGCACATTCGGCGATCAGGTGTCAACGGGCGCGGCAGCGAGCGCCGACGCAGGTCAGGCGATCAACGGCACTGCCGCCCGCGATCTTGCGCTTGCCGCGACTCTCAGCCTCAACGACGCGCCGGAGACAACCGCTCGCGGGCCGGTGGCGCGGCGCAACGCGTACTCCGAAGCCACTGAGATCGCTAACAGGCAGTTCGCTACGCCTGCGCCACCGCGTCGCGAGCTTAATAACGCCGCTAACTCCCGCGACGGGGCTGTCGAAAACAGCAACGACGTTGCCCTCGACGTTGCTTTCGATGAGTTCTTTCCCGCGATTTGAGCGTCAACCTGTGCTTTGTAACGGCCCTCGGTTTGATTAAAATGGACTGCTTGAGGGACACCCACCGGATGTGCCAGGGCGTTGACATGGCTTTGGCATTTATTGGCACATGGCTGATTCAGAATCTCATCAAGACAGCGAACTCGAACCTCCGAGCATTCCCTCGGTGTTGTTTTACCATCGCCATCGGCGCGTGTTCGTGACGCCGCTGGACACTATTCTGGAAATCGGTCGGCAGCGCTCTGGCGAGCCGGCCCCAGCCACTCGACAAGACCGGACCGACTCGGCGCGGATTATCTTCGCGCCGCTGGACGATGTGGATGTTTCGCGTTCGCATTTGCAGCTTCGGCCGATTGCTGGTGAAGAGACCATCGAGGTCAGCAACCTCAGCCGCACGCAGCCGGTGCGATTGGATGCCGACCAAGTGCTCGCGCCGGGTGAGAAGACGATTGCCGAGGTACCGCTGCTCTTGCAGTTCAGTTCGTATGCCGTGCGGATCGAACCGCCCGAGGACGAAGATCTAGAGCTGCAACCACTTCCCGAGCGTACGATCGTGCCGGGCAAGCAATCGATTGAGGGCGACCTGGGGCGCCTGAATATCGACACGATGGACGAGCGACTGTTGCTGAAGTGGCTTGAGACCGTACTCGGTGTGTTTCAGAGTGCGGCCAGTTCGCGAGATTTTCCTGCGGAAGCGGCCAAGGCGCTGGTCAAGATCGTCGGACTCGATGCCGCCGCGATGCTGGAGTGTGATGCCGATGGGCGGTGGAAAACGGCGGCCTTGTATTCCGCCTCGGAGGGACACAACGAGAATACTTGGATCCCCAGTCAAACCTTGTTGGCCGAAGTCCGCAAAGAGAAGCGGACCTTCCGTCATGTGCCTGGCAACGTGCCCGACACGGCGCAGAGTTTGCAAAATGTGAGTGCCCTGGTGTCGGCGCCGATTCTGGATGGCGAAGGCAACGTGATCGGCGCGCTGTACGGCGACAAGCGGAGTGGCGGTCCGCAGAATGATATTCCCGACATCAGTCTGTTTGAAGCGAAGCTGGTTGAAGTGTTGGCCAGTGGAATCGCGGCGGGGCTGGCACGCGTGAAAGAACAGCAGGCGGCACTTGCGGCGCGTGTGCAGCTGGAACAGTTCGTGACGCCGAAGATTGCGTTTCAGCTGGAGAAAGATCCGCAGCTGCTGGAAGGTCGCGACGCGGTGATCACCGTCATGTTCGCTGACATACGCGGGTTCAGTCGCATCTCCGAACGGCTGGGCCCCGAGCGGACGATGGCGTGGATTCAGGACACGATGGGGACGCTTTCCCAATACATCTTGGCGAGCGATGGAACGCTGGTCGACTACGTCGGCGACGAGCTCATGGCGATGTGGGGTGCGCCGCTCAGCCAGTCGAATCACGCCGAGCTAGCGTGCGAAGCGGCCACGGCGATGCTCAAGGGACTACCGGAGATTTCCCAACGATGGGAAAAGGAACTGGGCACGACTATCGAGTTGGGCATTGGCATCAATTCAGGAGTCGCGCGCGTAGGGAACACCGGCTCGCGTCAGCGGCTGAAGTACGGTCCGTTGGGCGACACGGTCAATGTGGCCAGCCGCGTGCAGGGGGCGTCGAAGTATCTGGGGGCGGACTGTCTGTTCACGGGCTCGACGCTAGCGGCGCTGTCCAAAGCCCCACCGACGCGACGACTGTCTCGGGTACAGATGATCAACATCGAGCACGCGGTGGACATCTACGAGTTGCCGTGCAATCCGGGCCCCGACTGGGAGGCGGTGCAGACGCGTTACGAAAAAGTCCTGAAGACCTTGGAGAATCAGAACGTGGGCACAGCCAGAGATCTCGCTCGCAGTTTGGCGATGGAATATCCCACAGATCGGGCGGCTGCCGCGCTGCTCGAGCGGATCGATTCGGCACAGCACGAGAGCAAGGATCCGGGCGACACCTCGATTTGGTGCCTGCCGGGCAAGTAGGGATTGCGCCGAGAGCCCACAGCTCTAGCCCGTCTGGCCCTTGCCGGTGGTTTGGACGGGAGCTATACTTGCGGATCTTAGTTGCCGATACTGTTCCTACGAGGGCAGCTTCGGTTCGGGAAATCCGGTCCCCGGGGCCGCTGAATCCTGAGGCTAAATTCGCTCAACGAGCTTTTTCCGATTCGGAAGTTTGAGAGCTTGATGGCGCCGTAGCTCAATTGGTTAGAGTACTGGACTGTCGATCCAGTGGTTGCGGGTTCGAGTCCCGTCGGCGTCGCTTTCTTTTTTTGCACGAAGCCCCAAGGTAGTATCAGGGGTTCTTTTCTTGTGCTGACCTTGTCTGGGTTCGTGTGTTCGGCTCGTCTTGCCAAATCGAGTTATTTGCCTTTGCAAAGGACAGGCTGAGAAACTCACATCAAGAGTGGTGTCGACTTCAACTCGATGGAGACCTCAATGGGTACCGATCACCCCACATTGGTTCTGACGACCCCGCGGCTCGCGCTGCGCAAGATTCGCCCCGACGATCTTGAGTTCATCGCCGAGATGTTACTGGACCGGCAAGTCACTCGGTTCTACCCCCAGCCGTTTACGCGCCCCGAGGCCGAAGCTTGGCTGCAGCGCATTTTCGAGAGGTACGAGCGCGACGGCTATGCGTTTTGGCTTGCGGAGAATTCAGCAACCGGCCAGCCCATCGGACAAGCAGGCCTGCTCGATCAAGTCGTCGAAAACGAAACGCTGTTGGAGATCGGCTATATGATCCACCCCCAACACTGGCGACAGGGCTACGCTCACGAAGCCACCTGTGGAATTCGTGACTATGCGTTCGACACGTTGGATCGTGACCACGTCGTGTCGCTGATTGCACCTGGTAACATCCCCTCACAACGTGTCGCGTTGAAGTACGGCGCCAAACCGGAACGGTTCGTCCACTGGCGCAAACATGACTGCCTCGTGTTCGGGATGCATCGACGGCCGCAGCGTGACTAGCGCACAAACGGCGTTGGGAGCACGTCGGGCCGAGGCGCGCGCACCGCGACGCGACGACTGTGGACCGGGCCAATCGCCATGCCGAGCCATCCGTCTTCAAGCACCAATTGCGTAACCATCAGACCTTTGAAGCGTGGGTCGAGCATCACCTTCGGGCTGACCAGGGTGTAGGCTTGGTTCTCCGGTAGCACTTTTCCCAGTACGCTGTGTAACACGACGCGGGGACCTGTTTTCAGCCGGCGACCAGAGAATTGCAAACTGCCATCGTGCACGAGGCGGACACTTAGGCCGTTGAGCACCGCGCGGAAGTGTGCGTGGATTTCGAAGTTCCTTATCTTGTCGCGGCGGTGGGCGAGCTCCGCTACGCTGAGGATCACCTCGAGCTGGTCGCCGTCACACTTCACTCGCGCGGCATCGCGCTTGGCAAATTGAATTGTGGCACGCTTCGGCATGTCCTCTGGTGGAGTCGCCTTCGTGCTACCGAACCGTGCGGTCAAGAACTCAAACAGCTCGAGCAGAGTCATCTTCTGGCCATCGAGTCCCAGTCCCATCATCGCGTTGTTCAAGGCCGTTTCATGCATCTGCACGCTGAGCACACTGTCTGATGGGGCGTACGGCCTTAGTGTGTGGGCGGCGAGCTGATCATGGTTGGCGAGTCGCAATTGCATGACCGCACGTTTCTCGGTCGTGTGCATTTCGAGCGGTTCGGCAAGCAAGGCAAGTTCCTCGATCGGCGCGAGCACTTTGTCGCGGAACTTTTGCTCGAACACTTCGAGCTTTTCCTCCAAGCCGGTATCCATACGCTCCTTCACCTGACGGACGACCTTGGCTTTGGTCTGAGAGTTGGCCGTCGGGCGACTTTTCCGATGCTTCTGGCGTGCCATATCGCGAAGTAAATGGCCGACCAGCGGAATCGGATCGAGTTGGCTATCAACGCCCACCAGTTCATTGCCGCCCCGCGCGGTTGCGCGAGCGGGTGACATCTTTACCCCTTGAGAACTGACCGAGACGTCTTTATGACCCTGATACTGCATCTTCGCCGCGTTGCGGATGCGCGCTGGCCACGTGTCGGAACGTGTGTGCGAGTAAACCTTCCCGTTGGCTTCCAACGTCACGTGCCAAGCCTGCGGATCGGGCTGCAGGCGGACTCGCAGTTCGGTCGTCGTGCGGGCGCGGCCGCGAACCTTGGCCCCGGCGATCCGCTCACGGACCGGCGACACAATCGGCTTCTGTGCGGGCAGCATCCGGTTCATCAGCACATCGCTCATGGCGATCCGCATGTTTGCTCCACGATAATGCTGATCTAGGAGAGTTGCCAATTCCCTGGTCGCCGGGTCATCGGACCACTTGAGTCGTTGCTGTAATTGAGCGACGGCTTCGGCGTAGCGATTCTGACGCCCCGCTTCGTAGCGTTCGACCAATGCCGCCAGCGTTTCGAGATTGACTTTGCCTGCCGCCCACGGTCGAAGTGCCTCGCGAAGCTGCACGAGCTCGGCAGACGACAAGAACTCGACCTGGGCGTCGCTCAACCGTTGGTTGGTCATCCGCGCTAGAATCTCTTGAGCCAACTTGGCACGCGCAAGGACCGGCGAATCGATGCCCTCGCTGGTCAGTTCCAGCGCGCGATCGAGCATCAAATGGCTGCGCCAGTCCTCACCACTGTCGGCTTCCGTAAGTCGCGCCAAAACCGCCTCGAGAATTGGCCGCAATGCGATGGTCGCAGGGGAGGATTCGATGACGCGCGGCTGCTGTGGGTTCAACAGCACCCGCCACAGCACTAGACGACGCCCCAACGATTGCGTCGTCTGCTTCCAATGATTGACGTAGGCATCCGAGCCAGCCTGCTCAAGGCTTGCGGCGTAGAGCCGTTCGAGTTCCGCCAGCGTATCTTCCGCGGAAGGTCGATCTGGAATGCCCTCATCGGTTAGCTGCCGAAGCGCGGTCAGCACTTCTTGAGCCCAGAGCGCGCCGGGAGAGCCTGGTGAGAAGTTCTCCAGACGCGTGATCAGCGCGAGCGGACGGTGGCGAAGCGGTGGCGGCTCGGCAGGCGGGCTTGTTTCCTGAAGGACCGGAACGGGCTGAGCCTCCTCCGGTGGCGAGGGTGCGCTCAGTTCGGGCTGACTTGGCACCATCGTGAGTCGCGGTGATGGCAGCGAGCGCGGCTGCCGAGGTTCGTCGGCAACTGGCGAATTGTCTGCACCTTCAGGCTGTTCCTCTGGAGCGATGAATACTGGCTCAGCGACGTGTTTTCGCTTAACGGAAGTCGGCGGATCGGCTGCCGAGATCGATAGACGGGGTAGCATCGCGAGTCGATCTGCCTCGCTACCGACCCTCACGGTCGGCGCATCCAGACGTGGCTTGGGCTGGGTCGTCGCAGCGTATGAAGGCGCGGAGGGCGTAGGTAGGTTGGACGTCGTCGGATGGTCTGTCGGAAGCTGATCCACCAGCGCGAGCAACTGATCGCGTACCTGGACGAGCGCCTCAAGATTGAATGTTGGTAGTTCGCTGAGCGAAGGGGAGGGAGGTATCGTGGCCTCGGGTGGAGCGAGCGCTGGCTCCGGCGACGGACCGTCCAAGCAAATGGGTGGGTGCGAGAGCACGTGAATCGGCAGCTGCGGCTCTGCGGAGATTTCCGCTGGTTGTGTCGAGACAACCGACGACGAGTCCACCGAGGTTTCGGTGTCGATGGTCTGCCAACTGCGCGGAGCTAGCAGCGCAAGGGCCAAGAGCAACCCTAGAGCGGTGACCCTGGGCCACAGCGGTCTCCTGCGCTCCCACTGCATCAGTTTGGGCCTCCTGCCCGGTGCGAAGTCGTGCAAAAATCTGTTTCGGCAGGTAGCCAAACGGCCAGACTTCGCGTGATCGACTGTTATTAGATCGGTCGTCGGAAGCGTGTGCTTGCTTGGGAATGACTAACTTGCGGGTAGGGTCTGGTCCAAATTGGGGTACCCGCCGATAGACTTTGCCGGTTGCAACGATTGCCCAATCTTGAGCGCTGCGCGAACGAGCACATTTACCGCAAAACGCTAGCACTATGGCATGTAAGCATCGCGCAGGAGAGGATCAAAAAAAGGGCCGCGTCGAAACGCGACCCTCTCGTCATGAACTACTTGGAGGGGATTGTCGATCAGTTGATGTCAATCCGCTTCGGTTGCACCTCGGGAACCTTCGCGACCGTGACATGCAGGACGCCGTTGGTCAACTCGGCAGCAATGCTGTCAGGATCGACCGACTCAGACAAGCTGAGCGAACGAGTTACCTTGCCGTAGACACGCTCTTCGTGCAGACCCTTGCGCTCCCCTTCGGGAGCCTTGCGATCAGCGACGATTTGCAGGTTCCCCTGCTCAAACGTCAACTCGATGTCGTCTTTCGATACGCCTGGAAGATCCAACTCGACGTGGTATGCGTCGTCAGCTTCCCAAACGCTCAGCGGCGCACGGATGCCGCGCACGGTGCGCGCGACCGTCGGAGCGAGAACTTGATTCAGCAGCGAATCAAACTCGTTCCAGTTGCTGGGAACGAAGTCCTGCAGGCGGTTTTTTTGTGTGCAGTTACCCATGGTCTATTCCTCCTTCTCAATGGAAACATGAAGCCTATTCCGATGTGGGTCTCCTAGGCTGAGCGCCTCTTCAGCGCTCGCGGAGCACGCGATCCCTACATTGCAGCCTCTGTGCCATTCGAAGACTCAGCCTCATGGACTATTGCATAACTCCCTTTATTGCATGAACTTACGTCCAAACAAGATATCTCAATTCACCCCGACATTGCCAAATTGACAGGTGTCATTTTGGCGATGACCACGAGCACGCCGGCGGAGACTGCCAATTTGGCACATTGAAATGTTGGTGTTCGAATTGCGAAAGTGGCTGCTTTGACCAGCGCGCCAATGTCGATCAAAAAGTGCACCGGACGTAGGTCATCTAGGTGGATCATGATCCAGACGAATTCTCCGACTATGAACAACAACAGAACGCGTCGAACCCTCATGCTGGCGGCAGTTGTGCTGGCATTACACGCGACGAGTCGGGGTCGTGCTCACGAAGCGTCCGTTCCGATTCGCATCGTGTCTTACAACGTGCATTTGCTGCCCGACGTGGCGACTCGCTTTGCTGGCAAGTGCAGTGCTTCGCAATATCGTGCCACCGCAATCGGAGAGCGCTTCGCTCCCTTCGATCTGATTGGAATCAGCGAGGCTTTCGATCACGATCACACGTTAGCACTTTTGAACTCACTGCAGACGAGTTCGGAAGTACCACTGTCTATCGCATGGGGTCCGCAGCGCTCTGGCAGGCACCTTATCGGTAGTGGGCTGATCTTGTTGAGTCACTGGCCCATCGAACAGACACACACGATTACCTATTCGCACGCCTCGCGTTTCATTGACTCGGGTTTCAAGGCCGACGGTTTCGCTGCCAAAGGTGCACTGCACGCGCGGTTGCGAATCGGAGAGCATCCCAGCGCTCGACTCGATTGTTTTCTTACACACTTGGAAAGTCGTTCCCAAGTTGCCCGAGCAAAACAAATTCAGGAGCTTTCCGCTTTCATTGCCGAACACGCCGCTAGCGACATCCCGCTGATCGCGATGGGAGACTTCAATGTGGAGGCTCTGCAGGGTGAGGCCCAACAGTACACGTCGCGGAGCACTCCCTACCATCGACTACGGCGTGCTTTGTCCTACCAAGGCCGCCGCTTGTTGGACGTCGAGACAATCCGACAGCGCGGTCCCACCGGCACGAGTGATGCCGTGGCGAACGACGGTGGTCGGCGGATCGACTACATCTTCGTTTCGTTGCCGAAAACAGCGCAGGGTCCGCGGCTAACACCATTGACCGCTTCCACACTACCGATGCTCGACCAGCGCGTTCCTGAAGGCTCGCTCTCAGATCATCTCGCCGTCACGTGCGACGCAAGATTTAGCTGGCGCACATCCGTAAGTCAGCAGCGTACCAGAACTCGATAGCCGCGTCCGAAGGCCTAGTCCTGCACGACATACGAACCTTGAAAACGGACGTAGGGGCCTTGTTCGTCGGAGATTTCCACCGCGAGGTCGAGTTTTGTGTTGCCCTTGCTGCGTAACAGATCGAAGAAGTAGCTGCGATCCGTAGATTCGATCGGCAGCCCTGTGGCCAGGAATTCGGGCGCTCGCACTGGTCGAAGATAACGAATCTTCCCACGACGGATCACGATATTGCCGGCGAGTGATTCCTGTTGCAACAGCAGAAAAATTGTGCCCCAACCAACAATCGTGCAGAGGGCGTTCAAACTGCCGGCGAACGCGGAGTACTGATGGTTGCGATTGGGCTCCAGGGGCATCCGCATCGTGAGCCGCTCGTCTTGCCACGAGACGACCTCGATTCCCATGGCTGCGGTGATTGGCATCTCCCGACGCAGGGTCTGTTGAAGTAGTTCGAGAGTCGAATCGTGCATAAACCAATCGTGCCGCCAGTGTTACAAAGCTGCCTGACGCCGGCATCTTTCCCACCAGCGGTTGAGCACTATGCTAACCAACGAGAACTCCAACTGCCAGTCGCGGGCGACTCAAATGCCCCAAATCAGCAGCACCGCGTAGTTAATCTCGTTGGGATCGACCCCGTTGGGCGTGCTGTCGTAGCGATCGATGATTGAGAACTTGAGGCTCATGTTCCCCGGTTTGTCGAGATCGATCTCCCAGCCCACGTCCGTCACCACGCGGTAGCGGCTGAAATCTTCCCACTCGGGGAAGTAGTCGGCCTTCGCGTACAACCGCTGCGTTTTGGTCAGCTCGTGATCGTACTCCAAACCGAACAAGGCTTCATAGGCGGTGCTGTCATCGGGGCCGCCGAACTCGCGAGACGCACCAGCACCAAATCGTCCGACCAGTTCGAGGTGCTCCCAGTCGATAAACTGATAGCCGATACCCGTATTACCCGAGACGCGCAAATCGTACGCCTGAAACTCATCGTACAGTTCTTGATTGAGAAAATAGAGCGACCAGGGCGAATCGCCTAATAGCCGATCAATTCGCACATCGAGCAAGGCGTTGTTCTGGGTTTCCACGCCGTTGGCAGTATTCTTGTTGTAGACCAATGTGGTGTCGAACTTCCAGTTCTCGGTTTCGCGTTTCAGATGCCCACCAGTACGAAAACTTAGCGCTTCATTGATCCCCTCGGCGCCGTTGATGCCCAGCTCAAAACCGATGTCCCACGGCGTCGGGCCAAACCAATAGGCAAAGTGATACCACTTGGGCGCTTGAGCGATCGAAACACCACCGGCCGCGACGGGCTGCACATTGGAGTCTTCGATGACCTTGCCGTCGTTCAATGTGTCGACGGCGCTAGACGGCGCGGTTTCTAGCAGCTTGTGAGACTCGGGTGCGGCGGGCGTTGCCGATTGCAGGATTTCGAACGCCGCAGGCGCAGCAGTGGCCAAAGCTGCGGACGGTGGAGCCATAACCGGCGGAGGCTGATCGGCCTGGGCAAGCGGCAGCGTGAGCGCCACGTGCACACTCGCTGCGCTCAAGAAACAAGTAGCGGCACCGATTCGAAGCATCAATTTCGTGTCCTAGTGAAGCCTAACACCTGGCATCCAACATCTGCAGGCGGCGTGAAATCCCTCGTTTGGGGTAAGCGTATACAAAATATGCGCAATCGCCGACAAGACGAGTGACCGCACGCGTGCTAGCACTTCCCGACTACTGCCGTACAAACCTCGTGTAGCTTGCGGCTACCCGGAACAACCGTGCGAATCGTCACAATGCGGTTGGTTGTTAGTTCAGGCACAGGCCTAACATTCGCATCAACGCGCAGAACGCTAGTGGAGCTTAGGACTGTTTTCCGATGCAGATTCAACACGCGACTCATTACTTGCACATGGAGGGCAATTGTCGTGCGAATCCTGCGAACTCAGCTCGGACTGCTGATTACGGTCTCACTTGCGCTTGGAACCACTGGCAACCAAGCGCGCGCCGAATACGAAGTCGATCTCGACGCCGGGTTCTGGATTCCCTTCATGCCCGACTACACCGCCGGATCGATTGTGCAGGGCGGTATTGTCCAGCAACCCGATCTGTTTACCGACGACCAAACCGATCTGGGCACCAAGCTCGGGCTCAGCGGCTTCTATCGCCGTTCTGGTTCCAGCACGCGAATCGAATACGATCTCGCGCTGGCGGGAATCGACGACATGGGCTCCTCGGCTACGTTTGCTGATCCAACGCCAGGTTCCGTGTGGTTCGCATCGCTCGACGGAATCGGACGCGTGCAAACTGCCGCGGGCGAGAACGCTTCCTTCACGCTGGGTAGCGATGTGCTCTACAACAGCCAGTACGTGGGGCTCGCAGAAACGTTTTGGCTACACGGTGACCGAAACCAATCGTTTGACTTGGGATTCGGATTCAGTCACTTGGAGTTTGAACAAGAATTCGTAATGAACGCGCAATTCGACTTCAGCGGCAGCGGCCAGTACCTGGAAGACCTCGACACGAACTATCTGGGCGGTGAAGTGCGCGGTTCGTTGAACCGCCGTCTGAACGGACGGGATTGGATTCTGGATTTCGGCGTAGGCTTCTTCAACATGAACGCCGAATATGAAGGGCAGAGCTTCCTGCGGAGCGCCGTCGGTACTGTCCTCGACACGGATGTGATCGTCGATGAGATCGACGAGTTCGCTGTCACGGTCGATCTGGGCCTGCAGCTGGATGCGAGAATGCGCGGCATGGTCATTCGCCCCGGCGTGAACTTCAAGTACATCTCCGACATGCCGTTCATCAATCACCCGATGACGGAAGTACCGCTCTCCGATCCGGCGTTTATTTCGACCCAGTCCGGCTACTTCCTGGGCATCAATCTCGAAGTGCTGGGTTGCAGCGGTTGCTGTCGTCGGTAACGCAAGGGTGTTGCACAAAGCATGACGCAAGGGCCGGCCTGCGCCACTGCGGAAACGGTGCAACGTGAACTATCCACAATCGAGAAGCTGGGCCGCTGCGGACACGGCGCCAACGCATGATCATGCCGTGCGGCCGCCCCGCTCAATCGCGATGCGAATCCAGCATCCTGACCTCGACCGGTTTCTCTTCGCTCCCCACCGAGGTGTGGGCCACTCTGGTTGGCAAGGAGAATTGGATGCCCTGTTCTTCAAAGGCGCGGAAGATGGCGAGATTGACGTTCTCGCTCATCGCGAGGTAATCCCAGTAGTTGGGCGGATAATACCAGTAGATCACTTTGATGTTGAACGCCGTGGGAAGGTAGTCGGTGAAATACACCCGCGGCGGGTACTCAGGATCCATCCCTTCGTGCTCTCCCAACACGGAGCGAATGCTGGCGATGGCCTGCTCGATCGAGGATCGCGGTGTATCGAGCGGGAGTTGGATATCGGCAATCCGTCGGATGTAGGGCCGGCGACCGACGTTTTCGATCTGCGATCGCGCGAGCTGATCGTTGGGCAGGGTGACCAGATGCCCGTTGAGCAACCGCAACTTGGTTGATCGCAAGCCGATGTCTTCCACCACACCATCGTACTTGCCGAGGATAATTCGCTCGCCGACACGGAATGGTTTGTCTGCCATCAGCGAGACGGTCCCAAACAGGTCCTTAAGCGTGTCCTGCGACCCCAGCGCTAGTGCCAGACCACCGATTCCGGCACTTGCCAGAAGCGTCCCCACGGGAATCCCCAAGTATTGTCCGCCGTAGAGGATCAAGGCGGTGACACCGGCAAAGGCAACGAGCTTCGCGAGTACGCGAATCAATTGAGCATTCAGCCCAAAGGGACTGATGCGCGGCGAGGCAATCACTGTCTCGGCGATGCGTGTGACCGTCGCAAAGATCAGCACCACCCCGGCACCGATGCTGACGAAGATCGAGATGTAGTCGAGCACGTACAGAGGCGTGCCAAAGATGCCGATCTTTCTGTGAACCACATTCATAAACAGCAAGGGGACGCAGACCGCTAGGATCGGGAACGCCAACGTCAACCAATACCTGAACAGCCGCGTTCGATCCATACTGGCAGTGATTCTCAAATACAGCCAGTAGAAAAGCGTCATGGAAACGACGGACGCTACGGTTGCCAAAATCAGCAACGGCCATTTCCACCGCGCCAAGCCCATGCTGCGTCCATGCTTCAGCCAGTCCGGCAGACCGTCGACGAAGTCGGCCAAGTACGGATTACGAGGGGAGGACATGTACCACTCATAAAATCCCGCAGAGATCTCGGGTCCCGTTTGCCGATACGGCTGGGATTTCACACTTTCGTAGTAGGACACGGCGCGGTTAGCCGTCCCAGCGCTGAACAGATACTCGTGCTTCTGAGCGCCTTCTTCAATGCGAGCGATGGTGATCCGCGTGTCGGGAATCCGCCAGCGCGACAGCATTTCGTAGCCGCCCGCCGCTTGGATCTCTTCGATATCGGGAATCTCATCCCAAGCGGGCAGCCGCACCCGATCGAGGATTTCTTTAATGCATACAGCAATCTCGGCGGCCTGCTCTTCACGCGCGTAAGCGGGCAGCTCGCTAATGTCCAGACAGTCCAGAACCCGATACGCGATCGCACGATGCTCTGGGCTTTCAGGATTGAGATACTTCTCGGCCTCGATGATTTTGTAAACCGCGTTGCAAGCGTCGATGAAACTTCTGAGCGTATCGCGCGGGCTCGAAGTATCGGCCGCCATCACGGAGAGATCGCCCTGAGCAGCGACAGGCTGGACCGCAAACAGAGCGCAGCCGCAGCACACGACCACCCGGAAGAAGAGTCTCCCTGCGGCCAGTCGAAACCGGCGGTGCGCGCGTCTGTCTTTGGGATCGAACATGGCGGCCTTTGTTGACGAAGTAGCAGCGCCCGCGATGGCGCAATGGCTTCCGCTTTCACGAATGCGAGCACGAGAAGCCATCCTTCAATTGTTACCTATGATTTTGTTCGATCTCTGCGATCTTTCACTGCCTTGCTGTGCAAAAATCGAAACTGACGGGGTCTGCCTCGTGATGCCAAGTCACCTTGGATGGAATATGCCGATCTTGCCGGCCAAAATTCGCAACCATGTGGCTGAGCGACATGGGAACGCGAAATCTGCTAAGCTAGGTGCTCGCTCACGCCAGTCATCTCATGAAGCATCTTTTCGGTTCCGCGTCAGGCGTGGAAAGGAGCATCCTTATGCACTCGAAATCGGCACTCCTGTTGGCGGTCCAACCCTGCGTCTGCGCGTTTCTCGTGACGTCTGTCTGTTGCGATTCGATCGTTGCTGCAGCCGAGCGACCGAACATCCTCATCGTGTTTACCGACGATCAGGGGTATGCAGACTTAGGCTGCTATGGGAACACAAAAAACAAAACGCCGCGACTCGATCAATTAGCCGCAGAAGGAACGCAATTCACATCGTTTTATGCGCAGACGGTGTGTGGGCCTTCGCGGTCGGCACTGTTGACCGGGCGACAGCCGATTCGAAGTCAGGGGTGGGGCATGCCGGCCTCGGAAATCACCTTCGCCGAGTTGATGCGTGAGTCAGGATATCAAACCGCCTGCATCGGGAAGTGGGATGTCTCGAATCGGAAAGCCATCATCGAGCGCATGCCAAATGCCCAAGGGTTTGACTACTACTTCGGTACCTTGGGTGCGAACGACGATGGCAAAGTCGTTTTTCATGAGAACAACGAAGAGGCGGGCTCCACCACCGACATGGGCAGTCTGACCAAGTTGTACACCGACAAAGCCATCGACTATTTGCGGAATGAGCGCGACCCCGAAAAGCCATTTGTGCTGTACGTCGCGCACACGATGATGCACACGATCATCGATGCCTCCGATCGCTTTCGCGGCACGTCGGACGGCGATCTGTATGGCGATGTGGTCGAAGAGTTCGACTTCGAGACAGGCCGTCTGCTGGACGCGATCGACGAACTCGATCTCAAAGAGAACACGCTGATCCTCTACACCAGCGACAACGGCCCCTGGAATCAACCGCGTTACACCGACAACAAGCTGGGGCATCCGCCGGGATCGGTCTTCTGGGGAGAAGCGGGTCCGCTCCGCAACGGTAAGGGATCCTGTTACGAAGCCGGTTATCGCGTGCCGTGCCTGGTCCGATGGCCGGGCAAGGTGCCGGCCGGTCGGATGAGCGATGCGATCTTCGCGACGATCGACTTCTTGCCGACGTTCGCAAACCTGACGGGGTTCGCCGTGCCGACCGATCGACGGATCGACGGCATCGATCAGACAGACTTGTTGCTCGGCCAACGCGACACGGGACGCGAGCACTTCTACTTTCACGACGCCGGCGTGCGACAAGGCAAGTGGAAGTACCTGAAAGCCGACGCCCATTTTCACGGGTACGCCGTTGACGAGGCTCGACCGCAAGCCGAGGAACTCTTCGACCTCGAAGCCGATCTGGGGGAACGAACCAATCTGGCAGCAGCGCAACCCGAGAAGGTCGCCGAATTACGTGAGCTCATGCAATCGATCGAGGGCGACGACAAACTCGCACCAGGTGCGAATGCCCGCTAAGGGATTCCGCCGATCGCTACGGTACGCACAGAGTTACAGCTTGACTTCCCGCCGCCGCAGTCGACTATAATCGTATCCGACCAGCACCAGGAGAAACTCGCCATGCGCCAACTTGCCACGATCGCTCTGACTCTCGCCCTCAATGTCTTGCTGGGGCTCAGTGCTTGGGCGCAGGAAGCGAAGCCAGAGGCGCCTGCGGCGGACAAAGCGCCGTCGGAACGCGAAAAGCGTTTGGCCGTAGGTGAGACTGCTCCGAACTTTCGGCTGCAGGACCAAAACCAAGTTGAGCATTCGTTGGACGGATTGCTCAAGGAGCACGACCAAGTCGCACTGGTGTTTTATCGCTCGGCTGATTGGTGACCGTTCTGCCGCAAGCAGTTGGTCGAACTGCAAAAGAGTTTGGCGAAGATCACCGCCACGCGCACCTTGCTGGTTGGTGTCAGCTACGACTCGACGGAGGTGCTGAAGAAATTCACCGATACGTCGGGGGTGAAATTTCCGCTGTTAGCGGATCCTGGTAGTCGTACGATCAAGGCATACGGCATCCATAACCGCAAGGGCCTGCCACACCCGGGTACGTACTTGATCGGCAAAGATCGTAAAGTGCTCGCCGAGCTGTTTATCGAAGGTTACCGCGATCGGCACAAACCCGAGGCACTGCTAAAGGTCATTCGTGAGGCCGCTCGGTAGCACAGTGGCATCGTCGATGGATAACAAAAAACCTCCCAAGAACGCACTGGTTCTTGGGAGGCACCCAACCGCAACGCTTCGTTCATACTGGGTTTCAAGCCTGCTTTACTGCGCTAGCTGACTTGCCGCGACGAAGCAGCATGCTTGCCGTCGAAACAAGCATCAGAGCAATCGTCGAGGGCTCAGGAACCGCCGCGAACTCAGCGACCTTGCCGGTCCCGCTACCCAGTTGCTGTTGCCACTCTAGGAAGTTGAAGCCGCTGCCTTGGCGATCTTTCGAGTTCTGCCACGCATCCAGGTCTTCGTGGTCGACATCGCCGTCCATATCGAAGTCGGCGGAGTAGGGCGTCGAGACCTGCAGCATCACGTTGTTGGGATTGTACAACGCCTCGATGTACAAATCGCCGGTGAGACCCGAGCTCATGATCGAGTCGAACATACCCATCACGCCATCGCCACCTGCAGTGATGATCTCGAACGTCTCTCCCGCCAGTGGCGAGAAACCGTTAATCACGTCGACAATCAAGTCGCCGCTGAGCACTGCCGCATCGCTCGCGTCGAGGCGGTCGAATTCATCCAAAGCGATTCCTTCCAGCTCGAACACCACATCACCGCTGGCGGATTGCTCGAACGAACGCAACTCGATCCCCGCGGTGTTGTCCCAGCCGAAACCGTTGAGCGTGGTCCCGATGTTCAGCACGCCTTCGTTAATCAGGTCGGTGTCCAAGTCGGCACCTTCGATGATTTCCAGCGGCGACGAACTCGTATTCACCAAGCTGCCAGCTCCCGAGAACGAAGCCCCGCTCGAGATGACGGTGCCGTAAGTGCCGGGAAGCACTCCGCTGGTGGCCAAGCGAAGCTCCGATTCGATCTGTGTCGATCCCTCGTTGCGGAACACAATCTGCGTGGCTTCAATCGTCGATGGTGCTTGCTGAATGACAAACTCGCCCTCATGAAGCACGCGGTCGGTCACGAGCGCCCCGCCAACCATGTACAGTCGGCCGCGGTCGTTGCCGGCATCATCGTCGCCGGTGGGATCGTCAAACAGGATCGTATCGCTGGCCGCACCCGAATCGTACGTGAACGAGTGATTCCCGGCAGTCGCGATCGTCCCAACGAAAGACGGGCCTTGATACATTTGACGGACGACCAGATTGCCGAGTCGAGCGGAGAGAACGCCATCCCCCTCGTTGCCCAGCGCTCCGACGGAACTTCCATCCCAATCGAGGCGATCATGGATCTCCAGCGTGCCACCCTCGGCCGCGATCGTGCTGTGGTTGTTGATGCTCTCGACGTTGATCGAGCCGTGTCCGCGGATCGTGCCGTTGCCGACGTTCTGCACGAACGACATGCCGGGTCCATCGATCCAGGCACCGCCGTTGAGACGCACTTCGCCGACAATGTCGGTGTGGAAGTTCGAGTCTTCGATCTGCAGCACGCCATCGTCGTCGGCTGTGCCGATGTAGGCGCCAAGGTCATCCAAGTTGCCGGCCAACCGTAGGAGGCCGTTGTCTGCCCAAATTTCAGACGTGTTGGAGAAATTGACATCCGTCACGACGTGACCATGTCCACTTAACGTCGCGCTGGTGCTACGCAAATCCCCTGCACCAACGATCGAGCCACCGCTCATCTGCGCGTCTGCTTCGAGCGTCAGTTCGGCGTCGGCACCGATCAAGTTGACTTGTCCGCCCTCACGTACGTTCAGCGGTGCCGACACGCGGACGTTCCGCTCAACATCCATATCGCCGTAGACGTGCAATGGCGAACCAGCCAGCATCGGTGAGGCGGCAAACGGCGCGTTCGTGCCGTTCAGATCGAGTGTCGCGGAGCTACCCAGCGCCCAGTAGTTTTGACCGGCCAGGCCTGGCGGGTTCAGATTGACTTCCAGCCGGCCCTGTGGCCCGATGTCGTTCGCGTCGACGCGGATCGTGTGACTATCGAAGTAGTTATCCAGCAGCAGGCCCTCGTGGAGCGTCAACGTCGTGTCGAGTCGTTCGACGTTGAGCACGAGGTCTTCACCGATCGTCCAATCGCCTGCGTCGAAGTCAATCGTATCGACGTCGATCGTCGTGGGAGTATGAACATGGTTCTGCGCAGCCGGTATGAGTGTTCCAGCGCCGGTGTAGCTGCCGCCTCGGAAAGTAGCATTGTCGCCAAGGCGCAAGACAGCGCCGTCGGCGATGTTCACGTCGGTCGCTGACCAAAACGTGACGTCAGTATCGATGTGACCGGTACCCACGTTGACATTCAAATTGGCGGCCGTCAGTAAAGTATCGTTCGTGTCATAACCACCGAACGTGAGCGGCCCACCAGAGATGGTCGCGGTTCCGGGCCCAGCACTAATATCGATAGTCGCCGCCGCACCACCTGCCGAACCAAAACTCCACGCTTCATTCACCGAGAGCAAGCTGTCGCGCACCATCTCAACGGAAGAACTGATCGCGTCCGACAGCGGGCCACTGACGACCAGCTCGGAACCAACTGCCGACAGATCGATGTCGCCGGTGCCGTTGGACCCATCGAGGTCGATTGTGCCGCTTTCGGCGATTAACGTAATGCGATCGTTACCGTCGGGACGAATAACGCCCTCGTTGTCGAATCGCTTGCCGGTAACATTGTGTGCGTCGTCAAAGCGGATGATCCCGTTCCCATTGACCAGGCTCAGCCCATCAACATCCAGTCGACGCATGATCCTTACACGGGCATCACCGATCAGATCCATTTCCGCACCGTTGCTGAGATTGAGAATGTCAGCACGCACCGCATCGAGAAAACCGTTGGATTGAGCAAACAGCTCGGTGTTGTTGCCCATCACACCGGTGCCAACAATGTTGGCTTCTGCCGTGCCAGCATTGTTGGTCACTTCCAGACGGAAGTCGTTGGTGAGCAGGTCGCCGTGATTTGATAGCAGTAGCTCACCCAGATCGTTGACGTTGCCGTCGAGAATGACGTCGCGGTTGCTGGTGATTCGCGCGAAGTCTCCTGGTCCCGGAGGCGGTACAGCAAACGGCGGAGGATTGTTGCCCCAGTTGCTGGGCGTGAACCAAAAACCGTTGTTCGGCCCAATGTAGGTAAAGGTTGCAGCGTGAAGCGACGCGGGTGGCGTTGCGGCAGCAACACCAACAGCGACCGCCAACGCGGCACGTGTGAGACGGCGAAGGAAGGGGAGCTTGCTCATGACTCTGTCTCCTGTGAAAACGGGTTTCGTCCAACCCTGCGAGCCGAGGCGCCCGTCCGACGCGGGCGAAACGATCCTCGACAAAGGGCCTCACAGAAGAGATCAACAGCACCACCGACAGCATGACAGCCGTCAACGGAATCACTAGTTTTCTAGGTCGAGCGGAGTTTGCTCGGATGACAGCGGGGCGAAGGATCGCTCCCAACTGCTAGCACCTGCTAGCACCTGCCTGGCGCTCTGGGCTGGCTTTTCCGATCGTTCTGACCAAATCGATTACAGCGACTTCTCCGCCGTGGCCGATACCAAGCACCGAGGCGCGGATTTTTCTGCGCCAGCACCCATTGCTCATCATTCGCCCAGTCGACTTTTCTTCGGACCAATTGAAACATGGACGTCAAACTCAACACGCAATCTGCTTGCACCCGCACGCTAATCTTCGGGTCACTAGTGCTGGCAATGCTGGGAAGCCAATGCCGATCGGCGATGGCGGAGGTCGTCTTTGCCTCGGATACCTCGGAGACATCGGCGGTCTTTATCACCGACGATACGCCGAGTCAGCCGCCGCAAGCACCCAAGTCGGTCGGTGGTACCATCGTCATTGTCGATGACGAGCCAGCCCCCGCCAGAAAAGCCGCGACTTTCGTGCCACCGAAAGCAGGGCAGCCGCAAGCGAGACCGCAGGTTCGCGGAGATTTGAAAGTGGTGAGTGCTCTCAGCCAATTGAGCACGCAGCCCACGGCTGTGCGGCCCACGTCCAATCAGCAGCCTCTGAAGCCACTCGACCAACCAGCCGTTGGACACGCGGCTGCGGTCCAGCCGGCAAGCGCAATCGAACCCGTTGCATCGACCGCCCAGCGCGACCAACCCGGCGACATTGCCGTCGCCGTGCACGATGAGCCAGTGCTGAATTCCCCAGCACCGCCCAAAGCAGCGCCGACCAAACCGGAGCCGACGACACCTGAGGAACTGCTCATCGAGGCTTACAAGTTGTCCACCACCGCGAGCACCGGCGCTGAGTACACCACCATCGCCCGATGGTGCAGCGAGGCACTGCGTCACCGGCTGAAGGGCGACCAACGCCGCTTTGCCAGCAAACTTGCCGCTTGGTCGCTAAATCGTCGCGGCCAACTGCGGGCCGATGCTGGCGAGAAAGACTTGGCCAACGCTGACTTCCAAGCATCGTTGGAGTTCAACCCACGCCATTGGCGGGCGCTTCATAATCGGGGCGTCTCGTTCGCGCAAGACGGCGCATTCGCCGAAGCCTTCGACGACTTCAGCACCGTCATTCAGATCAACCCGAAATACGCCAAGGCTTTCGCCAACCGTGCAACGCTGTACGTGCAAGCGAAAGATCTGGACTCGGCGATCAAGGACTATCGGCGTGCCATTGAACTGGACGAACAGTTTGCCACGGCCCACGTTGGTTTAGGGCGCGTGTATCACATGCTGGGCGAATGGGGAACTGCTCTTGAGCACCTCTCAGCCGCCATCGAAATCGAACCAAACAGTCCGGACATCATCTGCAGCCGTGGCGACCTGCAAGCCGACATGGGCAGGTACGGCGACGCCCTTGCCGACTATGCACGGACGATCGAACTCGATCCTGAATTCGGCCATGCGTATCGCAACGGTGCCTGGTTGTTAGCGACTTGCCCCGACGAAGCGTTTCGCGATCCTGACAACGCGGTCCTGGGTGCCCAGCAAGCACTCGAGTACAGCTACGGCGAGCGGCACGTCGCACTCGATACGCTCGCCGCCGCGCTCGCCAGCGCCGGCAAGTTCGACGAAGCCGTCGACACCGTACAACAGGCGGTGGACTTGGCACCTCAGAATACGAAGGTCGCGTATCTCTCACGCTTGCAGTTGTACCAAGAGAACCAACCGTTCCGCACTGAGCCGATCGGCGACGTCGCGCAGGCGACGTACGAAGCCACGGATCAGTGAGTGGACGCGCCGAAGCCCACGGCCTTAGTTACATCAACTGCCATTGGTCGAATGCGACCACGTATACGCCGAGCAGAAAGTTCGTCACCGCGTGCGCGACCACGCAGTCCCAGATGTTGCGGGTGCGGATCATCAGCCAGGTGACCATGCTGAACCACACCAGCGAGGCCAGCATTTCGCCGGGGTGCATCAGCATCGGAACCGCGGTACCTGCGATCACTGCCGCGCGAGTCACATTTCCAAAGGGCACTTGCCACCACTTATCGGTCATTAGGAATCGCATCACGAAGCCGCGGAGGAAGAATTCCTCGATCACAGGCACGACCAGCGCCAGCCCAATGAACCGAATCACCAGAAATGCGTAGGCCCACGTCGGCGTATCGGCCAATTGCTCCAGCGGGTTGAAGGCACTCCGCTCACCGGTACCCAACATCGCCATCAGTCCGATGCTAGGCTCCTCCTTACCTCCCAAACCAGGTAGCAACCCAACGATACTGCCGAGAAAACGATCAACCGGCCCGATGATCGCCGGTTCGAGTCGCAGGTGACAGAGCACGATCCAAAGCACCACACCGGCCACACCCACAACCACGCCTAGACCGCTAACCTTCAGCGGAAAGGTGCGGTATCCCGGCCAAACTAAGCACATGGTCAGCAGCACCAGTGCGATCTTGGCGGTGTAGACGTGCGGGTAGTAGCTGTAGTTGATCGCCGGGATCCACCCCTCGCTGTGTTCCGCGAAGAACGGCTCAGCTTCGTTCTGCGACTCGTCGTCTGCGACCGCTTCTGCTTCGAATTCGAGCTGCGGCGGCGGGGTCGGCTCGAAGCTGGTGGCCGCCATGAACACGATGAACGGCAGTAAGAAGGTCACCCAGGGATGCTCCGAGAGCCAACCGGCTGGCAGCGGTGCCTGTACAGACTGGGCCTGATCGCCGTTTGCCTCGGAGTAAGCAGCGTCTTCGACCATGGCACCTATCTGACTGTGAGAAAAGAACTTACCGCCGATCTAAGTGTCCCACGTCTGGACGCTCTGTGCGAAAACTTCATATTAGCTCGGCTCAGCAGCCCTGGAACGAACTTTCCAGAGCAAAATCACTCTTCACTCAAGTAGACAAGCGGACTACCCTTTCGGTCACTACCACCCGACTTTCCGACCGCTGAAGGGGTCTTGAAATTGCACTTTTGCCCTAGTCACGAGGGAGTTACCAGGACAGAATACTAGATCGTCCCGCCAAGAAATAGGGTGACAGTAGGTCGCCCTTTGTCACGGGGCCGTCCATGCCCCGACCATTTCCGTCTGTGAACTCGTTCGCTCTGGGAATGGCTTTACTAAGTCGTCGACCCTCGCAGATGAGTTGTGAGGACGGCTCCACACCGATTTATTTTGTTGGTTAGAGGTTGAGGCAGTCATGGATCTCACGAAAGTTCGAAACATCGGCATCTCCGCGCACATCGACTCGGGTAAAACCACCCTCAGCGAGCGCATCCTGTTTTACGCCGGACGCATCCACAAGATCGAGGACGTGCGCGGTGGCGGTGACGGTGCGACCATGGACCACATGGAGCTGGAAAAGGAGCGCGGCATCACGATCACCAGTGCCGCCACCAGCCTGGAGTGGGAAGGCAACAAGATCAACCTCATCGACACCCCGGGACACGTTGACTTTACCGTCGAGGTGGAGCGCAGCCTCCGCGTGCTCGACGGAGCCGTGCTCGTCCTTTGCTCAGTAGGTGGTGTGCAGTCGCAATCGATGACCGTCGATCGTCAGATGAAGCGCTATCACGTACCCCGCTTGGCGTTCATCAACAAGATGGGTCGCACCGGTGCCAATCCGTTCTCGGTCGTGGAACAGGTGCGCGAGAAGCTGGGTGCCGACGCGGTCATGATGCAATACCCGATTGGCGCGGAAGAAGACTTCGAGGGCGTGATCGACCTCGTGACGATGAAAGCCTACTACTTCGACGGTGCCAACGGCGAGACCGTCCGCGAAGAAGATATTCCAGCCGAACTGCAGGACAAGGCCGAAACCGCTCGCGGCGAGATGCTCGAATCACTGTCGATGTACAGCGATGACCTGATGGAGAAACTGCTGGCCGAAGAGGATGTGCCCGAGGCACTGATCCACGACATCACCCGTCACGCGGTCATCGAGCAAGAGTTCACACCGGTCTTCCTCGGCACAGCGTTCAAGAACAAGGGCGTGCAGCCGCTGCTGGACGCGGTGAATCGCTATCTGCCTTCGCCACCGGAAATCGAAAACACGGGTACCGACCCCACCGACGAGAGCAAGAAGATCGTCCTCGACTCCGACCCGACCAAGCCGTTCATTGGCATGGCGTTCAAGATTGTCGACGACGAGTACGGTCAGCTTACGTACACGCGTATCTATCAGGGCACGATCGCCAAGGGCGAGACCTACTACAACCAGCGTACCGGCAAGAAGGAACGCTTCAGCCGCATCGTCCGCATGCACAGCGATAAGCGCGAAGAAATCGACACGGCCGAAGCCGGCGACATCGTGGCCATCATGGGCATCGACTGTGCTTCGGGTGATACCTACTGCAGCGAGCCGAAGTACTGCACGTTGGAGAACATCTACGTCGCCGATCCGGTCATCAAGATGTCGGTGCAGCCGCTGTCGCGAGACAACGCGGACAAGCTCGGCAAGGCCCTGCAGCGTTTCCGCAAGGAAGACCCGACCTTCCAGGTCACCACCGACGAAGAGACCAACGAAACGCTCATCGGCGGCATGGGTGAGCTGCACTTGGAAGTCTACATCGAGCGGATCAAGCGCGAGTACGGCGTCGAGGTCGAAGTTGGTGCCCCGAAGGTCAGCTACCGCGAGAGCGGCACCAAGCCTTACGAATTCGATCACAAGCGGAAGAAGCAATCCGGCGGTTCCGGCCAATATGGTCACATCGTCGGAAAGATGGCCCCAATGACCGAAGAGGAACGCGAGGAAGCCGAAGGCGCCGAACTGCTGTTCCGCGATAACGTCACCGGCGGCCGCATCCCCAAGAACTTCATCCCGGCGATCGAAAAGGGCTTCCGCAACATGATGGAGAAAGGCCCAGTGGCCGGTTATCCGGTGGTCGGACTGACGATCGACCTGGACGACGGTACTTACCACGATGTCGACTCGTCCGACATGGCGTTTATGCTGACCGCGCAGGAGTGCTTCCGCGAGAACTTCAATCGCATGAAGCCCGCCTTGCTGGAGCCGATCATGCTGATGGAAATCGAATGCCCCGAGTCGTTCCAAGGCTCGGTGGTCGGTCAGGTGTCCAGCAAACGCGGCATGGTGGTCTCAACCGATACACAAAACGGCGCAACGAAGATTATCGCCGAGGTGCCGCTAGCCGAGACGTTCGGCTACTCGACCGATTTGCGGAGCCAAACCCAGGGCCAAGGCAGCTTCTCGATGGAACTGTGCAAGTACGCACCGGTGCCATCGAGCATCCAGACGCAGATCGTCGAGGAGCGGAAAGCCGAGCTACAACCTGCGTAGTCAAGAGCTTTCCCACCTCACGGCAATTCCAACCCACAAGCCCCGGCCCTCACCGCCGGGGCTTTTTTCATGCGCAACAGTAAGCATCGATTCCACAGCCAGATCACCACTCCGCCGCTCCCCTCACCAACCCCAGCCGCGACCGTGAGGGAGCCGGATACCCTACCACTACTCGTCGGATCTAAACAAGCAATTCCCCAACGGGAGCACGGGACTCCACGTCATGCTCAGGTCGTTAGACAGGTTTTCATCCCGTTTGGGGCCAAGTTATTCATCCTGTGCGTGGATGTTTCACGCGTCGACCCCTATTTCCTGCATCCGACTTGTGCATGATAATCGCTTACACGCTCTTCCTTCACCATCACGCGATCGGAAACGACTATGAAACGACGTTCCTTTCTTCGTACAAGTACCGCAGCTATTGGCATCCCGTTTGGCTTAGCAGCCGCGTCTACCTACGGTGCGACCGCGGCAGAGAACAGCACAAGCAGTTCGTTCGCATATGACAAAAATCGAGTTCGCTTCTTTACGAAGGAAGTAACCAAACCGCATAAAATTCTGGTGGTCGCCGATACGCATCTATTCCTGGACGACGAACGAGGAAAGCCTTATCGGGAGTTTAGCGGCCGCATGGCTGCCGCATACAATCAGACGAAACACTTTGAAACGGGTGAAGTCACAAACCCCGAAGCATGCTTCGTTCGAGTTCTCGAACGGGCCCAAGCACAGAACGTTGATCTGGTCGCACTCGTTGGCGATATTTTCAGTTTCCCGTCGGAAGCGGCGATCGATTGGGTTGGCGAGAAGCTCGAAACTTCGAAGCTACGGTACACTTACGTAGCCGGAAATCACGACTGGCATTACGAAGGCATGCCTGGTTCCTTGGAAGATTTGCGCGCGACGTGGATCGACAAGCGTCTGAAGCCACTCTACCAAGGAAACCATCCGCTCATGTCTGCTTATGACGTCGGCGAGGTTCGCCTACTCACGATCGACAACTCGCACTATCAGATTCTTCCCGAGCAGCTGGAGTTCTTCCGATTGCAGGTGCAGACCGGCAAGCCGCTCGTGCTGACGGTTCACATTCCACTTTTCGCTGCCGGTCGCCAGATCGGTTTCGGTTGTGGCAATCCGAACTGGGGAGCGAAAACAGATCGAAACTACCAACTAGAACGGCGCCCTCGGTGGCCCGCGACCGGTCACACGCAAGTCACGATGGGTTTTCACAGCGAAGTCTTTTCGGCACCCAACCTGTTGGGGGTCTTCGCCGGCCACACCCATCGTCAGTCTTGCGACCTCATCAACGGCATTCCACAGTTCGTCACCGACGACAACGCTAGCGGAGGCTTCATGGAAGTCGAGTTTCTCCCGAGCTGACGCGCCCGCCGCATTCTCACGCGAGTAGACGAGGAGGTGCCTTCCACATAGCGGGAATACTAAATTACGGACACCGCGTGAGCTTACAATACCGAATATTGTTGGCACAAATTCATTGTGAGGACAATGAGTATTCAGCGGCTGGTGTATCGAATAGGTTTGCCGCTGATCGAGCATCTTTTCACTAGTGACAGGGCGTATCAATATGGGATTCTATCAGTCAAAAAGAGCATTCACACTCGTCGAATTGCTGGTTGTGATCGCCATCATTGGTACCTTAGTTGCCTTGCTGCTCCCCGCAATCCAGGCAGCCCGCGAATCTGGCAGAAGAACGCAGTGCGCCAACCACATGCGTCAGCTCGCGCTTGCTTGCCTAAACCATGAGAGCCAAATGGGGGCCTTACCAGCAGGCAACACAAACGTGAATTCCGATGTGTGGCACACGTGGGCGGCGTACTCACTTCCTTTTATTGAGCAAGCATCAATCTTTGGGGCGATTGATTTTGATCGACCCTCTTGGGCGGCCTACGTCGCAAACGGCAAACAGCGCGATCCGTCCTTTGCGTGGCAATATACACAACTCGACATCCATCTCTGTCCGTCGGATCTTGGACCGGGAGAATGGTGGAGCGGAGGCGACTCGGCTGACTGGACCCACGGAAACTATCTGGCTAACTTCGGCACGGAGGACTGGTACCAAATATGGGACGACGCACGCGAGAGCGGCAGTTCCGTGCAGGTTGGTAGTGGTAGACAAACCAGAACTGTTTCAGGAATCCCTCCCGAGTCCCGTGGTCCGTTTCAATTAGTTCTGGGTCGGGTAAACAAAGGTGTGGAATTGCGGCGGATCATTGATGGAACCAGTCACACCGCAATGCTTGGCGAGGTCCGACTGTTTGGTGGAGGAAACGACGGCCGAGGCGTGCTGTATCTGGGAACTAGTTTCTACAACCACCGCGTCACGCCAAACCAAACCCCAGTCCCCACCGAACACACAACGGTTGACTCTTCTGAGTGGTGTGGGCGCGACTTTGACGTAGCGATTGTCGCCAACCCCAGCAGTATTGAGTTCCCATGCACCGATAACTTCACTCAAACGCGTGGCCCCTACCGAAACCCAGCTCGAAGCCAACATCCTGGTGGCGTACAGATAGCCTTCGTGGATGGCCATGTTGAGTTCGTCAACGACTCTATCGAGCTCAGCACGTGGCACGCGATGGCCACCAGAGCGGGTCAAGACTTGCACTAGGTGACCTTTTCGTGGCGCGGACGGCTGCGACTCGTCTGTTGTGTCGTGCAACCAGTGTGACAAGCCGCGGCAGATTCTGCGATTTGCAAAATGCGTTCCGCTTCATCGGCCTGACGCAATTCTCCAAGGTAGTCCCACTCCATCCGGCGTTTCACTCCTCCGCGTCGTAGACTTCGCACCATTTGCTGAAGGCCGAGTGTGCAACCCACCCGAAATGGGCGACAGAAAGTCAGCCACATCGAGCGCATATCTACATGGCTAAGGCAACAGTCAGTCGCTGCGCCCGGCTTTTCGCCTAGGCGGTGGCCATTTTGTCAGTGGCTCGACTAGTGGTCCAAACTTCACTGGCGATCATTGTAAAGTTGATTAGTGCCGCCAGCATCCCATCAAGACCTGGGACTTTCGCTGCGGCAGTGGCGTCCGCTACCACGGCACACTCGAAACCACGTTCGACAAGTTCGCGGAGATGAGACTCAACACACAGATTGGCAGACATTCCGGCAAGGATAACCTTCTCGATTTTTTGTTTTTGAAGCTGTAGTACTAAGTCATTGTTTTCCGGACCGTAGACTTTATGGGTGCTGCAGACGATTGTTTTCTCATGATTAATGGCTGGCTTCAGCTGTTCCAGCCAGTCCGCTCCGCTGCCTTCAAAACCATCAAGACTGAGGTTCCCCGGGCGATCATACATATGGATGTCATGCATCAGTTTTTCTAAGGTGCCCTCAAATTTCCATCCATGGTCAGTTGGGAAGTAATAATGAGGACTGATCACCAACTGCATGCCAGTCTCCACAGCGGTATTCATGAGCGAGGTCAGGTTTGCGACGGTATTATTTTCATTCACACTCTCGCCGACCGCTCCAAAAGCTACTCCGTCTGGATGCAGGAAATCATTCTGAGGGTCGGTTATGACTACTGCCGTCCGCCCCGCTTCGATTTCAAAGCCAGGAACAGGAAGAGCAGGTTGCCCAAGATCTTCAAGCCATTCTTCTACACGGTTTTGAGACATTGCTTTCTCCATTTCTTTCGCAAATATATGGGTGTCAGGAAAATAGGCACACACTATTCAGCATTGTTATTGCTTGGCGGGCACCACCTGCCTTTAGGCCCGGAGAAGAACTCGCCGGTTTGACCCGACCTGATTGACGCGAGATTCAAAATAGCAGATGCAAACAGAGTCCGAAACAGCTCCGCATTCTTACGGATGCTCACATATTGCCAAGCCTTAAAGAGTGCACTCGCTCTCTGCGAGAACCAACTTACTAACTGCATCGAATTCATCGTTTGAGGCAGCTTTTCCGAAATCCCGTTGTCCCACGCGACAGGGCATTTGCCGCTGGAATCGCGCCGTTCTACCGACGCTTAGATTCATGCTCTGGGACCGTCCATACTGGCCCAAAAATCGTTGCTGAAATCATGATTCAAATGCATTAGGATTTCACTCGCATCGGTTTGCGCATCGCGCGAGGCAGGCAAATTTTCGGACACTTTGGGGCTCGTGTTCGCAAATTGCAAGTCGATGGGTGCTAAGGGCTTCCAGCCGGCCTTTGCTGGTAATCTGAGAGGTTTTGAAAGGTCTGCAATGGCTGACCTTTCAAAACGTGAGCACCAGCTGATGCTCGCCGTGCTGCAATAGCAGCGTGAAAGCTGATTTCTAATGAGAAAAGCAGAGGAGGTTTTGTAAATCGAAACGGGAAACCTTTCAAAATTAGTGGCCAGGAGCCAGTGGTCGGTGGCCAGTAAGTAGAAGTCAGGGGTGCGCAAATACTGGCTCCTGGCCACTGAATACTGGCTACCAATAGCTGACTACTTCCTCGCCTTCGAATGCGCCTTCGCGTTACGCCGCGTCGGTCGATTCGTCGGCGACGTGCAACCGCAGTTGCGACGCGTCGGTTTCGTCGGTCGACGTATGGGCGACGATCCAGATTTCGCCGAACAGCTCCTGCTGTTCGACTTGGATGTGGTGGTGCCGAATCAGCTCCAGCACCGCCAAGAAGATTCCGACGAGTTGCGACTTGGCGAGTGCTGGGTCGTCGGCTGCTTGCTCGTGCAGGTCGCGGTCGAACAAACTGGTGAAAGCCACGCGGGGCTCGGTCGCTAGAAGTTGGCGGATGCGCTCCATGTAGGTTTCGATCGGCGTGTCGTCGTAACGAATGGCCGCTGGCTGGGCGTCGTCGTTGTCGCGCATCACGCGTGAAAAGGCGCTCACCAGATCCCAGAGCTCCACCTCTTGGATCGGTTGTTCGCTGGGATCGATCCGCGTGGTGGGGAGATCGTTCGCGCGGCGGACGTAGCGCTGCTGCCACTGCTGGCCACGGTGCTCGAGCATGCTCGCCGCGTCCTTGTATTTTTTGTACTCCAGGAGCCGCTGCACCATGTCTTGCCGGGGATCTTCGATCGCTTCCTCTGGTTCGATCTCCTCGTGGCGTGGGAGCATCAGCTTCGACTTGATCTCCATCAGCCGAGATGCAACCTCGAGGAAGTCACCGACTGCGTTGACGTCGATTTGTTCCAGCACCGTGATCAGCTCGAGGTACTGCTCAGTGACGGTCGCGATGGGGATGTCGAGGACGTCCAACTCGTGCTTGCGTACCAGATACCACAGCAGGTCGAGTGGCCCTGAGAACATGTCGAGTTGGACACGGAAACGCATGGCGGGAGCTAGGAGTTTGGAGCTGTAGGCTGGGGGCCGAGGATTATGTGAGTTGCGTTGCGATGACGCTAGACCAGTCGCTATTGTTGGCAGGGGCTAGCAGGTTTACACTTCCGGCGAGGCGGAGAAAACAGCGAAAGGGATGCAGTCGTGGACGAACAGCGAATCTGGGCACCTTGGCGGTTGGGCTACATCAAAGGCACGGAAGAGCCCGCCGATCCCCCACCGGAGCCGATCCAGTGGCAGCCAGGAGCTGACCACCAGTGCTTTCTCTGCCGAGCGGCTGCTAGCTACGCGGACGACCAGGAAGCCCGTCGTATGAATCTGGTTGTCGACGTCGGGCAACACACGCTCACGTTGCTCAACCGCTATCCGTATAGCAACGGTCACCTGCTCGTTGCGCCGCTGCGACACGTCGGCCAGCTCCATGAGCTGACCGACGCGGAACACCTGGAAGCGATGCAGACGTTGGGGCGATTTTCGCAACTGCTAGGAAAGCTGATATCGGCTGCCGGGTTCAATGTCGGTTTGAATCTGGGGCAAGTGGCGGGCGCGGGGGTGCCGGGGCATCTGCATTGGCACCTCGTCCCGCGTTGGCCCGGCGACAACAATTTCATGCCCACGCTGGCCGGCGTGCGTATGATTCCTCAGTCACTAGAAGCGTTGTGGGAAGCAATTACCGAAGAGCAAGCAACCAATGCGTGAATCAAACAGCAAACAATCGCCGAGTCTCCCCGATGAATCGCTCTGGCTAGCGCCTTACGCGATGCATGCTGCCGACAGCGTCGGACGTGAGCATGCCGAGCCGCCGCATCCGTATCGAACCGCGTTCCAACGCGATCGAGATCGGATTGTGCACAGCAGCGCCTACCGCAGACTTGCCCACAAGACACAAGTTTTCACCGGCGACCGAGGCGACTATCACCGCACCCGGTTAACCCATACGTTGGAGGTCGCCTCGATTGCGCGGACGGTCGGGCGTGTGTTGCGCCTGAACGAAGACCTGATCGAAGCACTAGCGCTGATGCACGACATTGGGCATCCGCCGTTTGGACATGCGGGAGAAGATGTACTCGATCAGTGTGCAAACGACGTTGGTGGATTCAACCACAACGATCATGCGGTGCGGATCGTCACGCTGCTAGAGAATCGGTATCCCGACTTTCCGGGCCTGAACTTGTCGCGCGAGGTGCTCTCTGGCCAACGCAGTCGCGTGAAGGGGCAAGCGAGCCAGGACGGGCATCCGTTGCTGGAAGTCCAAGTTGTCGACGCGGCGGACAGCATCGCCTACGACACGCATGACGCCGACGATGCGCTGGTCCTCGGCCTGCTCGAATGGGGAGAGCTGCATGAAATCCCACTGTGGCGTGACGCAACGGATCGTGTGAATCGTCGCTACGCGACGCTCGATCAACATCAGCGACGTCGAGCGGTGATTCACCAACTGATCGAGATCATGGTCAGCGATTTGATCACTCACAGCAGTCAAGCGCTGGCAAGTGCGGATGTCGACTCTCCGCTTGCGGCAATGAACCAAATCCGACCGTTGATTGGTGTGTCGACGGAACTGCAGCAACAGGTGGCTGAATTGGAGAGCTTCCTGTTTAAGCGAGTGTACCGACATCCAACTATCTTGGCGGAGCGCGCCTTGGCTGCCGAAGCTCTGAAGGAGATGTTCGCTCGGTACCGGGAGTTTCCAGAATCGCTCCCCACGCGGTGGCGACAGCGGCTAGAAACCGAGGGAACCTCCCGCACCGTGTGCGACTATCTCGCCGCAATGACCGATCGCTACGCGTTGGATGAGTACCGGAGGTACGAAGCGGTCACCAGCGATGCCTGATTCGTCGTCAGTCGGGCGCTGACTTCCGATGCTCTGCTTGCTACTATGGAACAGTGGGGCTGTGAATGATTCCAGGCAGTTTTGCTCTCTCAGCAAGCTGCGGACTTTAGAAGTATGAGTACGCCACCCGATGGCCTTGGTAATCCTGCGCACTGTGTTCCTGATGCTAGCGATCACGCTAGGGTTTCGGTTGCTGCAAACCGATGTGCTTACCAGCGACAACGCATGGCTGCCGTGGCTTGGCTTTCTGGGAGTACTGCTACTCGCTATTGGCGTGTTGGTCGGCGACAAGCTGATCAAGAACAAGCGGCTGGATACGATCACGGCGTTTTACTTCGGGTTGCTAATTGGGCTGGTGCTGACGCAGGTACTGCAGGCGGCCCTAACACCGATCATGCCGACCGAGCCTACGTGGCTCCCCAATTGGTTGCAACTTGCGCTAGCGACCGTGATTTGCTATTCGTGTATCAGTGTCCTGCTACAGACGAAGGACGATTTTCGGTTCATTATTCCCTACGTCGAATTCGCCAAAGAGATCAAGGGACTGAAACCGCTGGTGCTGGATACGAGCGTCGTGATCGATGGGCGCATTGCCGATGTGATCGAGACGCATGTGATCGACAATCAACTGATCATGCCGCAATTCGTGGTGGCTGAGCTACAGACGATCGCCGATTCATCGGACCGCTTGCGCCGCGGGAAGGGGCGACGAGGCTTGGACATCCTCAACCGTCTGCGGTCCGACACAAAGGTCGATCTGGTGATCTACGATCGCGAGCTGCCACAGTTCGCAGGCCAACCGGTCGATCAGAAGTTGGTGCTGCTGGCCAAGCATCTAGAAGGTAAAGTCGTTACGAATGACTACAACCTAAACAAGGTGGCGAAGCTCCACGACGTGGGCGTGATCAACCTGAACGACTTGTCGAACGCCTTGAAGCCGGTATTCTTGCCGGGCGAAGTCTTAGAGGTGCGGATCATCAAGCAGGGCGAGGAACCCGGCCAGGGAGTCGGATACCTCGAAGACGGAACGATGGTCGTGATCGAAGGCGGCCGCGACTACGTCAATCAAAACGTGGTGGCCAACGTGACGAGCGTGCTACAGACCAGCGCAGGCCGCATGGTGTTCGGCAAGTTTGAAAAAGTCGGCCCACGCTAACTCGCCGCGATAGGCCGCAACTGCGTTACTCCGTCTCGGTCGCTTCGCTGACTTCTGCGTCTGCTTCGGTCGTTTCTGCTTCCGACGCCATTTCGCCCTTCGGGAAGAGTGCGGCATCGATTGCCGGTAACATCAGCTCGGCGAATTCCAGGGCAACGCTGTCTTGGATCGTTTGCTCGTCGTGGTCAACACGGCTGGTGAAGTACAACTTGTACAGAGCGCGAGAAAGACCGTAGTGCCAACGTGGGCCTTGGGTTCCCGCGGGCGCTTCCCATTTGTTCTTTTCGGGATGATTGAAGGTCCAGAACACGCGATCGATGTAGCGATCGATTTCATCCTCTTTCTCGTACTTGGCTGTGAAGAACTCAGCCGTCTCGCCGTTGTCCAGCTTGACCGGGTGGCGCAGTTGGGTGCTGACCGGACGATAGCCCTGACTGACGCGGCAGATATCCGGAGTGTGACGCGTAATATCGCGGGAGTGACCGACGATCAGCCACAGCTCGACATACTGCTCCGTGACGGGATTCTTATAAACCCGAGAAACGTAGCCTACCGCCCCCGCGGTCTTTCGCGTCACTTCGTCGACGGGCATGTCTTGTCCGACCCAATCACCGATTTCCATCGGCACATTGGAAAACCGTTCGGCAAGCTGCTCCGCCTTGATGGTCGGCTCTCCCCAGCGGTCCTTGATCTTGATGTTCTCATACAGCGATAACCCGACGATGGCGATTAAGCCCAAAGTGGCCGGAATGATGGTACGAATCATGCCAAATCTCGATGAAAGTGGGGTTAGAGGCGGGACCAAGCGGTCAGGATGGCTGAACGCGACGCCCGAGCGATGGCTAAATCCAAGTCAGTCTAAGGAAAGCAGATCCTTCCCAGACAGTATCTTTCACGGTAGGCGTCGAGCCCACCACTGTCAAGCAATCGAGCTCCGTCTCCGCCGTCAAATTGCTACAACACGCTCGTGCGGCCGACCGGTTCCCTATCGCCGATCCTACGGCTGTTACGACCGGCAAATTGCAACCTCGCGCCTGCCGCAGGGACCTGCTACATCCCGCGATCAATAAAGCCGAGGTCGAGCCCTAGTACGAAGACCATCAGGGAAATGATGCAAACGAAGCCAATCGTGTGCAACGCAACCACGAACCGCTCGCTCGCGGGCCGGCCGCGAATGCCTTCCCAGGCCAGGAATACCATGTGCCCACCATCGAGTAGCGGAATCGGCAGGAAGTTGATCACGGCAAGGTTGGCACTGAGCATCGTCAAGAACAACAACAGTTTGCCGACGCCTTCGAAAGCCGAGTAGCCAGCTGCCTTGGCGATCGTCACTGGGCCGCCCAACGCAGTGAGTGGCACTTGGCCGCCGAGCTTCTTGAGAAATCGAAACACCATCGTTAGGGAATTCGTCGTTTCCTGCAGCCCGCGTTGGAATTGCTCTCCAAACGTTTGCGCCTGCACGATCCGTTGCACGGGCATGAAGTAGAATCCGCGTGATACCGCGTACTCGTCGTCGACCAGGGCGGGCATGAGTGTCACCGACTTGGTTTCACCTTTTCGCTCGAACGTAAGTTCAATCTTGGTGTCTGCCGGAAGTGTCTGAATCAATTCGATGAATGCTGGCCACCGCTGTTTGCCGTCGGCGCCGAACTCGAGCGGTTCTGAAGGATCGCGGTCGGGGTCCGCGTACTTGAATTGTGCCTGCGTGATCACATCGCCAACCTGCAGGCCCACTTTGGCCGCCGGAGTATCTCGCTCGACATAGCGAACGCGGTTCAGAACATGATAGGCAAGTCCGATCGCTGGCACGGACAACGGGTCCGCGCTGCCGATGGCGGGCTCTTCCCAGGTCACTTTGCGAAGTGGGATTTCGATTTCTTCGCTCGGTTGCTGTCCATCGCTTCCGGAGGAGGCGCGACGCACCGACAGCAAGATATTGCGGTTCTCGTTGGCCAGTTCCTGCAACCGCAGCGGTAGGGAGATCGGATCACCAAACACCTCATCCTCGATCGCAGGATTGGCCGGCGAGTCATCGGCGTAGCTGACCTTATCGATGAAGTCGCCAGGCTGTAGGCCCTTTGACGCGGCTGGCGAGTTCTCCTGAACGGCAGCGATCTTGCCCATCTCCATCGCTAACCCCAGACGGTACTTTTTCTGTGCTGGGACAGTCACCGTTACCGTCTCACCGCCCTCGCGCGGCCCGAAGATATCGCCCTTCGGAGGCTTGCCACCGCGACGCACGGTCAGTTCCACCGGCTGGTCTATGTTCTCGATGAGTTTCGCCTGCCACTGCCGATAGTCGGGCACCGGATCGCCGTTCACCTCGATGATCTCGTCCCCGCCTTCAAAGTCCGCAGTCGCTGCGGCGCTACTTTTGCGCACCGGATCTTTCTTAGGCATGCGCAGTGTTCGGGGGGGTGCGATGCCAACTTTCGCCAGACGGCCCGAACCTTGGCGCGGCTTGAGGTTGATCTCGTCGACCTCCCCGGTCGCGGCTCGCTTCACCTTGAAGTCGATGCCGTTCTCCAGATCGCCCAACGTCACGTTCTGCATCAGGTCGCTGAACGAGGGATTCTCTTTCTCGCCGATCGCGACGACTTCGTCGCCGGGGCGTATGTCTGCCTGATAAGCGGCCGACCCGGGGGAGACGTGCGCAACGATGCTGGGCACGATCGGCACACCAAGGCCGAAAGCAATCGTGGCAAAAATCACAGCGAAGATCACGTTCATGATCACGCCCGCCGAGATGATCGCCATCCGCTGCGGAACGGACTTCGCCAGATAGCTGCGCTTGTCGACCTGGAACTTGGTTCCATCGGGTCCGGTGATCTCTTTTGTCTCGATGCCGCTGCCCTCATCGACTTCCGATTCGCGGACTTGTTCGGCAATGTTGGCGGGGTTGTCGTCTTGGCCGAGCATTTTGACGTAGCCGCCTAACGGCAAGATACCGATGCCGTACTCCGTTTCGCCCCATTTGCGACTAATCTTGTAGCCACCCACATCGAAGCCGACGAAGAACTTCTCACACTTGACGCCGCACATCTTCGCGACAGCAAAGTGACCAAGCTCGTGAACAAATATCACGGCACCCAGCCCTAACGCCACCTGCAGGATGACGATTAACATTTGCCAGGAAAGAGTGAGAGCGATCAAGCACATACCCAACGTGTTACCTCCTCGCGGGCCCAGCGGTCAAACTCCGCCAACTGGGATAGTGTGGGATTGGGGTCGAAATTGTGCGACTCCAGTACGCTCCGACAAGCCGGAACGATTTCGGTAAAGTGTAGCTCACCGGCCAAAAATGACCCAACCGCAGCTTCATTGGCCGCATTCAGTACTGCGCCGCTGCTGCCACCCGCCTGGGCACATTGGTGTCCGAGTTGCAAGGCGGGGAATTGATCAGGGTCCGGAGGCTTGAATTCGAGACGAAAGGCCTCGGTCCAATCCAGTCGTTTCGTCAAGCCAGGCAGCCGCTGGGGATAGTACAACGCATACTGAATCGGCAAACGCATGTCTGGCGGGCTCAGCTGAGCCACGATTGAACCATCAACGAACTCGACCATCGAGTGGACGATTGACTGGGGGTGGATCGTTACGTCGATCTGCTCCGCTTCGACACCGAACAGCCAGCGTGCCTCGATGACTTCCAGAGCTTTGTTCATCATCGTGGCAGAGTCGACGGTAATTTTGGGTCCCATGTTCCAAATTGGGTGCTCAAGCGCCTCGGCAATGGTCACTTGCTCGAGTTCGTTTGCGGAGTAGCCCAGGAACGGACCGCCGCTTGCAGTCAGCACCAACCGCTCGACCTCGTCGGGTTTGCCCGTCTGCAACGCCTGAAAGATCGCACTATGCTCGCTGTCCACCGGAAGCAACTGGGCTCCGCGCTCTTCTGCGAGTCGAGTCACCAGCGGTCCTGCAGTGACGAGCGTCTCTTTATTGGCCAGCGCCACGGTCTTGCCATGCTGCAAGGCAGTCCAGGTGCTTTCCAGCCCGGCGCTGCCAACGATGGCAGCTAGCACGATATCGATATCCGGATCGGCAGTGATCTCGTTGAGCGACTCGGAACCCGTCAGCAGCTTGGTTTCGGCTGGCAGGCCGGACCAATCGTGCTCAGCGGCCGCCTGCAGGTCCGTCGCCACGACCCACCGCGGCTGATGCCGCTGGGCCTGCTTGACGAGCAGGTCGAGCCGCGTGTGCGCCGACAGAGCCGCAGCACAAAGGCGACCGTCGCTACCGTCAACGACCTCCAACGCACTCGTGCCGATGCTTCCCGTCGAGCCCAGCACCGCAACCTGTTTGGGAGAGTGGTTCATAGCGGTTCGCCGGCCAGGCATGGCCAGAGGCACTCACAATCTACTCGCACCTGCTCGCTGCGAGATACGTAGGTAATGGTAGATGGGATCGTAGCGATTGTGAGGGGCAGCGGCAGGAGCGATTATTCTAGGGTCTACCCATATTACCGGCAACCCAGCACCAATCTGGCTGGGCGAGCTGGGCAGCTTTCGTTGTCTTTTATAGGAAGCTACCTTACGATGGGTGAAGAAGTGCGAATATCTACAGTTTTAGTGTGTGTATGCGGCACTAATCAGGGGACATTGGAGAAGCAATGGAAGAGCAAGATAATCGATCGAATGGCTCCTCTGACAAGAAGCCGAGCTCCCAGGGAAGCAACCTGATTTGGTATGTGCTGGGCCTCATGACCGTCCTGCTGCTGCTGGGCACGGTCTGGAGTGGCGGCTTGCAAGAAGAGATCGCATGGAGCGATCTCGAGCGTCTGATTGTTGCCAGCAACCCCAATAACGACCCGGAAACGCCCAACTACATCGACGTCGTCGACAAAAGCGGCAAGCAGCCGGTGATGGTGCGGTTTAGCAGTCCGACGAACATCAAAATCGGAACCACTGAGGTCACTGGCAGCGTTGAAAAACGGGTGGCGGAACTTGGCCAGCGTGTCGAACCAGTCGACGAGGAGAGTCCCACCGACCTCAAGTTCGGCGACCCCACCAAACGCTCCTTCCGCACCGCACGCAATGCCGAAGAGTCGCGTCTCGCGGATCTACTCGCGGAGAATAACATCGAGGGTTGGGACTATGCGTTGCCACCCAGCCCCCTGCTGAACGCGTTGCCGATGCTGTTGATGATCGGCATGTTGCTGTTGCTGATGGTCGTAATGCTACGACGAATGGGCGGCGCTGGCTCACCGATGGCCTTCGGCCGCAGCCGCGCGAAGCTCTACGCCCAAGAAGAAATTGAGCAAACCTTCGACGACGTGGCAGGGGTCGACGAAGCCGTCGACGAACTCCGCGAAGTTGTTGACTTCCTCAAGAACCCTGATCGCTACCAGCGGCTCGGCGGACGGATTCCTCGAGGCGTCTTGCTCATCGGACCTCCGGGTACTGGCAAGACGCTGCTCGCGAAAGCCGTCGCGGGCGAAGCGGGCGTGCCGTTCTTCAGCCTTAGTGGATCCGACTTTGTGGAAATGTTCGTGGGCGTGGGTGCCGCGCGCGTGCGGGATATGTTCCAGCAAGCAGAACAACGTGCTCCGTGCATCATCTTTATCGACGAGCTGGACGCACTCGGCAAGACGCGCGGCAGCGGCCAAATCGGCGGACACGACGAGCGCGAGCAAACGCTCAATGCGCTGCTGGTCGAGATGGATGGATTTGGCACCAACAGCGGTGTGATCGTGATGGCTGCCACCAACCGCCCCGAAACGCTCGACCCCGCCTTGCTGCGCCCCGGTCGCTTTGACCGCAACGTTCTGGTCGATCGACCCGACATCGGCGGCCGTGAGGAAATCTTGGAGGTGCATCTCCAGAACATCCGCGTCGGCGAGGATGTCGACGTCAAGCGGATCGCTGCGATCACCAGTGGTTTCGTCGGTGCCGACCTGGCGAATATCGTCAACGAGTCCGCATTGCTCGCCGCTCGCAACGGCAAGAAGGCGGTCGGCATGGAAGAGTTCAACGAAGCGGTGGAGCGGGTCTCGGTCGGGCTCGAAAAGAAGAGCCGCATCATGCAGGAGGAAGAAAAGATACGGGTCGCCTACCACGAAAGTGGTCATGCGTTGGTCGCCTATTCATTGCCCAACTCCGATCCGGTTCACAAAGTGTCGATCATTCCGCGTGGCATCGGCACGCTTGGCTACGTGCTTCGTCGGCCTGAGCACGACCGCTTCATGTGGACGCGTGATCAGCTCGAGTCGCAGATTCAGGTCGCGCTGGGCGGGACCGTCGCCGAAGAGATCATCTACGACTCGGACATCGGCAACGGCGCCACCAGTGACCTGGAACATGCCACGGAAATCGCTCGTAGCATGGTGATGGACTACGGCATGAGCAATATGGGCCGCATCAAGTTTCGCGAGAGTAATCGCAATCAGTTCCTGGGCACCGAGTATGGTCCTCAGATGCACAGCGAACAGACGGCGCGCGAGATTGATGAGGAAGTGAAACGCATCATCGACGAAGCGCTGGAACGCACTCGCCACATCTTGCGAGAGCGACGCGATACGCTCGAAGCGCTGACCAAGGAACTGATGGTTCGCGAGGTCATCGATTCCGAAGAGTTGGCGCAAATCGTCAACGAGAATTCGCCGAGCCCAAAAATCGTACCCGGCACCGACGCGGAACCGAAGCGCACAGCTTCCCCAGACGGAACTTCCGATGACGTTTCGCCCGGTTCGGTGGGTGGCTGAGTCGAAAGCCGCCTAATTCGCTGGACACGCCATTTCTGGCTAATCAGAATGGAAGAAGAGCTTCTCTTCTCTCCTTTTCTGGTTGTTGCTATGGCTGGACGTCGACTCGAGCATCAAGACCTCTCGCTGCCTACGGTCTGGCGAAACGGTCCATTGCTGATTGCCGGTGGCGTGCTGCTGATCGCCGCGGCACAGTTTTGGCCGAGTCTCCCCTCGGTCACTGCGATCGCACTGATCGGCCGCGGAGCCATCCTGACCATTCAGTCGCAGCCGCGTACCGTCCGCCAAGATTCGTTAGTGCTGGTCAACCTCACCGTCTATGGCGTGCTGGTCTGCCTGGCCATCGTGGCCCAGTCGAACATCGTGCTCGACCGCGGTTCGTCAGCCAGCTTGGGCATGCTGCTGGATCACTCGTTGGCAATCGTCCTGCTGCTGGGTCTGATCTGCCGCGTGTTCTACGGTCTGTGCCAACCGACCGAATGAAGACGCCCCTCGCTCACGGGTTCGCGTTCGATTCCCTAGTCGCATGGGGTTTCTGAGTTCTGCACAACGGAGCACCCAATTTTTCGTCGAGCAAAACTGCGGCTCCCGCGCACGCCGGGAATGTCATTAGTGCTTTCTGCTCAATGACTTACGATAACGCTACCGGCACGCAACGAGCGAGTTCTGCCAAGC
The DNA here is from genome assembly GCA_028285205.1 of Bythopirellula sp. GTDB lineage: Bacteria > Planctomycetota > Planctomycetia > Pirellulales > Lacipirellulaceae > Bythopirellula. The sequence goes on along the minus strand of JANQQA010000088.1, from coordinate 1,484 downwards.
AAAACCCTCCGCAGGATTCGTGTAAACCCGATGCTGGATGGTCACAGCACCATCGGCGCAGCTTCGAGCCGACTTAATTATAGCGATTAGCGTTGCCGAACTTCAGCGACGAAATTTGGCCACCCCAAGAGCCACCAAGCGACTTCCGGCTGATGCATCACAGACGTGTTGAGGATGGGCGGACTCCGGCCGCCGCCACTACCGTTATGCGGACTGGGGTCTTTCCCTGCAGTCTCTGACCGATCGTATGGGTGAGACCTTTTCGAGTGATTGTCTGTGGTGCAATCAGATTGGTTGTAGCGCCTTTCTCGGGAATCTTGCTTTGTGATGTGCACGTGGAATGGCCTATCTTTTTGAAGGTTTCGACTACGCCTGGATGCGTCGCAAACCGTTTTCCGCGTTGTGAATCTCCATCACTCACGTGCTGAGCATTCGGCGTCACGCTGTTTATTTGGCAAGCGCAGCCTTCAGCCTGATGGAAGTTCAGGTTTACCTACGAAACGAAAAGTTCGGACTCAGAATGACTCGTCGGCGGTTTGCATTTTGGCTTGGCTTCGGGCTCTTCAGTCTTGCTGAACAACTGCGTGTTCAGGGACTGGACGATATCGCGGCCGCAATCACCGGCGGTGCGAAAGATCCCTCTGGGGATTCGCCGGCGGTGCCGCCGGAGCACTGGGCTGTCGCAAGTAATCGGACGTGGTGGTGGTACCGTCGAGAGACCTGGATCGACAACCAATGGATTTTGACTGGCATCACCACCCCGATCAACAAGAAGACAGGCAAACCGTTGGTCGGCGGAAGTGGTTACCTCGATCCTAGCCTCGTTCCAGATGACGTTTGGGTAACAGGCCAGACAAAAGCACCTGTTGCAAGCGAGGAAACGAATCATCAACACGGGCAAGGGCAAGCGGACCCAGCGCGCAGAGCGCGTCACGGGCGACCGCCAAGCAAGTGGCTGAGGAGTCTCCACGCAGATGAGCTGCGCATCTGGCTGAAGACGATCGATGTACCCGAAGCAGGCGTAAGTGGGATGACCTTCTGGACGCACCTAACGCGGGACCACTCTTTTGATCCAGAGAAGATCGAGGGTCTCACGATAGACGAGCAGGCCCAACTCCATGCGGCAGCGCATTACGGCTACTAGTCGGAAGCCACCTTGAAGTGCACTGTTGGCGTCAGCGACGTGCAGTTCGAGCTATCGGGCATTCTCGCAGACGGCACAACCCTCAGCAGAGTTTAGGCGACGATTCCACCAGAGAAGGTTCACACCGACGCGCGCATCGGTATGTCTGTTCCAGCCAACATTCAATACGTTCGGGGACGGGTGTCACGGCGTCGAAAGCCCCCACCAATCTTTCGCTGCTGTAAGTTGTTCGCCTGCATGTTTTGACAATGGAAGCTGACTAAGACGTGTGAGGAATTCCTGAACGAGGCCGTACTGTTCATCGCCTAGCTTGGGCCTGATCTGCTCGGAGATTGTAAGT
>JANQQA010000296.1 GCA_028285205.1 Bythopirellula sp. | reverse complement strand
GGTCACGGTTTGACTTCAATCGTGACGCGCTTACCGTCCCGGCGGTGTTGCAGCTTGACTGGCGCAAGGATGGCGCGGAGTAGTTCGTCGAGATCAGCCGCTTTGACGTCGCACGAAACGAGCGTCTCTTGCGTGCTCTGTTGTAATTGCTCGGGCCAAATGAATTTCAACTCCAACTGCTGGGTGAATCTGTCGAGGACGGGTCCCAGCGGCTGATTCTCCAGTCGCAGCGTGAACACCTGGCGGGTTTCTCTCTGTCCGGCTCGCCGACGTCGCGGTCGTTGTGGCTGTCGCGAGGTGGTCGGACGCGATTGGGCGATGCTCGTCGAACGTTCCAACGGGACCACCGCGCAGCTCTTTCCATCAGGCGCGATCCGGCACGTGAGTTCAAAGCTTGCCAATACGAGAACAATTCGATCGATAAGCGCCGTCGGCGGGAGTGCCTGCTCAGGCCATAGATCGTGCGGAATCTGGTCTGCCGCGTCGATTCTCAAGTTCGCCGCCTTGAGCCACGACGTCACCAGTTGCTTCGGCTGACTCAATCGGGGCCACTGGCTAGACTCGGATCTCAACCAAGCCTTCCTTTGGCGCGAAGGCAGCGCACGGAGCGAGCGGCGCGTCTCCTTGAGCAGGTCGTCTAGCCGATTCGTGGTTGCTACTGGGCCGACGAAGATCAGATCTTTTACCTTCGTGATGCTTAGGCCGTTCTGCTGTGCAATGTCGCGAAACGCTTGCTCGAAAGTGAGGTCAGCGATCTCGACCGAGATAATCTTCTGTTTATCAACATTGCGATCGATCCAAAGTTCAATCTCGCCTGCGCGCGCCAGCCTCTGCAGCGCGGACGCTAGCTCTTGTCCCTGCCACATGACCGAGACTTGCCGCTGCAATTTTTGACTGAGCGATGGCTTGCGAGTTGACGCGTTTGCCAAAGTCAACTGCCAGTAAACGCATGCGGTTGTTGTCAGTATGACAATCTTCCACGAGAGCGTCATTCTGTTACGTGCGGGCCGGTACATTCAGGAAGTTTCTCAGTGCCGTCCGATAGCTTTGCCAGTTGATGCAATGAATGCAGGTTTCACGCGGGACAGCAAAAAGTGAGATTTGCGCATGAAAATTTGTCAATACCCGGACATAATAATCTCTCAGCTGCCCGCACACCAAGCTCAACTACATGAACAGGGGAAAAACCGCAACCATTACATTTTCATTGTGAAATCGGATGACGCAATTACACTCGATTGTAGCACTGATGTTCATGCGCTAGTCGCAACGTTTGAGAGTCTTCACTCGAACAAACGCTGGCTTGTGCCGAATCGCGTGCGCTAAGGATCAAGATTGTCGCACGCAGTTTCGGAACGTTGCGTACGCACTTGACGGTTCGAATACTTTCAAGAATCGGGTGGAACTCTAGCTCGAATCTGCAAGGTCCTCGAGAGCTTTTACGATCGAGATATGTCTCTGTGAGACTGTAATCATGAGCGAAGAAAACCAACGACGTCCCCTGCTCGTTCACCACTACGAGCGCTATCTTGTTGATCAGAACGTCAACGCGTACGTCCGCAGCATAAGCAACGCGTACACGGTCGGCAGCTTGGAGCGATTGGTGACCACCGGCGATCGCACGGCTCGTCGTGGAGCCGTCTTGGCTCTCTCACGGTTGGCCGATTATCGTTCCAATACCACCATGGGACGCCTGCTATCCGACAGCGATCGTGGTGTCCGTTCGTTGGCCGAAAACGGCATCCGACTTCTGTGGACGCGGATCGGCACACCCAGTCAGCAACGACATTTGATGGCGATCAATGAGCACCTGGACGAGCGAGAATTTGATCGCGCGGCTCAGCTTTCCACCGCGCTAGTGGAAGACGCGCCGTGGATTGCGCAAGGATGGTATTTTCGAGGCAAGGCCTTTTTCCACATGGAGCAGTACAACGCAGCCGTCCAGGATTGTCACCAGGCGCTGGAAATCAATGCCTACCACTTCCTTGCCGCATCGGTGATGGGGCAAGCCTATCAGTTGCAAGAGAATCCGGTCGCCGCTTTGGAGTCGTTTCGCCGCGCGCTACGGCTGAACCCAAGCATGGAAGAAGTGCGGGCGCAGGTGATTCATCTGCAGCGGACGTTAAAGGGAAAATAGCGTCGACGACCGTCCGCGATGAGCGCTTGGTGTCAGCAGCAACGCAAATGCGAGCAACAACAACGTCGATGGCTCGGGGACCGTCGAATTGTCGACACCTTCGAGGGATTCTGTGATAATCCGAACTTGGTCGAGCTGCGATGTTGTCATCAAGCGGAGGCTGACCGATCGCAGATCGGGTGACAACTCCAATAGATCGTCAATTGCACTTCCGGCTGCAGGGAATCCAGGGCCTTCAAAGCCGCGATAGCGATCACGTGGGATATATGCTGTCTCGACGGCACCAAGAATCGGGTCGCTTGCATCGAGTGTTTTGCCGTCGACAAGGATGCCCAAGATTCTCTCTTCAAAGCGGATCCTCGCTTCATACTCTTTCGATGGATGTCCACGTCCCAATGGATCGGCGTGTACCAGATAACTGTTTACCGTCCTGCCAACGACTGTACCTGGAGAAAGATCTGCTCTCGCTGCGACCGATCCCGGATTCTGGATATCTACCCTAAGCGATTCTTCCAGAAATGCACCCTGCTGCTCGGCAAAAAGACGTATCAGCGAGTCATCTTCGAGTCTACCAAGTGCCACGCTTTCTGGCGGACTGACAATCTCGATGTCCCCCGAAACTTCCAAGATGCCTCCGAGCGCTGAGGAGACGAAGATGCTGGTGGTTAGCAGAACAATGCACGTCTGCAAGAGAAAAGCTCTCAGCATTGAAACGTCTCCCAATATGTTCCGATAGGAGCAAGGCATTGGAGAAGTGGCAGGACGCCGATAGTAACAAACTACTATTTCAGAGAATCTTGAGCAAGGGTGCTGCGAGTTGAAACAACTCTAACGGTAGGTTCAGTGGAGCAGCGCAGATAAAGAGCCCTTCCGAACGTATCGCCATCGGTAATTCGCAGGCTCTCGAGACGCACTGCGCTTCAACTGAGTCTTCGGTCCAGTTAGCCGGCGACATCCTTGTTGAAAAGGGCTCGTCGAAAGGGCTCCTAGGATCAGAAACTACCTGCTCGGCAAAACGCTGGCAAGCACGGTCCATTTTCACCGCAAAATCAGGCCTGCGAACAGATTGCAGGCCGCGTCTTGGGCCGCCGTGAACCAACTCAGCGCCGGGACGCATTCGCAGTGCGAGACCGCCTATCCGACTCCGCACGGCTCGAACGAGTTCAGACCTAACGTCGCATGGTGGCACCCAGGCTCGCGTCCATGCTGGACATGGCTTGGTAGACTCGCTCCGAATAGCGATCCGGCTGCCGCGCGAACTTCTCCATCGTCTCTTGGCTGGAGAACAGATAGAAAGCATTGCGGTACTGAAAACCGTACTTGCGGCTGCCAGGCTCTTCGACCTGATCGTCTAACAGTCGGACTGGATCGTTGCCGGAAAAGACCGGGCTGTACGAATCTGAGGCTTGCGTGGAAGCAAGGAACTTGTCACGTTCCGCGGCACCGGAAAACAGATAGGTTCTGCCGCGGTGAATTGCACCAAACTCCTTTTTGCCTCGGAGCCACTTTTGGTTTTCGCGAAGGCTAACCGGGCAGTAACCGTCAAAGGCCAGCGGAGGAGTTCCAGCTGGCAGTTGGGGAGGCCACATGTCGGCTGGTGCGGCCGGTGCTGTTGCCGCTGACGCGCTCGCGGTTGATGCGATGACCGAGGCGACATCCAGAGCAGGCGCTGCTGGATTTGTTGCCTTGTCCACCGGGACGTCAATCGGAGCAGTCGCCGGTGCCTGGGCGGCGGGTGCTTGGGCAGCCGGTGGAGTTTGGGGAGCCATCTGTGCATACCGATTCTGATACCTGGCCGGTGCCGGCGCCGGAGGCGTGGTCGGCAAACTTGGTTGCTGCTGCGACAGTGGGGCGGTTGATTGTGTTGGCGGAGCGACCGGCGGAGCGTTGACGTAGGGGTTCGTGGTGATTGCCGGCACGACCTGCTGCTGTGGTAACGGTGCGCTCGCTGCAGGCGCAGATTGCTTGATGTTCAATCCGGCGTAGGCGGGATTCATTGTCGTCTGTGCCGACGCCTGCCGAACCGCTGATCTGCCGCGATAGTGCTGAGCAACGTTGGCCAATTGGGTGCCGTAGTCGCCAGGCTCGAGTGGACAGTGAAGCTTCTGAAGAATTTCGCCTTGGCCATTTAGCACGACCTCGAAAGGGACTCGATCAATTTGAAATGAATTGGCGATGGCCGGCGAATGATCGGCATTCAATTTGACAGGAACGAAATCCTGTTCCATGGCGGCGGCGATTTGCGGCTGGGAGAAGACGTCGCGTTCAAGTTTTTTGCAAGGACCACAGCTGGCAGTATAGAAGTGCAACAACACCAGCTTCCCGGTGCGACTAGCCTCGATCTTGGCGGAATCGAGATTGTGCCGCCAATTGATTGGATCGGCTTGAGCATGTTGTGCCACTACGAGTGCACTGAGCGTGATAACAGTGAGTAGTGTTGCCTGACGTCGTGAGGACATGGCGATTCCGTTCGCGAGCGTGTGACGAGATGATGATAACTGAGTAGCGGAACGCGGCCATACATGACCCGCACGCAGTGCGCTAGTTTGGTCCGCTTTCAATCGAATCGACCATTCGCAGAGCAGACTTTGTTAAATCTTTCCGATTGCGTTGAGTTTGTTGGCGAGGAAATCTTTAACCGCTCATTCCCGCCAGTATGTGGTGTCGAGGTCGTTGCCGTAAGTCCTTTGATTGATTTGATTTGCGTGCTTTCGTGGGACCCTTCTGCAGGGTTGAGATTCGAGCGTTCGCCAGCGCCGGTTGAGGTGCTTGCTGACGCCGCCCCCCTATCTCGAACGGTGGCAACTTGGGATGCCGCGGCTTTGGTTTGTGGCGCTGATCTGCTTGGAAGGATTGCCCAGCATCGGGAGCGAATCTGCCGTCTGGAGCGGATCTTTTTTCAAAGTTTTTGTGCTGCTGGGCGAAGCAAGCTTGACACATGAGTAGCGGTGACTAATATTACCGGAGTGTTCACAACCCTGCCGTTTTTTGGCGGGTTCTTCAGGCCATGTTTTACGTTTCGACGTTTTGGCTGTCTCAATGCCCACTTCTGCCCTGGGCATCTTTGTCACGGGGTAAGGCTACGGGGTATCGCAAGCCTGCGAACAAGACATGGCCTGCCTAAGGTTGGAGTACGTCCGCATCGACCGCTTTGTGGGTGATTTCCAGCACTGGGTAAAATATCATAATCAGTCAGTATTTCGGCGAGTAACTGATTACACTCGTTCGAAACGCACGCTTCGCGGGCATCGTAACACGGAGAGTTAGCCCCCCGACCGCTCAAAACTTTAATGCGAGTTTTTTGGATTTTGAGAAGTGAATCTCAAGAGAACTCGTTAAGATCAACTTTACGGCATCGAAGGCTATTCGCCTGTAGAGGATAGGCATTCCACCGGCATTGATTGCGATGCCACCTCGGACAGAATGAAAACAGAGCTTGAGAACGGAATAGTTATCTCAAGTTGTCCGGGCAGACGTGATTCCACCCACTTGCCAAGCTTGAGGCGGTTACTAGTGCAGCGCTTCAAGCATGGCAGCGAGTTTCTGTGAGACAGAATCAAGGGCGAATCCAGCAGTGTTGAGGGACCAAGGCACCTCTAATCTGCTGAGCTAGGACGAAACGGGCGAATTCGATTACGATATTCGCAAGAAACCAAACGGTGAAGAAGCTTTCCGCTATTCTACCGTGGCGCTGCAAGCCAATTTTTCAGTGAACGATCGGCTTGCCCAGTTGATGTCAGCTGGAGATGCGAAACAGGGCAAGACTCCCAGATTTCGTAGAGTCAGGATTATGGACTCAGTAATCTGTGGATTCGGTGTGGTCGTGATTGTGGGTCAGTCAGACTGAAGATCCGCGAGGCGTTGCTCTCCGCAGTTCAAGATGGGATTGGCGAGAGACAGATTTTTGCGTCATGTGGATGACTGACCTCGTGGGACGTGGATTGCGAAACGACGTTAGATTCGTTTTCAAGGACGAGTCCGTGTGGCAGTCGCTTGGAGTCGATTCGGCCGATCAGAACCGATTGGCGATTTCTCGACTCAATAAGACCTCATTCCTGGCAAGTGTGAAGAAAGTAGGAACGTACTCATGGGCCGCGGGGTTCCTAGCGTTTTTTTGGCGCGTGAACGTGGCGGAGTGCGAATCCTGGACTTAGGGCAGACTTAGGATTTTCTGATGGGTAAAAAGCAAAGGTCGGGCGGCAGATATCGGGGCCGCAACAATAACAACAATGGCCGTTCTGGTGGCCGCGGTCGTGGTGGAAACCGCCGCCGCAACTCATACAACAATAATCGGAATGCCGAAGCCGATTACGCACCTGATGGCGATCCGTTGCCACTGGTGCCAGGATCGGGCGTGCTGGAGATGCACCCCAACGGCTATGGTTTCTTGCGTAACCCCGAAACGAACTTTACCCGGGAGCGGACCGATCCGTTCGTGCCGGGCACGATGATTGAGAAGTTCGGTCTCCGCGAAGGGTTGCTGCTGCATGGAATGGTCCAACGGCATCGCAAACAGCAGGGGCCCCGCTTGCGTGAACTGCTCGACGTGGATGGGATGGCGCCTGAAGACTACGTCAACGTGAAATCATTCGATGAATTGACGCCCATCACACCTGACGAATGGTTCCGATTGGAGACCGGTGCCGATCCGATCAGCACGCGTGTCATCGACTTGCTGTGCCCGCTGGGAAAAGGTCAACGTGCGTTGATTGTTGCTCCTCCCCGCACTGGCAAGACCGTATTGATGCAGCAGATCAGCAACGCCGTTTCGACCAATTACCCGAACGTGTCGATGGTCATGCTGTTGATTGACGAGCGCCCTGAAGAAGTAACCGACATGCGACGAAGCGTCCGCGGCGATGTTTTTGCCAGTAGCCTGGACAACGACGTCGAGAGTCATGTCCGATTGTCTCAGCTGACCGTCGCGCGATGCCAACGACTGGCGGAGATGGGCAAGGACGTGTTCATGTTGATGGACTCGATTACGCGGCTGGCGCGGGCGTTCAACAAATGGGTTGGCAACACGGGCCGCACGATGAGCGGCGGCGTTGATATCAAGGCGATGGACATCCCCAAGAAGCTATTCGCGACCGCGCGAGCGTTTGAGGAAGGCGGCTCGCTGACGATTGTCGGCACGGCACTAATCGACACAGGTAGCCGGATGGACGACTTGATCTTCCAAGAGTTCAAGGGTACCGGCAACATGGAACTGGTGCTCGACCGCAAGCTTGCCGACCGACGTGTGTGGCCGTCAATCGACATCGAGCAGTCTGGCACGCGTCGCGAAGAAAAACTGTTGCCCCCCGAGACGCTGCATGCGGCGACCATGCTTCGTCGCACCCTGTCGTCGATGCATCATGTCGACGCGATGGAGCAACTGACCACCAAACTCGCCAAATTTGAGAGCAACGATCAGTTTGTGTCGTTGATTCAAACTGCCGACTGAGTTTGATTGCGGATTGCAGAATGGGGATTGTGGAACAATAATCACCATGAATGAGACGGCCGTTGCCGTTTCACATTCTGAAGACTGATTCCAATTCGGAATTCCTCGGAGGATAAGCGAATGGCTAGCGGCCTGCTTGGAATGCAGGTGCCGGGTAACCGGTTGCGGGTTCGAGTCCCGTGTCCTCCGCTCTCTCACATTGCTCGTCAGGCAATCACTCGGGGCGACGTCTTTCTCCGCATGCTCACCATCGGCTCAGCGCCTTAACTTGTCTGAGAATTGGTAACGGACGTCATGTGCGGATGGCGCGACGCAATGGTCTACGCCGAGTTCCGATTCTCAAGCAGTTTCAGCGCGTGGGTTTCTCCCCACTTCTTGAGCGAATTCAAGATTGGCTTGAGTGACTTTCCTTCTTTCGTCAGTTCGTACTCAACGCGTGGTGGAACTTCCGCATAAACGATTCTGTTCACCAGGCCGGTTTCTTCAAGCTCGCGCAGTTGTTTCGTTAGCATCCGTTGCGTGACGCAGCCGATCTTGCGTTTGAGCTCACTAAAGCGAAGCCGTCCGTCGAGCAAGTAGTAAAGCACAATCCCTTTCCACTTACCGCCAATCAATTCCAGTGTCGCTTCGACGGGACAGGCTGGTAACACATAGCTCGTGTGCCGGGTTTTGTTCTTGGTATCCATATTGTAACTACGGGTCCATACTGTGCGTACTTGTTCTTCCAAACACTACGCGTAGTATGGGCCTAGCATCAGAAAAAGGCAAACATCCTAGGGACAATCGTCACGTAATCCGCACGAAGCAAGCAAGTAAGGGAGCGCGAGGATGAGTTACGAGAACTTCACGACATTCAAAGCAGAAGCGAACGACGGCGTCCTCTGGGTAACCATCGACTTTCCGCCGGTAAACCTGCAAGGCCAAGAGATGTTGGCCGACTTGAACACCCTCTGTTTGAGGCTCGAACGTGACCGCGAAGTGAAAGTCGTTGTGTTTCAGTCGGCGCATCCCGAAATCTGGGTCTGTCACTACGATACGAATCTTCTGAAAGACATGTCGACAGAAGCCGTGTCCCGTCAAGAAGCTCATCTGCTCGACCTCCAGTCTGTACTCCAGCGCGTGAGCAGGTTGCCTCAGGCGACCATCGCCAAACTTGAGGGCTTTGCACGTGGCGGAGGCCATGAGTTCGCACTGGCGTGTGACATGCGTTTTGCTGCTCGAGGTAAGTTCAAGTTCATGCAGATGGAAGTGGGCATGGGAATCCTGCCATGTGGTGGCGGCGCATCTCGCATGGCGCGGCAGGTGGGGTTGGGCAGGGCTTTGGAAATCATCTTAAGTGCCCGAGACTTTGATGCGGACGAAGCGGAAGCCTACGGCACCGTCAACAAGGCGTTTGAACCCGAAGAGATTGGCCCGTACGTGGAAGAATTGGCCACGCGTATCGCGAAATTCCCTGCCGAATCCATCAACGCTTGCAAACAAACGGTGTACGAGTCGATCGATAAGCCTATCGACGATGCCCTCAAGGCGGAGGCTTACTGGCTATACCAAGCGACCAGCACGACTCCCGCGATCAAGCGTTTTACCGTTGCCGACGAAAAGGGAATGCAGCATGACCTGGAGAACCAGCGGAACTGGAATGATCTGGTGATGGGTGTCCAGGAAATCGATTGACCGACCCCGGGATGCTCCCCAACAGGAGACGTACTTTCATAGTCCCTTGAATGCGAGTTGGAAGCCAGAATGCAGAATATTCGACTGAGTTCATTGCACCTAGTTTTCTTTGGTCTAGCCGTTTCCATTCCCAATGGGGCGGCCCAGGAGCGTCTCGCCGAGGCGACGACCAAGGTGGTCTTGGCGTCAGAAATCGATTGGCAACAGCTCAACCCAAAACGCGGCGACAAGAGTCCGCAAGCTGGCACTCTTTGGGGCGACCGAAACGGAAGCGCAGCGACAGGCTTTCTCGTCAAGTTTGTAGACGGATTCAGTTCACCTCCTCACATTCACAATGTCAGTTATCGCGGAGTGGTCATCGCAGGCGGAGTTCACAATGACGATCCCGATGCTAAGCCGATGTGGATGCCAGCAGGTTCCTTTTGGACACAACCGGCTGGAGAAGTGCATATTACTGCTTCGAGGGGCATAGGGATCGCCTACATCGAGATCGACAAAGGCCCTTATCTTGTGCTTCCTGAAAAGGATGCGTGGGACAACGGTGAGAGACCCTTTAACATCGACCCATCAAATCTCGTCTGGTTGGACACATCCAGTACGAGTTGGATCGAATCGCCAGTCAAAAAAGACTCCGCCAATGGACCTGATATTGCGTTTCTTTGGGGCAATCCAAAAGACAACAAACCAAACGGAACGCTTGTCAGGCTACCTGCTGGATTTCATGGCGAAATCCAGAGTAATCGCCAATCTTTCCAGGCCGTTTTGATTGGCGGAAGCACTCAACTTCAATTGCCGAAACAGAACGAATCTAAGACCCTAACACCAGGCAGCTACTTCTCTTCCAAAGGCATCTCGACGCATCGGCTTTCGTGTCATTCAGAAAGCGGCTGCATCATCTACGTGCGCAGCAACGGTAGCTTCAAAATCGTTATGCAGGACTTGAATTGACCCTGTGGTCAAACCACTTCACCGACGACAGAATTCCGCTTTCGCAAGCCAACCTCAGATGAATCAGGGCAGCAACAGAATCATGAAAGCATTGTTGATAAACGCCTATGGTGAAGATGCAGTCTTTGAAGTCGCCGACGTGGAAAAACCTGAGATCAAACACGGACATGTTCTGGTCAGGATCGCGGCCTCCAGTGTGAACACGGTAGACACGATGATTCGCAAGATGGGCAAGGAACTTCCACTCTCGCCCGAGACGCCCGCCATTCTGGGAATGGACTTTGCCGGTACGGTTGAGGAGGTCGGGCAGGGAGTGACGGGGTATTCAGTCGGCGATGAAGTCTACGGCTGCGCAGGTGGTTTGGCGGACCTGCCGGGGACGTTGGCAGAGTACATCGTGGCCGACAGCAATCTGATTTCTCATAAGCCGGCAAGTCTGTCCATGCGAGAAGCCGCCGCTTTGCCGTTGGTGGCGATTACCGCCTACGAAGGATTGACTCGTGCGGGCATCAAGCAAGGGCAGCAGGTGTTGGTGCATGGCGGTTCGGGTGGCGTCGGTCACGTCGCCCTCCAGCTGGCAAAACACTTCGGCGCAGACGTCTACTCGACGGGCGGCGGTGAGAAACAGTTGGCATTGATCGCGCAACTGGGGGCAACCGCGATCAATTACAAGACCGAAACGGTCGAGCAGTATGTTGCCACACATACGGGCGGGGCTGGGTTTGACGTTGTGTTCGATTCGGTTGGCGGCATGAACATGGCCAACTCATTCGAGGCCGCCGCCCTGAACGGTCAAGTTGTGTCAACCGTGGCCATGTGCGAGCTAGATCTGTCTGTCGCGCACTTCAAGGGGCTATCTCTGCATGTGGTCTTCATGTTGATTCCGATGCTGCACAACGTCGGGCGAGAACAGCATGCGGAAATCCTGCGTCAACTGGCTCAGATCGTTGACTCTGGCGGTCTCAAGCCCGTGCTCGACGAAAGTCGCTTTTCACTGGCGGAGGTCGGACAGGCGCACGCTCGCCTGGAGAGCGGACAAGCGATGGGCAAGGTCGTTGTGGGCAGCTAGGAAATTGGTAACAGCCTCAGCCCAATCGTCTGCGCCCCCGTATGGATGGCCCAAAAATCATTGCTGAAATCGGACCACCATTTCGGGTAGACTTGGCTCCGCAGCACGTCCTGTCGGCTCGCGCATTGGCAGACTGATAGAAGCACCTTTTAAGGAGTTTTTTGGAACGGCCAGTCTGGCGCGCAAAGTGTTCGCGTGCAGCAGTTTAGGCAAGCGAACGCAGAGATTATTGCGACACTTTGGGGGCCCGTGGTCCGAAAAGTCTGGCAGGTTGCGGAGGCTGCGGACGCGCAAACCCTTATGGTGAAAGTACTAGGCGGAAGGAGTCGTTGAGAAGGGGTACGAATTTTCGGGCGCGCACGCAATTTCCATGCGTGTCCGTTAAACACCCTAAGCGAGCGGGACCGCTGTGCACTCGTCGACGATGTGCTGACCGATGTTGAGCGAGGCGGTCGCGGCGGGTGAGGGGGCATTGAGCACGTGCACCAACCGTCCGTCGCGTTGAATGTGGAAGTCGTCGATCATCCAA
>JANQQA010000280.1 GCA_028285205.1 Bythopirellula sp. | reverse complement strand
AAAAAATGGGATCGCGCGCGACCGCACGCCGATACTCGCGTGCTCCGAGCACTTGGTCGAGCGGCCAACGCTGGCGAAAGTCGCCGAGTGTTTGGGCATCTCGCGTGACATACCTGACCAGCTCTATGACACCCTGATCGTCGGCGCGGGTCCAGCCGGACTGGCAGCGGCAGTGTACGGCGCGACCGAAGGCCTGAAGACGTTATTGATCGATCGTATGGGCCCCGGCGGGCAGGCGGGTCAGAGTTCGAAGATTGAAAACTACATGGGTTTTCCCTCGGGCGTTACCGGTGCGGAACTCGCGAATCGTGGGTATCTGCAAGCGCTGAAGTTTGGCGCGGAGTTCACCGCGCCGGTATCGGTGCGGTCGATAACGAGCGACCACAAAGGCGAACACCACGTCGAACTCTGCACTGGCGCGACAGTTCGCGCGAGAACCGTCTTGATTGCTACGGGCGCGTCGTACCGACGACTGCCGCTAGTTGATTGCGAGCGATTTGAAGGGGCAGGAATCTACTATTCTGCCACGTCGGTCGAAGCTCGCGTGTGTCGCGACTCGACGGCGGTTGTCGTTGGCGGCGGTAACTCGGCCGGGCAAGCTGCGATGTACCTGTCACAGCATGCCAGGCAGGTCAAGCTGATGCTGCGCGGTAACGACTTGCGCAAGAGCATGTCGGACTACTTGGCGACTCGCATCGAGAAGACTCCGGGCATCGAAGTAGTGCTCAATACCGAACTCGTGGAACTGATGGGCGACCGTCGCCTCGAAGCGGTCAAGTTCAACGATAAACTGGCCGACCGGAAAGGTTCACTTGATTGTGCGGCGATCTTCTCCTTCGTTGGCGCAAAACCTCACACCGAGTGGCTGCCGGAGACGGTCGCCCTCGACGAACGCGGATTTGTGTTGGCGGGTGCCGAGGTGCGCAATCACCCGCTCTGGACGCTTGAACGTCCACCGTGCGAGCTGGAAACAACACTCCCTGGCGTATTCGCGGTTGGGGACGTTCGTAGCGGGACCACTAAGCGATGCGCCTTCGCCGTGGGCGATGGAGCACTGGGCATCACCTGCGTGCATCAGCACTTGCGAAGTCAGAGCTGATCGGGGCCGACGCCGCAATTCCGCTCCGTGGCCAGATCTCGTGCTTCGACACCAGACTCCATGGCGGATCACTGGTTGTTTGCGACGCAGAGTACCAGATTTTGGGGGGTGTGCTTTCTCATCACAATCAAGTCGGATTAGAATCACCGAGCTGATTTGGCGGTTACAACACAGCGCAATCCGAGGAGTGAATGATGGGACGCATCTGGGCAGCAGTCGTCGCGATGGCTTTCGGGATCACCGGAAGTGTCACCGCGGCGGAGTTTTCCGCTGAAGCAGCGGCCTTACCATTTCCTCCCGATGCCAGGAAGTTGGAATTCACCGCCTGGTCAGGTGATATCAGCTTCGAGACGCGTTCAACGTTGAACGCCGTGGTCGCGTTCTACCTGCGCGAGATGCCCAAACGAGGCTGGCAGCTCGATAAGTCAGAAGTCGAGGTGGACGACGATGATATCGAACTGGTGTTTCGCCATGGCGAGGCCGAAGTCGAGATGGACTTCCGTGGGCGATCGTCCAAAACGGCCGTGAGCTTCGATTGCGAGGAACTTGAGTTCAATGGAATCGACGACCCGTCTGCGCTAAAAGCCAAAGGCGTTCCGGTGCCGCAGGCGACCGTCTTTTTTCAGCAGACGTTTCCAATACCCGAGAATGTGACCAAGTTTACTTATCAAGACGATGGCTGCTTGATCTATAGCCAGCAAAGCTTGAAGGAAGCGTTTGACTATTACACGGAGCGCGTCAAGAAGATTGGCTTTCGCGAATCGCGTCGGCCGCTGATCGATTCCTCGCGGATGTACACCGAATTCAAGAAAGGATCCGCGAAGGTGAGCGTCAACGTCTTCACCGACGCGGTCGGTTCGCGGAGTGTCGTTGAGTTCAAAGACAAGAAAAACGAACCGCGGGTCGCGCCGTTGCCACCCGTCGCATCGCTGCCGATTGAATTGGCGGGCGAGGAAGCATCGCAGCAGGTCAGCTCCGGCGTGCGCAAGACCGGGGCACCAATAGCGGCAGAGGAAAAGCTCACGCCGGTGGATGTCACTCGCAACCAAGGAAAAGCAGTGGTCACCTTTGGTGGGAAAAAGTACGTGTTTCCTCACGTAGTGGCACATCGAGCCGAAGGGTATGCCGATGGAATCACCTTTGTCACCTTCTCCAGCAAGCCGATTCCATACAACAAGCTCCAAGAGTTGGTGAGGACCGATGAAACCGCGTCGTTCTCACAGCTCTACGACTTCAGCACGCCCGATTACCTTCAGCTGAATCACGGTTCGTACGAAAGTTTCTCGTTCTCCATTCCCGGAGTCGGCATCGGCGGAAAGCAGATGGATCAACGAACCGACAAGACAAAGATCGAAAACGGTCGGCTCGTCGGCACGTTTACGATGGCTCCTCAAGAAGTGTTTCGCAAGCAGTTTTCGTTCACCGCTACGATGGACGTCGGCATCATCACGCCTGAAACGAAGCTCGGCGAGAGTACTGCCGGCGACCCCGTCGAGGATCCTGTCGAAATCGCTGCCAACTCGGTGCTGGACGAATCGCCTGTGCCGTGGCCGGGGGGCGTGGAGGACGTCAGCCGTGCGGGAACCGACTTTCGCAAGACGTACCAGGCCCTGGTGCCGATGCCGCGCGACGAGGTCAAAGCGTTTTACATCAAACAGTTGCGGGCCGATGGCTGGAAGTACTACGCGCGCTCGGAAGACACGAAGCTGTTGAGCTTTAAGAACGACGACAACGAGGTCGATTTCACGCTCAGCGCCGAGGGCACTCAGACGCGGATCGAGGCACTCGTCCGCTACCCCGAGTTGGCGCGCAAGATGGGAATCTTGCCCAAGCCACGGCAGGCGCGGCTGGTGCTCGCCAACGCCCACTCTTCGCCGGTGGTCTACACGATCGGCAAGACCGATTACAAGCTAAAGCCAGGCCAAGGTGCCGACGATCCCAAAACGGCGCTGAACTACTCACTCAGTCCCGGAACGTACACGATCTCGATCAAAATCCCCGGTGAGCAGCCACAGACCGAGCGATTGCAACTCACTGCGGATACCACCTGGGGAATCATCGCGCTGCCTACCGGTGGCTACATGCCAATGCAAATGTATTGATCCCAACACCTCACAAAGATCGAACGGTCTGAAGTAATTGCTGTTTCGTCAGAAATTCTTCAGTTCGGTCAGGTCTGCTTGTCGAAGTTCCTCGATCTCTTGGGGGTTGAGTTCGCGGAGGATTCCCGATTTCAAAAGTCCGTCGAAGCGCGTCTGTGCTCGATCACGGATGATCTCTAAGGCACCGTTGATCGTCAGCTGTTTGACAGTCTTGCCCTGGCAGCGATTACGATGTTCTTGATACCGCTGAGCTAACGGGCGCGTGTTGTCGAGGTTGATCATCTCCACAGAATCCAGCTTGATCATTCCTGCCGTCGGTACGTGGATCTTTCGTACGACACCGGTGACTATATCTGGGGCATCTTCACGGTATGAGTCCAGTTCCAGTGGTGTAATTTCTACCATTCCGCCGGGGCCATTCAGACGTGACCACTCGAGGATCGCAACGGTGCTTCCTGGCCGGTCAAGTAGCGTGACGGAGCAACTCAGTTTGACACCTACGATTTGGGCGATTTCGCATTTCAGTTGCTCGAAGCCCAAGTCTCTGAGTTGCTCCAGTATGGGTGCCCAACGTGCAATAGCTGGCGCTGGAAGGTCTGACGGGCTGACGACTCTCTCTGTGCCGGGGAAGCCTACACCGTAAGGCGGCCGGCGCTTCTTGCCAAACATGCACCTGATGCGAATCTCGGCAGCAACCAACCACGCCCAAGGTTGAGGAACTTGGCTTGAGATTGACTTCACTAGGATCCCGAAGGGCATTCGCGCCGAATCGTCGCTGTAGTACCGCACATCCAACAGTCACACTCCCTGTATCAAGACGCCAGCAGTTCTAGGCCTGACGCCTCGGGGAAATGTGGTTCGACCTCCTCCAGCTTTGGCATCTCGGCCTTGACGAGGAGCTGATTGATGCGTGCCTTGCGAGCGTCCTCCTCAAGAGGACCGGCAACGACGGTGGTGGTTTCGTCCTCGGCGGTCTGGGGCAAATTCTTCTGGACAGCCTTTCGAAACCTGCGCGCGATTAACATGTACAGCCCAACAATGATCACAACCGTTGCGGCGATCGAGTACAGGACGGCGGTCCAGTTGCCTGAAAATACGCCGAACAACACCAGCGGAATGCAGAGTACAAAGATCAAGCAGCCGGTAGCCTTCTTGGCAAACTTTTTCACGCCGCCGCCGATCGCATCCATGAATGCACCTACATTGATTTGTTCGGTCGAGAGCACGACCGGTAAAATCTTTGCCAGCACGTCGACATCGCTCATCGGGAGACCTCTTGTGCCTGACGCGGCAGACTGCTCGGCGTAACCGCGCTTCGTCCATTTTAGCTGCCAACCTTTCCATAGCTTCCCGAGGTGCTTCATCTTTGTCAGCAACTCGCTTGAGCCCCAGATGCGCGCCGTTCGCCGCGAAGGATTCAGCAGCAAACCCTCCGAGACCAGTGCCTCCTGCGGGATTTCGTCAGGCGGAAGTTTCGCCACCGCGTCGATGGCCGAGGCTTCGCCCTTGAGGAGATCAAGCGACAGCGCGCTTAGTTGACGCTGGCGGGCGGTGCCATCCTCGTCGATGATCGTGACCCAGGCACGAAGCGAGTCGTCTTCGTCCTCGGGCTCGTCATCCTCATCCTCGGGGTCGTCGCGACGGGCGTCCTTGACGGTCAGCGGCCGTAGTTCGTACTCGTCCTCGTCTTCATCCTCTTCCACGCGTTCTTCATTCAGCGGCAGACCGAGGTACGTAGCCAAGTCCTCCACGCCTTTGCTGGCAGCCTTCACCGTGAAGTTGGGCCATGCCGCTTCCACCAACTTGGTGTGGGTCTGCCAAATCCGTGGGACATCGAAGCCGAGCGTTTCGCCCGTCCACAACAACTCCCGTTTGTCGAAGTCGACGATTGCTCCGCCGCTACAACAGTCTTCCCATTCGTCAAGCTGTTCGAACTGCTCGACCCAGGCCTCGAAATCCTCCGGGCCCCACATCACCTCGCGACGCAAAGTCGCACTGGCCCAGCGATCGGCGTAGTAGCGTTTCTCGCCATCACGAACTAGTGCGAAGACAGCTGGCTCACTCATCGTGCATCTCGCAATCGATTACAAGAACATTTCCCTCCCACTAGGAACGCTAGATTAGTGCGAACCTGCCCGTAAAGCAAGAAATTGCAGCCGTCCTGGATACGACTTTTTCTATTGGGAGGACGCATCGCAAGTGTTGATGATCCACCCTAGGTGCTGCGCGACCCGCAGAGCGTTTAGGAATGCAACAACTCGAATCGTTCGCAGACCAGGAGCAGCGCTTCGGAGAATTCGAGCTGATGGGCTTTCAGCTCACGCTCAAAAAAAGTCTGATGGGCCTGCCGCCAGTAGCCGAGCGACTGATCACCTTCGCCCTCGAGTGCGGCGAACTCCGCAGTCACTTGATCGAACGGCACAAGCTGTACGTCGACGAGCTGAATCACGCAACGCGCTGTACCCGACCAATCGGTCACGATCGAGTAACGGCCGACTTGCGGCAACGGCTCGGCTTCGATTTCGTAGAGGCAATGGGCGCTGCAGGTTGCGCGTTTCTTGCCGTTGAGAACCAGCTGCACAAGCTTGTCCGCGTCCTGCTGGTTGTCGCAGAAATGCCAGGCATCGTAGCCGAGGTTGATCTCGGCCGCGACACTGGGATTGGCAGACAAGAACGCTGCCCACATCGCTGACACGGACGTTTGAGATGGTTTGGAAATCCCTCAGACCTCCCAATGCTGGATGATCGCTTTCAGCTCACAAACCTAACCGCGTAGATCGGCGGCAGGTGATTCGAAACGCATTGCCACGAGTGGCCGGCGTCTTCGCTGACCCAGAGGTTGCCGGTTGAGGAGCCCATCGCCAGTCGCTCACCGATAGGGTCGACGTCAAGCGCGTGGCGGAACACCAGGTCGTAGGCGTGCGTACTGGGCAAGCCCTCGCTGTGCTGGGTAAAAGTCTGGCCGCCGTCG
>JANQQA010000270.1 GCA_028285205.1 Bythopirellula sp. | reverse complement strand
ATAGACTTAGAGATCGACATCTTGGGTCTCCTGAACTTTCTAGAAGAGATTGCGGAAGAACGTCTTGGCTGTGCGTTGCGTATCTTCAGTTGCCTCCGTTTTCTGTTCACGGGGTCATAATGCAGGTACCTCCTTTCGTGAGAACTTAGTGGGTCTACGGCGTATCTCACCGTTTCCCGGCCCCGCCCGACAGAAAAAAGAGATTTCGTCGAAAAGTTCTCTGTCAGCGAAAACACCGGCTGTTGGCGGCACACTTTGTGCGTCGTAAACTAGAGGGGCGGCGATTCTCAACCTCCTCCTCCGAGCGCTTCCCACGCGATGATTCCGGCCGAGTTAGAAGCGGAAATCGACGACTGCTGCGATCGGTTTGAATCGATGTGGCGCGCCGGTAGCACACCCAGCTTGCCCGATTTTCTTACTGCCGCCAGCGAGGCGGCGCGGCCGTATTTGCTGTGGGAGCTGGTGGCGCTGGAACGTCATTACCGTCGCGACGGCAAAGGCGAGTCGATATCGATCGCGGATCTCGCTGCCGTCTATCCCGACTTGGCGGACGACTTAATCAACAAAGGGCCGCCCCAAGAAGACTCGGATGATGCTGCGTTCGTCAGCGACGTGCAACTCGCGAGCGACGCGACGCCGATGGCACCGTATCCGTCGCACGGGCTGCATGTACGCTGTCCGCATTGCAGCAACGGGATGGAAATCGTCGCGGACGCGGAATTGGACGACGTTACCTGCCATACCTGCGGTAGCACATTCAATCTGGTCGATCGCGAGGGCCCGACGGAGAGAGCCACGACGCTGCGCAAGTTGGGGCGGTTTGATCTCATCTCTCGCTTGGGCGTCGGTGGGTTTGGCACGGTTTGGAAGGCCCGCGACTCGGAATTGGATCGAATGGTGGCGATCAAAATCCCGCGCCGTGGACAGCTTTCGCCGACCGACATCGAGCAGTTCTTTCGCGAGGCCCGGGCCGCGGCCCAGCTGTATCACCCCAACATCGTTTCCGTCTTCGAAGTCGGGCGTGCTGAAGACACGGTCTTTATCGTTAGCGATCTGGTGCGCGGAGTGCCACTTTCAGACTACCTGACAGGCACGAAACCGAATGCCACGGAGGTCGCGACCTTAGGCGTGGCGGTCTGCGATGCGTTGCATCACGCGCACGAGCAGGGGGTGATTCACCGTGACCTGAAGCCGTCGAACATCATGCTCGACGAAACCGGCAGACCGCTGATCATGGACTTCGGCCTGGCCAAACGCGATGTGGGCGAGATCACGATGACCGTCGATGGGCAGATTCTCGGCACGCCCGGCTATATGTCGCCTGAACAAGCCAGTGGCAAAAGTCATTGGACTGACCGGCGAAGCGACGTGTATTCGCTGGGCACGGTGCTGTTTCGCATGCTGACCGGCGAGCTGCCGTTTCGTGGCAACGCGCGGATGCAGTTGCACAACCGACTTACCAGCGATCCTCCCGAACCGCGCGGGCTCGACGCGACGGTCCCCGTTGATCTGTCAACCATCTGCTGGAAGTGCATCCAGCGCGATCCCAATCATCGCTACGCCACGGCGCGCGAGGTGGGACTCGAATTGCAAAGGTTCCTCGATGGTGAGCCCATCCTTGCGCGACCGCTGTCGCGCACCGAGCGAATTCTCCGTTGGGCCAAACGCAAACCGGCGTTGGCGAGCGCAGTCGTATTGGGCGTTGGATTGGCAATTGCCGGTCCTGTCGCCGCTTGGCAGCAGCACCAGCTTGCCAAGCAGTACCGCGATCGGCTTGCCGAACGCGCTGTAATGAGCGAGAGAACAGAACGGCAGGAGAATGAACTCGAGACACAAGTGGCAGGGCTAAAGCGTGATAAGGCTGTGCTCAGCGGTGGCATATCAGGAGTTTTCGCTGACGTCAGCGGTTGGCGCCGGGGCCTCATTATCGAGTTTATGGATGCGCGTGAAAAAGAGATGGCAGCTTTGCTCGACGAAGACGTGCCCGATCGCGCATCCATTCAAGCCGGTTTGGGATTGGGAATGCTGCTTGCTGAGATCGGACGGAACGGTGAGGCATTGAAGATCCTCGAAACCACGGAACAGCGCATCACAGCATTGATCGGTCGCCAAGGTGAGGACTTGTCGCTGCTCGACGCGCAGGCGGATTGTTGGCAGCGGATCTCGAAGTTGCGGCGCAACTTAGGCGAGGAAGCTGCCGGGTTGGATGCGATTGAGCGAGCGCTACTGCTTCGCAAGCAGGCTGGCGAGCACGAGGAATCGGGCGCAGCTCAGCAAGTTCGCTTGTTCGAAGCCGCGACACAGAAAACGGCCGAAGACGGCATCTCAAACAGCGAAAGGAAGAAGATCGTCTTTACGGAATTACAACCGGTTTATGAGCAGATTGCAAAAAACTGGCCGTCGTCGCCGCGCGAGTTTTATGAGCTCGCTTGCCAGTTGACTAAAAGTGATATACTGATTCCCGCTGCACCGTGAGCATCAACGCAAACCAACCATCAAGGGCATATCTGATGAAGCGATCCAAAACCAATTCCTCCTCCATCCAAATGCCTCGCTTAGGCCGACGACGTTTTCTGCAGTCGGGCCTGGCCCTGGCGGCACCGCTTGTGATCTCCCGGAGCGGGTTTGCGGCCAGTGCAAACGAAACGCTGAACCTGGCGTCGGTTGGTGTTGGGGGCAAGGGTTGGTCTGATTTGGCAAGTTCGGCTGGCGGCGAGAACGTGCGTGTCGTGGCATTGTGCGATGTGGATGCGAACCACCTCAAGAAAGCCGCCGAAAAATATCCCGATGCGGCCACATTTGCCGACTACCGTCGGATGCTCGATCAGATGGCGGATGACATCGACGCGGTGCTGGTCTCAACCCCAGATCACATGCACGCGCCGATCGCCTTGGCGGCGATGGCGTTGGGCAAGCACGTCCATGTGCAAAAACCGCTGGCCAACAATCTGCGCGATTTGCGGGCGATGCAAGAACTGGCTGCGTCGAATCCGAGCCTGGTTACACAAATGGGGACGCAGATTCACAGCGATCAAGCGTATCGTACTGGCGCCGCCATGATTCAACAGGGGGTGATCGGCAAGATCAGTGAGGCGCACCTGTGGGTCAGCAAATCGTGGGCAGGCCCCGCGGAAGGGCGCCCGGATAAAAGCGACCCGGTCCCTGATCATCTTGATTGGGACCTGTGGCTGGGTACCGCACCAAAGCGCCCCTACGTCGAAAAGATCTATCACCCGGCGCAGTGGCGAGGCTGGAGGGATTTCGGTGCTGGCACGCTGGGAGACATGGGTTGTCACATTTTTGATCCCGTCTTCACCGCCTTGCAGTTGGCGCCGCCCACCAGCGTCGTGTCGCGCGGCGTGGAGCACTACGAGGAGACCTTCGCACCCGATGGCGATGTGACGTACGGCTTCGAGGCGTCCCCATTTACGACGGACAACTTCTTCTTCCGCTGGACCGACGGCAGCGGTGCCAGCCGACCTGATGCCGCGCGCGCCAGCTTGCCACCCGACGCTCAGTTACCTGGTGCGGGAGCGTTCTTTGTCGGCGAGAAAGGCGTAATGGTGTTGCCGCACTGGTCAATGCCCACATTTTACGCCAACAACGAGCCGCTTGAGATTCCCGTCGAGTCGGTCGGCAGCAACAACCACTACACCGAGTTTACCGATGCGTGTCGTGGGGTGGGAACGACTTCGACACCGTTTTCGTATTCCTGCCCGGTGACCGAAGCCGTGTTGTTAGGGGTAGTTGCCGCCTCGTTTCGCGATCGCGAGCTGATTTGGAACTCGGCCGATCTTGAGTTTGACTATCAACCCGCCAACGAGAACCTGGGAAGGCGCGAACAAGCGTTGATCACGCAGTAGAGCGGCCAAGCTGTCGGTTCGGAGACTCAACGCTCAGCGTGGAGAGTCGCTACGGCCCCGGCGTGGGGGCGTTTGCACTGTGTTTTCCGGTGATCGTGGGCGGCGTTCGATCAGTAGATAGCTGGCGACAATCGAGATTAACGCAGTCCAGCGAGTGAAGATTGAAGTGACCGTGGAGTCCGACTCGTCGTCGATCCGCTCAGCCGGTCTGCGCCGGGGCTCGTTATGCTCGACCACGAATGGGTCGTGTCGTGCATCGAGCTGTGCCACGGCCGATTCCGCGGACGAGTCTTCCCGCGTCTTGTCATCTGCGGACAACAAATCCGAATCAGCCGTAGCGGTTTCCGGCTCCGACGGAGTCTCGACCTCGACGGATTGTTCGTGCGCCGTGTGCGACGCCGATCGTTGGTAGCTGACGGTCTCGAATGCAACGGCTCGTGCCAATTCGGCAAGCACGGGCTGTCGTTGTGGTGTCGGAGCCGTCGGCAACGTCGCGTCGTCGTTGAGCTTACGCACGATGGTTGCCGAGAGTTGCGTTTCGTAAGCCCGCTGCGTGCTGGCAATTGCCGAAGCGACTTGGATTGCTCCGCCTTCCGCTGTGTCACGAGTGGTAGTCTGCTGTTCGTAGCCGACGAGCTGGATCACGTCGTCGATAACTTCCAGTTGTGCCGTCTTGCCCGAGATGCCGGGTGCATCAGGGAACGGCTGGTCGACTGGCTCTTGGACCGCGTTGCCTACCACCGTGTTATCGTCGAAAGTGTCGGCCGCCAGCGCACCGTCTGTCGTTGGTGTGTGAAAGTCCGTTGTGTCGATGTTTACGGGCGGCTCCACCAGCAGGGGCGTTTCAACTTCCACGAGCGGTCGTTGTAGGTCGAGATCCAGTGGCTGCATGGAGGGCTGGAGATAGGCCGATGCGGCATCATTGGTGAGGAGTGTCGGTGGCTCAAGAATTGCGATCTCCGCGAACTCCGTCGGTCGGTTGAGCACCTGCTCTGTCGCGACCACTATCGGGTCGACCTGCGGCGTCTGCGTTGCTTCGACCAAAACATCGGCTCCCAGTCGGTAGTCGATACCGCCGAAGAACTGTAAGCCGCTAGTTGTCGTTACATCAAGATTGCGAGCAAATACCGCGTCGCCGACCACGAAGTCATTACTGCTCGTATGGATGAGAGAACTCGTGTCGAGCGCTAGAAATCCGCCTGTGAGCGTAGGTGTCGTTGGACTCACGTCCAGCGTCAGCGCATTGCCCGCCAGCAGATGGCGATCCTCGCAACGCTCCACCGACAGCTGCCGGGCGCGACGGAACGGGCTCGCGGCTCGCGCTGACTTGTGCCTTCGATCGCGGCGAATTTTAAACCAGCGTCTCATGGCAAGGCCTGCTGCACGGGGAGGTTGGTGGCCAAGTCGCGATTGCGCATCTTCGTCAGTGCGCGGAACTGAGGGTTGTCGTGCCAGCGTCGGAATCGCTCGTCTTGGCGCAGGGCTACTTCTGGCTGATAGCCGCCGCGTAACGCAGCGGTGAGCGTGTTGATCAGTTCCTCAGTCAACAGTTCATTCTCACCAGTCGGCTCGACCTGAGCCAACTCCGCCAATTCAACTGCCAAGCTGAATAATCTCTGCGGGTTGGTCGACCACAGGTCGCGCCTGGCGAGCGCTTGTTGCGTTGCCTCGTTGATTCTTCCGCTATTCTTCAGTGCTTGGCCGTAGTTGTAGTAAATCCGGCTCAACGCGTCGCGTACCGCTTCGGAATCGGAGAGTTGCAGCCACACATGGTTCTGTACCTTAACAGCCTGCTCGTAGGCGCCAATCGCATCGTCGTAGCGTTCTAATTTCGCCAGTGCCAAACCTTGATTGTTTAGCAGTGCCGCCCAGCCACTGGCGTAGGCCAACTGGTCGGGATAGTCTTCGAGCAGCCCCGCGAACAATTGATTCGCGCGGGCAAACGCCTCGTTGGCGGCCGATGTGTTCCCGGTCTGAATCTGTAGTAGTGCGACGTTGTTGAGGTTCGCTGCTAGATCGCTGCGATGCCGGACCACACCTGGCGAAGTTCGCACCAGCGATTCGCCCAGCGCAATGGCACGTTGATAGGTGGCTAGGGCGGCGGTTGCCTGTTCAGCGGCGTTTTGAATCGCCGCCAGATTTCCGTAGCACAGTGACAAATCGGCAAGGCAGTCGGCCGGCGTGGATTGTCCTCGGCAACTGCGCTCCAGCAGTTCGACCGCTCGCGACGCCGCTTGCTGTGCCGCGTTCAGGTCGGCTCCGCGCTCGAGGTAGCCGAGGTTGTTGTAAGCCATCGCCAAGCTGCGCGCGACGTCGACTTTTGCAGGTCTCGCCTCGTGGGTTACCTGCAGGATTTCGATCGCTTTGTAGAGCGACCTGACCGCCGCATCCATTTGATCGGTCTCGCCCAGCAGCGTTCCGAGATTGACATAGCTCTCGGCCAGCTGGCCGGCGAATTCAGCGTTCGAGGGATCCGTTGCCACCAGTTGCTGCTGGTCGGCGATCGCCCGGTCGAATTCTTGCTGGGCCGATGGGATGTTTCCAGCGGCCGCCAGCAGCAGCGCCATGTTGTTTCGCGAGAGGGCGAGTTGCG
The DNA here is from genome assembly GCA_028285205.1 of Bythopirellula sp. Classification (GTDB taxonomy): domain Bacteria; phylum Planctomycetota; class Planctomycetia; order Pirellulales; family Lacipirellulaceae; genus Bythopirellula. The sequence goes on along the minus strand of JANQQA010000270.1, from coordinate 17,786 downwards.
ATTTGAGGTGCGTGTTGGTTGGATCTTCCTGCAGCAACTGCTCCATGATCTGTTGGGCCGCTTGATACTCGGCCATTGCCTTGCGATCGGCTCCCAACTTGGCGGTGACGACGCCTGATTTCAGATATGTCATCGCCAACTGGTCTTGGACGCCGAGCTGTCCGTCGATTTGCGAGGCGAACTCCCGATAGTAGCGCAGCGTCTCGATCAGCAGTTGTTGTCGCAAACGTTCCGTGCCCGGCGTTGTCTGCAACTGGTCGGCCAGTTGGATGCCGAATCGATCGACGACGCGTCGCGCCTGGGTGAAGTTGGCATTTGCTTGCACCAGGTTCTGTTCCGCCTCCGCCAATGCGGCTTCGGTGCGCTCCTGCTCGCGGGCGATTCTCAACGCCGCCAGGGTCGAAACCAAACTGATCGTCACCAAGAACAGTGCCGACACCGCGACGAGGCTGCGGTGTCGCTTCATCCACTTCGCGGTGCGATCTACAACCGTGGGCCGTCGCGCGAGCGTTGGTTTGCCTTGCAAGAACCGATCGAGGTCGTCCGCCAACGCTTGGGCAGCCTGGTAGCGGGCATCGCGTGACTTCGACATCGCCTGCAGGACGATTGTCTCGAGATCGACCGGGATCGCCGGATTCAGTGTTCGCGGTGGCACGGGTTCTTTCTCGGCGATGTCGCGCAGCACGCCGTGTCGGTCCTCACCTGGGAACGCCGGCCGCAAGGTCAGCAACTCGTAGAGCGTCGCCCCCAGGCCGTAGATGTCGGTCCGCGTGTCGACCAAGGCGTGCTGCCCGGCTGCCTGCTCGGGGCTCATGTACCGTAGCGTGCCGACGACGTCGCCGGTGATAGTCACGCCGGGGCTGCTTTGAATTCGGGCCAAACCGAAATCGGTAATCCACAGTTTCGCCTGACCGTCGACCATCAGGTTGGAGGGCTTGATGTCGCGATGCACCACGCCGTATTCGTGCGCGTGATGCAACGCCTCTGCTGCTTGCCGCCCGAGACGGGCGATCGCTTGGCAGTACTCCGAGCGATCGTGAGAATGCTGTGTCGATAAACTGGTGGGTGTGTTGATTTCGGTCGTCCGCCACGTCACGGTCGAAGCCAACGCTTGTGGTTGCGTCGGCTCGCTTGCAGCAGTTTCGTCCCCAGTGCCCTCGACTCCAGTATTTTCGTCTACACCGCGCAGTTCCAGCACCAACTGATCCAGTGACTGCCCGTCAATCAGTTGCATCGCGTAAAAGTGAACGCCACGTTCCTCCCCAACAGCGAACACCGGGACGATGTGGGGATGGTGCAACTGCGCTGCGGCCAGCGCCTCGTTGCGGAAGCGCGCGATTTGCTTCTGATCCCACATGGCGGCAAACGGCAAGACCTTCAGCGCCACGCGCCGATGCAGCGAAATCTGTTTGGCCTGGTAGACAACACCCATTCCGCCGCGGCCCAATTCGCGACCGATCTCGAAATCGCCCAGCCGCTTGGCAACCGCAGGCGTGGACTGTGTTTCGGTAGCGGGACGCATCTGTCGAGTCGTCTGATGCAACAGATCGAGGCTAGCGGCGATTGAGCGGATTTCCTCGGCGAGGTCGGGATGCTGGTCAATTACTGCTTGCAGATCGAGCGGAGTACCTTGCTCCAACGACACGAGGTACTCGTCCATCACCGTTGCTAGACGCTCTTCGCCTGTTGACGCAACGATCGTATGCACCGGTGCGACTTGAGTGACATCGAGACTTGTTGTCGGTTGGTTAGTCATTCATTCGTTCTCGCAACGTCTGAATCGCTCGCAACCATACCATGCGTGCCGCGCCCGCTGAGCGTTCCATGCGTCGTCCGACTGCTTCAAACGGCAGCCCCTCCAGATGTCGGAGCACAATCACATCGCGGTAATCGGCGGGCAGCGCGGCCAAGTGATCGGCGAGGAAGATCTCCATCTCGTGCTGTTGAGCGAAGCCGCTGGGCGAGATGCCCTGGTCGGGCAGAATGGCCTCCAAGCGGGCAGTCGATTCTTCGAGATTGGATGCCAGATTCTCCAGCGACACCTCTCGCCGCACGTCACGCTTGGCGGCTAACACGTGCTTTTCAACCACTCGATGCAAGTTGTTCACCAGGATCTTCCTGAGCCAGGCACAGAACTCGCCGGCGGACGTGCCGCGAAATTGGGCAAAGTCGCGGTTGGCCTCAAGGAAGGTTTCCTGCACCACGTCTGACGGACTGACGCGCTGCTGCAGCTTGCGTTCCAGCTGGGTGACGACGAGGAGCTTAAGGTAGTTTCGGTAGACGTGCAGCAGTCGCCCAAAACACTCGCTCGATCCCGCAAGCGCTTGCGACAATAGGACTTCGGCGTTGGCGGAGGAACTGCTCGTCATGGGATCACCCACCTCAAGGGCCGAATTCCAAGCAAGCTGTCACGCGAATCTAGAAAGAAGCTAAAAAAACTTGCTAGAATCACGAATTCATCGACTGAAGATGCCTTCAGGAAGCGCTCATCGACCACCACTCAGAATACTCTCACCCGCCACCTCAAGCAAACTTATCTCGGAGTCAAAATGCGATATGCAAGCGTTATCTGCAGTGTTCTGGTGACTTGTGGGGTAGTCCTACCGGCTTTCGCACAACCTGGGGATCATGAGCAGCCTGGGGTAGAAGTGATTCACCTATGGCCGGGCATAGCTCCGGGGTCAGCCGGGTATGACCAGGTCGAAACATACGACGCAAGAGAAGATCGCGGCAAGAGGATCGGTCGGGTCACCGGCGTGAGCAAGCCGACGTTGACTGTCTATCGACCGACCAGCGCTAGCGACACGGGAACCGGCATTGTGATTTGCCCAGGTGGCGGGTATGGCGGGTTGGCGATCGACCACGAAGGGCACGTCTTCGCTGAGTGGTTTGCCCAGCGCGGCGTCGTGGCAGCGGTACTCAAGTATCGCCATGGTGGCGGCCAGCATCAGCAACCGGTGCCACTCAGCGATGCCCAACGCGCGCTTCGAATCATGCGATCCCGCGCCGATCAATGGCAGCTGAAGGAAGATCGCATCGGCATCGCCGGTTTCTCCGCCGGCGGACATCTCGCCTCGTCGGCAGGTACACGCTTTGACGCTGGCGACGCCTCGGCCGAGGACCCCATCGAGCGGGAAAGCTGCCGAGCGAACTTCATGGTGTTGGTTTACCCAGTGATCACTATGCAGGACGAGTTTACTCACAACGGCTCAAAGAAGAATCTCCTCGGGAGCAATCCGAGCGAAGCGCTGATGACGTACTACTCCAACGAGTTGCATGTATCCGCCGAGACAGGGCCGACGTTTCTTACCCACGCAGCCGACGATCACGCTGTGCCTGTGCAGAATGCCCTGCGCTTCTACGAAGCGCTTTGCAAGCACGGAGTTCCGGCCGACCTGCACATCTACGCCTCCGGCGGCCACGGCTACGGCATGTTCCGCGGCGACAGACCGGTCGACCAATGGCCGAACTTGCTGGAAGCATGGCTGCAGGAGCGGGAGTTGATTCCCTGATTGGTTTTCACCGCGGAGTCACGGAGGCAGAATTAGCCCGTCGATGGACGCGGGCTCGCTTAAATCGATACGGGTGTCGGCAGCAGGACGTCGTCATGCAGCCGAAGTGCTTGGACAGTTAAAATGTCTCTACAAAAAACAACTTGTGACCATCACTTCGACCGATCTGAGTCGAAGGAATCTCCGTGCCCGCCGTGACTCCGTGGTGAAATCAAACCCCCTCCAATTCATTAAAGATCTCCAGCCACTCCTCTTCCAGTTGTTCGACTTCAGAAGTGAGCCCGGCCAGTTTCTCGTGCAGTTGTTGGGCCTCTTTCGCTTCGGTGACTTGCAGTAGCTGGGCGTTGATCGCCTTCTTCTCGTCGTCAAGCTTGGCGATCTTGCGTTCGACGGCCTTATGTTTCTTCTGCAGTTCGCGTTCCTCGCGTCCCCCCAGCTTCCTGGCGCCCGTCGTTGCCACGGAGTCGGGCGTGCCTCGTGTGGTGTGTTCGGCGCGGAGTCCGGCTTCGAGTTCCTTGCGTGTCCGATAGACATAGTCGTCGTAGCTGGCCGGATAGCTGACCACTCGCCCGTCGCGTACCTCGATCACGGCCGTCGCGACCCGACGCATGAAGTGGCGGTCGTGGCTGGTAAAAATGACAGTGCCTTGATACCGACACAACGCGTCGGCTAGGGCCTCCACCGATTCGACATCAAGGTGGTTGCCCGGTTCGTCGAGAATCAGCACGTTATGTTTTTGCAGCAGCAGTCCGGCGAGCACCAGTCGTGCGCGTTCGCCACCGCTGAGCACCTTGATCTTCTTTTCGACCAGGTCGCCGGTGAACAGCAGACTGCCAGCCACGTCTTTCACTTGCTGAATCGTCGTGCCGGCGGCCGCCTGATAATGCAGATAGTCGTCGACTGATTGATTCTCCGGCAAGGTCGTATAGACATGCTGGGCATAGACCCCTACCTGGCAGCCGTATCCCCACTTCATCGAGCCTTCTAGCGGCTGCAGTGATTCGCAAATAGTGCGCAGGAACGTCGTCTTGCCTTGTCCGTTGTCGCCGACGATGCCGGTACGCGAGCCGTGATCGATCTCTAGTTGAATCTTGGTCGCCACCTCGTTGGCTGGGTAACCAATCGACAGCTGCTCGGTCCGTAACGCCACGCCCTGGCGCGGATCGACCACCGGAAAGCTAAACGCGACCGACGCCTCTTCGCCTTGCACTTCGATCAACTCAAGGCGTTCCAACTGCTTCGACTTGCTGCGCGCCTGGCTGGCCGTATTGGCATTGGCGCGGTTCTTGTTGATGAACTTTTCCAACTGCTTGCGCTTCGTCAGCGTTGCCGCGTTGACCCGCAAATCGTGCTCGCGACGTTCGGCCAGATTCTCCAGGTAGGCATCCACATCGCCGGGGAACATCGTCATCTTCCCGCGGGAGATTTCCAAGGTGTGATCGCAGGTGCGTTTCAAGAATGCTCGATCGTGGGAAACAATCAGGCAACCGCCTCGAAATCCCTGCAGGAATTCTTCCAGCAGCATCTGCGTGCGCAAGTCCAAGAAGTTAGTGGGCTCGTCGAGGATCAGCAGATTCGGATCGTGCAGCAGGAGTGCCGCCAACTTCACACGCGTCTGCCAGCCGCCCGAGAGCGAACGTACCGGCTGATCAAGCATCGGGTCCGGGAGCTGAAACTGCCAGGCGATCTCACCACATCGCCACTCAGGCTGTCCGCTGTCTCGCTGCAAGAAACCGAGGACGGTCTCGCCTTCCTCAAATGGGTCGTGCTGCCGCAGATAACCGAGCCTTAGCTTCTTGCTCCGTACCACTTCGCCGGCATCGAGTTCTTCGTCGCCGAGCAGGACGCGGCAGAACGTACTCTTGCCTGCGCCATTGCGACCGATTAGCCCAACCTTCTGATCATCCGGCAGCGCGCAACTTGCACCGTCGAGCAGTTCCTGCTCGCCGTATCGCTTGAAAGCATCCTGAATCTGTAAAACGACAGCCACGGGCAGTTGCGGAACGGGGACTCGGTTGGCGAAATCAAACTAACCGCGAGGCGTCGCCTCGCTGGAAGCCGCGTCGCGCACTCGGCCACGCCATCCGACTACGGCTAAAACCACACAGCATACCACACAGATTCCCGCGAACCAGTCGCCCCATTTCGCGTACAGTGTCAGTCCCCGCTGGCTCGGCTGCGGCAGGTCGACCAGCAGCGTCTGTGGTTTCTGCCGTTCAGTGACTTGGTGGACCGCGCCGCTGGGTCCGACGTGTGCCGACAATCCGCCGTTGGCGGCGATCAGCAGTGGTCGTTTGTGTTCGACGGCGCGAAACACGCCACACGCCAGATGCATGTCGAGTTCGCTGGAGCCCCAGAACCAGGCGTCATTTGTCAAATTGACCAGTACGTCCGGCATCTCGCCAGCGGCCGCAAGTTCGGTCACTTGCCTTCGAATGAGGTGAGGCACCACCGTCTCGTAGCAAATGTTTGGGCAGAACACCAGATTCTGCAGCTTCATCGCAACGGGACCCTTTCCCGGTTCCGCCATACCAGTGATGGGCGTTAGCCTCCTCAACAGCGGAAACCAATCCGAGAAGGGTACGTACTCGCCGAACACCACCAGGTGCATCTTGTCGTAGGTGCCAACAATTCGCTGCTCAGCGTCCATCAGTACTGATGAGTTGTACGTCTTGAAGTCCGGGTGACCATGGTCCGTGGGATAGATATGAACGCGATCGATGCCGGTGAGAATCGCCGCACCGGTTTGATTGACGAACGTTGCCAAATCTCGCGGACCGGCCGTGAGGTACGACTCATGCACGATACCCGCAGGGAGTTGGTACCCTGCTTCGACGGTGGCCAAGGATTGGCGGAAGCTCGTTTCTGGCCAGATGATTAAGTCGATTGGACGATCGTCCTCGGCTTGTGAGTTTGCCACCGCCTCAGAAGACAGCCCCATATACTCGTCCATGATGTTCCGTTGCTTTTCAATGTCGTTCTTCCAGTCGGCATGGGTATTCCCCTGGATCAAGGCGATGCGAGGCATCCTGCTCGCGGATCGCGACGAAACGATTTCGAGCTGAAGAAACAATGCCCCGTGCACAAACGCGCTGCCGATCGCCAGGGAGCCCAGGATGAGATAGAGCGCGACATGCCGCAATCGTGGACGTGTGTGCCGCTGACGATTATGCGAAAGTGCCAAAGTGAGGCAGGCAGATACCAGCATGATCAGAAACGTAACGCCATACTCACCAACGATGTCAGCCAGCTGGATGATTTCCAGAAATCGAATCTGTGTGTGCGCCAGGGACCCGAGACCAAAACCGGTGATCAAATGATGACGAAACCAATCAAGCCCCGTCCATACTGTCGGCGCGACTAACCACAGTGGCAATCCCAGCCGGTGCACACCGACGCGCGCAATGGCAACAAACGCAGGCAGATAGCAGCCCAAATAACTTGCCAGCGCGACTAACGCGATGTAATTCACGGGATGGGGCAGACGAAGCCAGTGCACGGTCAGCGTCCAGAATACGAACCCAGACAGCCAGAGCGCGCGATAGGGCCGCCTACCAGACAAAGTATCGCGCGTGACGAGCGAGAGCCAACCGATTGGTGCCAGCCAAACGAGCCAACTCAAATCGAATGGTGGGAATGCTAGCCAACACAGCACACTGCTTGCTAGGGCCGGCATTAGCGTCGAGTCGAAGTCCAGCAAGCTGCGGGAGGTCGTTTCCGAGGGGCGATTCATGCCGCACAGGCTAGTTGGCTCGCGGGAGTTTTGCCAGATCAAGTGGAGAAATGGCGAAGTTCGATCGAAGAAAGGCAGCTGATTCGTTGCTGCGGCGGTCTACTGCCAAGAATTTCCGGCATTCGACATCGGGCAGTTCGTCATCGTCCTACTAGGCCTCGTCCGCCTGTTCGAGCGTGAAGACGGTCACTTCTGGTCGACAATTGAAGCGAACGCGGCGAAGATAGCCCAGCCCGCGGTTAATGTACATCTGCCGATTGCCGCTGAGGTGGAACTCGCCGGCAGTGTAGCGTTTGTTGAACACTGGCGTAATCGGTGGATCGAAGCCTGGGAACTTGCACTGTCCACCGTGTGTGTGGCCCGACAGGATCCAGCCTTTGAAATTTTGCCAGCCGTCTTGATCGGCCGCGTCGGGATTGTGGCAGAGCGTGAGCATCGCGCGATCGGGATCGAGCTGATTCAGCGTCGGTCCGATCATGCAACGCTGGAAGAGAAACTCATCAAGTCCGGCAAGCTGCAAACCGAGCAGGTCGATCACTTCGTTGCGCAACACACGGATATCAAGGTCATTCAAACCAGCGGTAAACCGCTTGGCGGTCTTCAAATACAATCCGCCACGCCCGTAATCGTGATTGCCGAGGACGGCGTAGCGGCCCAATGGGGCCTCCGTGAGCGATTGGAAGACGTTGAGCGCGTGATCGACTTGTTCCCCGCCATTGCTGGTCATGTAATCACCCGTCATGACGATGATGTCGGGCCGTAGCGAAGCGATCCCGGCGAGCGCGTTTCGCATGTAGTCGTCAGAGACCGTGCCGCCGATGTGGATGTCGCTAAGTTGGACCAGTCGGCGTCCGACTAAGCTCTCGGGAAGTTTCGCAATTGGCAGCGGTCGGCGCACGACGTCGATCCAGTGCGGTTCGATGGCATACGCGTAGCCCAACGCACCGACGCCGCCAACCAGGCAACCGCGAACGGCGCGGCGCAGGAACTTTCGGCGGGTAGGCGTAGCCGTCTCGGGGGTTGGCGGTTGCTCGCTCACGACGGTCTGCGAAATTGGTGGAGGTGGGAGTCGGTCGGGCGGGATGTGGTATACTTGCGGCGTCGGCCCGAATCAGATTGCGCGGGGCTGCCCGCCGGCCGGGAGTTTCCATTCGTCACAATCGCAACGCAGTTGATCATGGTCCTGTCGTCTCGTCTGTGTCAACGGTTTAATCGGCGCGAGGGGACTTATCGGCTTTCAGTTTCTGCTAGAGCACGGTTATGGGTGTTGATCTGCCTGCAATGCTGCTTCGTCGGCTGCTGGCAGGAAGTCCGCTACGATCCGGCAGCCACCGCCAATACGAACCGTGCGGCTTCCAGCGTGGAACCAGCTATGTCACAGACCACGCCGCAACCGGCACCAGAGGTTCTGCCGTCAGCGCCCCTGGTTGCCGAGACAGAGACGTCCGTGGAAAGCATAGCTGCGCCGCCATCATCGCCGTCAGAGGCATTCGAGACGGCTGCTGAGGACGAAGCGGCAGAATACCCAACGGAATCGACGGAGGCGCTGGCTACAACTACTGCGCCGGCACTTGATCCGGCGGCATTAAATTCAGTTGAACCCGCGGAATTGCCCGCACCAGATGCCACGTCGACCATTCCCACGAGGGTAGACGATGCGGTGCCGGCTTCCCTTACGGAATTGGCGACATGGAAGCTGAGCTGCGAGTGGAGCATGGCCGTGGCCCTGCAGGCGAAGGGGCAAACTGCGCAGCGATTTGGGAAGCACTTGGAAGCTGCCCGCCAAGAGGCACAGTTGTTGGGCGTCGCGCTGCCCGAACTGCCGGACCAGGCCGAAGAATCCGCCCAGCTCGAAGTGGGGCTGAAGTACCTGCTGGAAGATGAGGGGCCGCAGCTGGCGGAACAGTTGAATGAGAAATTCGGTGTCGAGCAAGCAGCACTGGCCGAATTGGCGGCGAAGACCCATGTGTTGTTGCTCAGCTACGTGCCCAGTTCGACGCGACTCGAACCGGTGGTTGCTGCCATCGAGCGTTCCGCAGCGAACTCAGGGTTGCCCCAGTCTGTTTGGAGCGAGCTGACCGACCTGCTGACCCGTCGGGCCTCGTTCCAGGAGGTCAAGGCCGCCATTTTTCGCCTCCACGAAGAGGTCACTGCCCATTTGACCGGAAGTGCTGCTGGCGCAGAACGGGATTGATTTCGTGGGCGGAACTCGTTCTAGCGATTGTGTCGATTCTGGCGGCCGCGACGAAACATCTTTCTCGACATTCGCCTCTCTCTTCGCTGCCTAGCCTTGCTGCGACGGGCCGTAACCTAGGCTTGCCTTAGACATGATCGCGCCCAGGTTGGGCGATTCGCGAATAATTCGATCACTTCCACTGTTAGTTGAGGCTGAAGAACAAGATGGCCCATCCCGAAAGAAAGAAGACGTTTGTCGACCCCAAGGTGCAAGGTGCTCTGGTGCGCCGCCTGATCGTCCACTGGTTTTCCTTTTTGCTGGTCGCCTCCTTGGTCGCGTTCTGCCTGCAGGTGCTGAGCAATCCGTTTCGCTCACTTGCTGAACACACGCAAGAATTGTGGTGGACACACGGACCATTCCTGGTCGTGATGGTCTTTCTTCTGCCGGTATTCATCCTCGATACGATCAAATTAAGTCACCGCTTCGCCGGACCAATCTACCGTTTGCGACAAGTCATCTTGGAAATCGCCCAAGGCAATCCTCCACCGCGTCTGAAGTTCCGCGACTTCGACTTCTGGAAGGGCCTGGCCGAGGACTTCAACCGCATGGTCGATCAGCTGACGACTCGCGAACCAGAAACAGCCGACTACGACACGAAGGCGGGCGATGATACGGCTGAGGCCGTCCAGTCCAAGTAAACGCAACTCCAGACTGGATGAAACTCATGTCCTTTCGACATTGTAGGAAACGTGGTGCCTACCGGGCGGCCCATGGCCGACGAGGTGTCGCGGCCACGGAATTCGCCGTCTGCCTGCCGGTCATCGTATTGCTGATTCTCGGCACCCTGGAGTGCTGCACGATGATCTTCCTGAAGCAGTCACTCACGATTGCGGCATACGAAGGCGTCCGCACAGCACTGGAAGACGGTGCCGTCACGACCGACGTGCGACGCACCAGTCAGCAAATCTTGACCCAACGTCGCGTGCAGGGTGGCACGACGGCCGTCAATCCGAACAACATTCCCGCTGTGCCGACGGGCCAGTACATCACTGTCACAGTGACCGCTCCCGCTGATCGCAACTCGGTCATCCCCGGCAGCTTCTTCCGCGGTCGCGTCCTGTCGGGAAGTGCCACGATGATGAAAGAACTGTAGGACGGTCAGCCCCAACTCGACGAGCGGACAAGTATGAGATTCCATCACCAACGTCGGCCTCAACGCAAAGGGGCGATGCTCATTTTGATCGCGGTCACGATACCGCTGATCGTGATCATGGCGGCCTTCGCCATCGATACCGCTTGGATGCAACTCGTACGTACTGAGTTGCGCACCGCCACCGACGCGGCGTCCCGCGCCGGTGCCAAGGCACTGAGCTTACAGCAAACCGAAGCCGCCGCACGAGCCGCAGCCATCGACGCCGCGAGCCGCAACCGAGTTGCCGGAACACCCTTGCAACTGCTCAACTCCGAGATCGAAGTTGGCCAGGCGAGCCAGTCATCTCGTAACTCACGATTCGTGTTTTCCACAGGCGGCAACATCAAGAATGCGGTGCGCGTCAACGGAAATCGCACCGCTGGCTCGGCGGGAGGACCAGTCGATTTGTTCCTGGGCCGAGTGATGGGGGTCAACAGCTTCGAGCCCACGCAGACTGCTACTTCTACACAACTGGATCGCGATATCTGCCTGGTGCTCGACCGCTCGGGTTCGATGCGGGGTCAGAAAATACGCGATCTCAAGCGGGCGGTGAACGCCTTCCTCGACTCGTTGCAGAGTACGCTCCCCGAAGAGCAAGTCTCGCTGGTTAGTTATTCGACCAGTTCCAGACTAGACGAGCGGCTGACGAACAACTACGCGTCGATACGATCGGCGGCCAACAGCTTTAACGCGGCTGGCTTCACCGCCATCGGTCTCGCACTGCAAGACGGTTTGCGCGCGATGAACGACGGGCGACGGCGACCCTTCGCCGTTCCGATCATTGTGTTGATGACCGATGGGCGACACAACACAGGCATCGAGCCGATCATTCCGGCCGGGACGGCTGCGGGCCAGGATATCACCGTGCATACGATCACCTTCGGCGGTAACGCCGACTTCCGGCGGATGCGCGACGTGGCCAGCGCAACCGGTGGACAACACTTTCATGCCCCAAATGCGGCAGCGCTGGAGCGGATCTTCCGAGAGATCGCCTCGACGTTGCCGGTGCTGATCACCGACTAGCTGACGTCGGAGTTCTTGCTCGGAACAGACACCATGAATAACATCAGAAACAGACATCGAAACAGGCGGCTCGTCAATCGACGCGGTGCAACCGTAGTCGAGTTTGCCCTCGTCGCGCCGGTGTTCTTCGTACTACTGGTGACGTCGTTTGAGTTTTCGCGACTCAACGTGATCCGTCACACCGCGGACAACGCGGCCTACGAAGCCGCTCGTGTGGGCATGGTTCCCGGGGCCACGGCTACAGAGGCCATCAACGAGGCCAATCGCATTCTGAACATCGCGGGCACACGCGGTGCACAGGTGAGTGTGAATCCCGCAGTTCTCACCCCCAACACACAGCAAATCACCGTCACGGTCGATGTACCGATGGATCAAAACGGCTGGATTACGCCGAAATTCACAGCAGGTCGGACAATGCGCTCCGAGTCGACGCTCAAAGCAGAACGCGTCGAGCAGTAAGCTCTCGCCAGCGGCAAGACAGACTGCTGATCGCCAGCAGCGCTAAGGCGATCCCCGCAGGCTCAGGCACTGCGGTCGAGGCCGCGGCATTCCCCGCGCCGGTGTAGTTTTGCTGCCACGTCATGAAGTCGGTCCCCCGATAGGTACCACTTGGGTATCCTGCCTCGAGCATGGCTAGATCGGCTTCGTCGACATCCCCATCGCGATCAAAGTCGCCTGGGATGCTGCCAATCCCTGTGACTTCCAGCACAACGCTGTTGGACAGATAGTCTACGCTCCATTGGAATCCATCGGGCAGCATCAATTGATCGAATTCGCCGAAGACGCCCTCGGTTGCCTCAATGAGTGTAAACATATCACCGATGTTGGGGAGGAAGTCGTTGACCAGCGAGATCTCCAAGATGCCCGCCAAGAACGCGAAACGATCCAGTTCAAGCTGATCGTACTCAGTCTCAGCCACGGTGCCGCCCAGATCGAACTCGACGGTGCCGTCTTCGAGGTTGGAAAGGTCGCCGACGATGGACATTTTGCCGATGCCGTCGCCCGGTTCCAGGCGTCCCGAGAGATTCCGAACTTGCCCGGTGAGTGGCCCGGTACCAACGAAGACCTCGCCGCTTCCGCTCAAGACGCCACCCTCGATGTTGATAAACTGCGCGTCGACTTTTGCCCCGTCGTTGATTTCGATCTTGGCACCGGATTCGATGCGAGTTTCGCCGAAGGTCGTCAAGGTCGCGCCCGCGACCACGTCGATCGTCATTGCGTTGGCCGACGTACCCGAAACGATGAGCTGAAAAACGGTCGAGTCCGCCGTCACGCTTGCGACCTGCGCAGTCCCCGCGGAGTTGGAGACATTAGCAACCCACATATCGGTCGGCGTACCTGGAGAAGACCAGCTTGAAGGCGTCGCCCAGTTGGCTGAAGTGGTCGTGGCGGCCCAACTGCGCGAGTCGGTCACCGGATCGCTGATGTACAAACTCGGCCCAGTGCCGCCCTGCCCGACCGATGCGTTCGCGTCGATGACCAGATCGCGTCCTGTGAACAGATGCATCCCAAGAATGCCATCGATCACATTTCCTGGGTCGTTAGGGTTGGTGACATCGAGCACTGCGATCGGAACGTTTTGCATCGTGAAGGAACCGCCAACGGTATCGATGTTCAGTTCGTCCAGGTAGAAACCAGGAATCCCAGGCGAGACGCCCCCAGAGCCCTCCACTTCGAGTACGAAATCGGGTTTGTCGAGAATCGGATCAAAGCCCAACCGGGCCGCCATAATCTCGCTGACGACCGTCAGGTCGGCCCCGGTGTCGAACAGCAACTCGGTATCGTCCATCGAGTATCCGTCGTGGTCCATATCAACTTCGATAAACAGTCCGGCGCCGTTGCCGTTTGAGTCGATTACAACCGAAGGCGATGCTGGATTATTGTGGATCTGGATGTCGCCGCTGCCCGAGAAAATGTCGCCCACATCGAGATTGAATACATACTGCGGTCCTTGTACGAATCCAATGCCTGGCCGCAGCTTCAGTGGTGCGCGGCGCAGGATGCCATCGTTGCCAGAACCCAGATCGCGGAACTCGACTTGCGGCGTGCGGACGGTGCGGCCTTGGTGCTCGAAGATATGCGGCTGGCTATTCTTGATCGCGATCAGATGCTGCGCCGCCATCGGCAGGCCGAGAATGTTTGGCAACGTCCATTCGTCGGGCGCCGTCAGGGTGGCGATACTCGTTTGTCCGCGCAGCTTGGAAGTGTTCATGTCCAGGGTTGCTCCTGCTGCGGTGCGGTCTCCCAGTCCTGCCGCATAGATGCCGGCCGCATCGTTGATTTCCAAGTCGATGATGCCGGTGGCACCACCGATGGGCTGAATGTTGGTGCCACGCATGCCATTGCCGATGATGTCAAATCCGTCGAACGCCTGCTGCGTGATGATGTGGGTTGCGGCTCCCGTGTCGAGCAACGCCAGGTCAAAAAAGGGAGTCCCGCCCGTCCCTAGCAGTGGTGCGCCGGGCGTGAAACTAGGGTCGGCAATGAATGGGACGCCACCCAGATCGATTTCGTCGAGCGTCTTGAATTCGTTGGTCATACCGATGCCCACAAAGGGAATAAAGCCACCCAGCGGCACGTCCTGCGCATGTAAAGGTGCATCGGGGATTGTCAGGAGGACAGCAGTAAGTGCTACGAGTAGTTGGCGGGACATGATGTCGCGTTCCTAAATTGCGCGCGGAGTGAACCTGCTGGCCGAGAATACTGGCGGCCATGAGATTCTCACCGCATTGGTGGTGCTTTCGTATCAGAACCTGCGCGCGGTTGTTTGTTTCCCTGCGGCAGAAGGAGATCGCAGCCTGCGTATCTCGTAAGTTGTTCGCATGCGCCCCTATTCCGAAGGGCACAGGATGAGAGCCTCTTAGTGAGGTCAAATGTCCCTCAAACCTCTATAAAATCAGGCTAAGCGGCCTCGTGGCTAGTGTCAAGAAAACCGGTCCACGCACAACCCAAAAACGGCAGTTCACCAGGACTTTGCGGAGACTACCTACGCCTACGTGAGTCAAACAGCAGGACGGCCTACGCTGAAGTAACGGAAGCCACGAGCCTGCATCCGCTCGGGCTCGTACAGGTTCCTTCCATCGAATACTGCGAGCGATTTCATCAGGTCAGAAACTTCTTGCCAGTTGGGTCGCTTGTACTCGTTCCACTCGGTCATGATCGCCAGCGCGTCGGCACCCCGCACTGCGTCCGTGCTTTTGTCGCAAAACGCAACCTTGTCGCCATAGATCTGTTGCACGTTGGCCATTGCTTCGGGGTCGTGGGCTCGCACTTTTGCGCCTTCTTTCAGCAAATGGTCGATCAACACCAGCGCCGGTGCCTCACGAATATCGTCGGTCCGTGGCTTGAAAGCGAGGCCCCAAACGGCGATCGTCTTACCGGCAAGTTTGCCGCCGAAGTGTGTATCGATTTTTTCGAGCATCACGTTTTTCTGTGCGCGGTTCACTGCGTCGACCGAGTCCAGCATGCGCGGTTCGACGCCGTGGTGGGTGGCCATTGCCGACAGCGCACGCACGTCCTTTGGGAAACAGCTGCCGCCGTAGCCAACGCCCGGGAACAAGAAAGCGAAACCAATCCTACTATCGTGCCCGATGCCGCGACGGACGTCGTTGATATCGCCGCCCATGCGTTCGCAGAGATTCGCCATCTCATTGATAAAGCTGATTTTTGTGGCCAGCAAGGCGTTGGCAACGTATTTGGTCATCTCCGCACTCTCGGGCGTCATGACCAAGAACGGATGCTCGTTCCGCAGAAAGGGCTCGTACAGCATTCGCAGGATTTCGGCTGTGCGATCGTTGCGTACGCCGACGACCACACGGTCGGGCTTTTCGAAGTCGTCGATCGCGGCTCCTTCCTTGAGAAACTCTGGGTTGCTCGCGACGTCGCATTCGCGGCCCGTCAGCTCTTTTAGTCGAGCGTAGATGCCAGCGTTAGTGCCGACCGGTACAGTGCTCTTGGTCACCACGATCGCATCTTCGCGCAGGTGCGGAGCAATCCCCTCGACGACCGACCACAACGCAGACAGGTCCGCGGCTCCGTCGTCGCCCTGCGGGGTGCCGACCGCTAGGTAGACGATCTCGGCCGGTGTGACTGCGCCGGCCAGATCGGTCGTAAAGCTCAACCGTCCGTCGCGGACGTTGTCCAGTACCATCTCTTCCAGACCTGGCTCGAAGATCGGAACGTTGCCCTCGGTCAACGCGGCAACTTTGGCCTCGTCGATGTCGACGCAAACAACTTCGTTGCCGCTATCTGCGAAACAGGTCCCCGTGACCAGTCCAACATAGCCTGTCCCCACGACTGCAATCTTCATAAGTGCCCTATTCTCACTCCCATCGAGATGGTGTCTTGCTCGAATCTCATAAGCATAGTTGCTCTTGCTGATCTCGCAACACGAAACAGAATCGGCCGCGCGAGCCTAAACCTAGGCTGCGGCGAATCTTACGTCGCCCGTCCGTAGAATCCGACTGTCGATACACCCACGTCTTGGCGGACGCGGTCGACGATGGCGTCCACTTCAGCATCGGTCAGCGGTGTGACGTAGCTCTCTGCTGGACGGCGGGCGATGGTGTAGATTTGCACAAGACTCAGTCGTCCGCCAGCGGCGCAGATCTCTTGCAATCGGTCGCAGAAGGCCGTGATCTCTGCATCTGTCGGTGGCACGCCTTCCACACGCATGAATAGTGATTGAATCACCAGCGGTCGCACTTGGGCCGCGTCTGTGATGTTGTCGAGAATTTGCCGAAAAGGGATCGGCGTGCGTTCAATCAAGTGGTAGTAGTCTTCCGTCCCCGCATCGAGCTTCGCCCAGATTTCGCCTTGGTTGGCATCAAGAATCTCCAGCCCTCGCTGCACGTGAGGACGATGAAACATGCTCGCGTTGGTGATCAACACCATCTTCACGTCTTCGAGACCGGCCAAGCGCTTGATCTCGGCACAGGCAGTGATGATCTCGTCGAAGTTCTTGTAGGTGGTCGGCTCACCGTCGCCGGAGAAGGCGATGTCGTTGAGCCTTCGCAGCTCTGCCGGCACGTCGCGAAACTTTGGGGTTTGATAGATCTGACCAGATGCCACCAGCGGCAACAGCTCGCGCAGCTCGTCGAGTAGTTGATCCATGCCGACAAACTTCGTTTCGCTTTGCGTTGAGCGATCGACCTGGCAGTAGATGCAGTCGAAGTTGCAGACTTTGTCCGGATTGAGATTCACGCCGATCGACATCCCGCCAGAACGACGACTCAACACCGGATAGACGTACCGGTAGTCATCGAAGGTGCGTTGGTGCTGAGTATGGAGCTGATGCGTCGTCATGCGCGTGTGGTCTTGATCGGTACCTGCAAAACACCGAACCCTGTTCGGTTTGATTTCTTCCAATTGTACTGAGTCGAACGCGCGGGGGCTATCGCGCGGAAATCCGAACGCGACACACATGGAATCGGCACACGCGGTGGATGGTTGTCTGTTCTAACACGGGGCCTTACAAGTTCGGCAGGCGTTCGACACTTGAGACACCAATCTCAGCGGACGTGGCAATCGATTACGTTGCTGGTCACCGAATGATGCATGGGGGCTTCCCCACTGATTCCGCTAGCTACCCGGGCAGAGAAAAAAGACATTTCCTGCGTGACACAATATTGTCCGCGTCGGCCTTCGAGGATGAGCAGCAACTCACATGAGATTGCTAGCAATCGCCTACTCATCCCACGATGCGACAAGTACATGACGCCAAATTCTCAGCGGATCAGCGGCAATGGGTCAATTCTCCGCCAGCGGGCGTGCGGCTCCAGCCCCCCAGGAGCCAAACGCCGGCTGGTCCTGAGTTTGGAACACCTGGAAGACCGCTGTCTGATGAATGCGGATCCAGCTCCCGCGTCGGCCGCTAGCCTTACGTTGGTCGACAGCGATAATGACGCCCAACTGACGATCGCCGAGGTGGCCGCCAATGTGGCCAGTGACGATCGTTTCCGCCTGCCGATTTACTCGCCCCAATACCAGTACGAATCGCCGCCCGAGGGTCCCGGATTCGATCGCATCGAGGATCTGCCCGCTTGGCTGGTCGCAGAAGCGGATCGTCGTTACGGCGAAATGTTCGGGGCAGATGCACACGCCATCTACGAGCCAATTCGGGTCGTACCGTACGACAACTTGGACGTGTCG
>JANQQA010000263.1 GCA_028285205.1 Bythopirellula sp. | reverse complement strand
CGCCAACAGCCAACGCCAGCGCTGGCCATCGTTGGCCGCGGATGCCCAATCGCTGGGCAATTCGTAGAAGAGCGGATTCCCGTCTGCGTCGACGGGAGCACCCTGCTGTTGGCCGCCTCTGCCTTGCCAGCCTTCGTCGTAATCGGGAAGAGCGGTCAGGTCAGTGGCAACCTGCAGCCGCCACGACTGGCCGTAGTTGCGATCGTGCATGATCGCTTCGCTCATCTGTTCGGCCAGCTTCGCAACGCTGGCGTTTCCTGATACTCCGTCAGCGGTTTGTTGTCCGAGGGTTCGCTTCGCAAGCTCCAGTGCCTGCCAAAATAGCTGCACCGCCTGCGCACGGTCGCGTTCAGCGGAGTTCATCACCTTGCCACCGCCACGATGATTGCCGCGGCGAAATTCCCCGTCGATCTGATAGCCAAAGTGCGGCAGTTGTAGGTACTGGTTCGCGACTGCCGACAGCACCTGCCAGTTGTCTGCATACTTCGCTGCCGTGCGCGAGAGGAACGCGTCCGACTGGCTTACTTCGTTGAGCTTTTGATAGCAGGAACAGATGCGACCGATGGCCAGCACTTTCGCCGTGTCGTCAGAATCGTCGTCATAGAGCATTTGCGTGAAAGCCGTCAGTGCTTCACGATAGTTGCCGTCTTGGAATAGCTGCGTGGCCATGCGCTCGGGCCTCAATTCCTGACCAGATTGCGACTCGGCGGACAAAATTGCCGCGCCGCAGAGAATTCCGATAGCTACCAGCCACTTCGCCCATAATCGCATCGTCGTTGCCTCACGGTGTTTTCAACTGGCGGCTTGTCGGCCAGCGAGCCTGTTCTCTTGCCATGTTCTACGCGAGCGAGGCGCTTGTGGTCCACCCTAGTGGCCCGCCGGCGCCCCGCCTGAAACATGAGACGTGACATCACTGGCGAAAGTTCCCCAGATTCAGCCATGTCGCGTTTTTGCAACATGTTTGGCCGCAACTGCGCGACTTTCCGCCGTATCGTCGGTACGACCGATTGTTGTCGGTGCTGGGAGCCACTTTTCCCGTGCGGAAATCGCTGCGTTCTGGCCCAGTAAGACGTAGAGTTGCTTGCAGTTTTTCGCCTTCGCAACGTCTACGAATCCCTGGTGACTGGTGTGACCGATTCTCCCGATTCCCTCGACTATCAAGTCCGCACGCACCGTTCGCTGGTGGACGTCGCTTACCGGCTGCTCGACGTGGCGGCCATATTCGCATCCACGTTGTTTGCTACGCGTTACACCGACAACGAACATCTGGAGAACTTGCTCGTCGTCGGCTCGACGACATTGCTGGTGCATTTGGTTGCCATCGAAGTGAGTGGACTGTACCGCAACTGGCGCGGATCTCGCCTTTCCCTGGAGTTGTGGTGTGTGCTGCTCAACTGGATCTATACAGCACCGGCTGTGCTAGGCATCGGCTTGCTGACCCGCTTCAACGGCGAATTCAGCTATCAGACCAAAATCGTCTGGTTGCTTGCGACTCCGCTAGCGATGGGTAGTGGTCGCGTCGTGCTGAGGATGATTCTGAAGTACTTGCGACGTCGCGGATTCAACACGCGGAAATTTGCCATCTGCGGCGTGAATCAACTGGGGCTGCAACTGGCCAACAACATTCAATCATCGCCGGAACTCGGCTTGGAACTCGCCGGCTTCTTCGATGATCGTCCCTCCACACGCAATAATGACATCGACGATGAAAAGTGCCCGCGTGCGGGCACACTGAACAAGCTGGTCGGATTGGCCAAACGCGGCGAGATCGATATGGTGTTCATCACGTTTCCGATGCGTGCGGAGAAACGGATCAAGGACTACCTCGACAAACTCGGGGACACCACAGCTTCGGTATACATTGTGCCCGATTTCTTCGTGTTTCAGATGTTGCACGCACGCTGGAATCAGATCAACGGCTTGCCGGTCGTCAGCGTATTCGAAACGCCGATCACCGGCATCGACGGCGTGCTGAAGCGGGGATTCGACCTGGTGGTCGCGTCGCTCACGCTGGTCCTGCTGGCGCTGCCGATGATGGTGATCGCAATCTTGATTAAGCGATCTTCGCCTGGGCCGGTTTTCTTTCGTCAGAAACGCTATGGGCTGCAAGGCGAGGAGATCGGTGTCTGGAAGTTTCGTTCCATGCGTCTGACCGCCGAGGGCACAGCAGGCGATAATGGCGCTGTCGTGAAGCAGGCCACCAAAGACGACGACCGCATCACGCCGGTCGGTCGAATTCTGCGCCGCACATCGCTCGACGAGTTGCCACAGCTGTTCAATGTGCTCGATGGAAGCATGTCGCTCGTTGGACCACGCCCTCACGCGACCGCGCACAACGAAGAGTACCGCAGCCTGATCGACGGTTACATGTTGCGCCACAAAGTGAAGCCTGGCATCACTGGGCTCGCCCAGGTGAACGGCTGGCGCGGCGAGACCGAGACGCTCGAAAAGATGGAAAAACGCGTCGAATTCGATCACCGCTACATCCGCGAGTGGACGCTGTGGATGGATATCAAGATTCTATTTCAGACCGCATTCGTGGTCTTGAAGCAAGAGAATGCGTATTGAACTATGGGCCGTGAGCTGCGGGCGATGAGTCGTTTCCACTTAGATTCGGCGTAGCCCAAAACCGCGACTCTCCGCATCGCCGGTGCATGCAAACGTAATAGCCGTCTGCTCCACACTGCGGTATACTGACGCCAGCGTTTCGGTAACCTGTGGCGACGTGTGGAGATTGTCGATGCTTACGAAGTGGTGCTTGGCTGCTGTCTGTTGTTTGTCGATGTGCACGCGCTTGCATGCGGATGTCGAATGGCATCAGTTCCGAGGTCCCAGTGGTCAAGGTATCTCCGACGCGGTTGGCTTGCCGCTGCACTGGGATGAAGCGACCAACGTCGTCTGGAAGACGCCGATCGTCGGCGAAGGCTGGTCGTCGCCGGTGTACGGGAATGGTCACGTATGGGTCACGTCGGCGACGATCGTCGCGGCCAGCGAAGAAGTGCGGCAGGAGAAAATTGCCGGTACGATGACCGGCAAGGGTCTCGACGTCGCGCAGACGATTACACTCTGGGCCGTTCAGCTTGATCTCAAGACGGGCGACCAACTTCGACAGATCAAGTTGGCTGACGTCGACGAGCCGCAGCCGATTCACTCGCTGAATAGCTACGCTTCACCCACGCCGGTATTGGCCGACGGACGTTTGTATTGCCACTTCGGCGACTACGGCACTTTCTGCCTGGACGCTTCGACGGGCACGCCCCTGTGGCAGCAGCGGATCAACTTGGAACACGCGGTGGGTCCGGGTAGCTCGCCGTTCTTGTACGACGATCTGCTGATCCTCACTTGCGATGGCCTGCACACGCAATTCGTCACGGCACTGAATACCTCCGACGGCTCGATCGCCTGGCGCACCGATCGTCCACCGCTTCGCACCGACGAACCTGAGTACCGCAAAGCATTTTGCACGCCTCTACTGATCAACGTGCATGACGAGGATCAATTGGTGATCCCCGGGGCTCAGTGGTTCATTGCCTACGAGCCACGCACCGGCAAGGAAATCTGGCGAGTTGATCACGGCGGTGGTTTCTCCAACGTGCCGCGCCCCGTGTACGACGGACAACGCGTCTATCTTTGCACCGGCTTCATGACCACCGAGTTGTGGGCCGTCCGTGTGGACGGTCGTGGTGACGTGACCAGCTCGCACGTGGATTGGAAGATCAGCAAGCAAATGCCGACGATGCCTTCTCCGGTGGTATTCGGCGAGCGGCTGTACACGATCAACGACGCGGGAATCGCCCAATGTTTCAACGTGTCCGACGGCGAGCGTGTCTGGACGAAACGCGTTGGCGGCAAGTACTCGGCATCGCCGCTGCTGGCGGAGCGGCGCATTTACTTGTGCAGCCACGACGGACGGACGACCGTGATCGCCGCCGGCGACGAGTACCAGCAACTAGCTGAAAACCAACTCGACGGCCGCTTGATGGCCTCACCCGTTGTCGTCGATGACGATCTGCTGCTCCGTACGGACACGCATCTGTACCGCATTGGCGAGTGATCAGAGATTTTTTGGATTCCTCCTCGGTTTTCTGGGAAGCTGGACGCTGGGCGGTGTTTTCTCTTCCGGAACCAGCAGCCAGGAGCACCCAGTGGAATCGCCGACGGGCTCTCGACAGATCGCCGAGCTACTCGACAGGCATGGTGCTTCGCTCGAGCTTTACGCCGCACAATGGACGGTCGCTCCGGCTGACTGCGTACAAGAAGCCTTCATTCAGCTGGCCGTGCAGATTCAGCAGCCGGGTGGGCTTCCTACGAACCCAGCCGCCTGGCTGTATCGTGTCGTTCGCAATCACGCACTGAATGCGGCCCGCGCCCAGCGGCGTCGAGATCACTATGAACGAGTTGCGGCACGCCTGGCTGAGGGCAAACAGGGTCAGCATCCTCGAGACGCTGACGACTTGCCACTGCCGGAGGCTCTCGATACGTTGCCAGCCGACTTGCGAGAAATCGTTGTCCTGCGTATCTGGAGCCAACTCACCTGGCAAGAAATTGCTGACATTACTCAGTCGTCTTCGAGCAGTGCGCAGCGGCGGTACGTCGCGGCACTGACAAGGCTTCGACAACAACTGGAATCCTCATGTCTGACCGAACTTCCCTAGATCCTGACCTTGTGCTGTCGGAAGACTTGGCAGCTATCGAAACGCGTATGCGGCAGGTTGTGCCTCAGGCGAGTCAACTGAACCGTGACGAGTTGATGTACCGCGCAGGATGGGCAGCGGCTCGCGCTGGGGGCGATGCCTCTCAATCGAGTCTGCGACTCTGGCAAGCAGCTGCTGGCGTACTCGCCGCATCGTTATTGATGGCAGTCACTAAGTTGGTATCGGATGATCCTGCCGCTGTGAGTTCGGTGCCGGTTGCAGAAGCGAGCTCGAACGCTGAGCCCAAGAAGGTCACAAATGATACTGAACACCCGGTCGTCGCTCTTTCGTACACGACATCCATCCGATCGACGGCGCCGCTGCTCATGATGCGAGATCGCGCTCTGAATCAGGATTTCAGCGAGTTGCCGATCAGCTCGAGTGCGAGTGCCATCGCATCGCCAGCCTTGACCACGAATCAAAAGCTAATTGAAGAACTACTGCCACGGAAGGGAACTTCGATCGACCCCTGGCCAAGGTTTCTTCTCTGGAATCTGGGAGAATCTTCATGAACTGTGTGTTTTTCGACCTCAGGGCGGCGCTATCGACCTTGGCGATCCTGTTGCTGATACCTGAGGCGCGCGCCGCCGTCGAAGTCGTCGAAGACGCCGAGGGTCAGCAGGGGCTTACCGTGCATCGCATGACGGTGACTCACGCAGCTGAGCCAGTACCTGCGCTGAAGCATCGATTTCGTGTTCCCATGCACCAACGTCGGCCTGGGAACGCGGCAACGCACTATTTGCGCTCACTGGGTGAAGGCCAGGGTCCATTGCGTTTGTGGCGAAGGCTAGAAGAAATCCACGGCGACGTAATCCACGAGTGGTACGACTACGCGTTCCCTCGTGACGAGATTCCAATGCCAGAGTTTCGTGAGGTAGCGCGTGCCTTTCGGAGTTACGTCGATCAGTTCATTCGTGATGCCACTTCGTGCCGACGCTGCGATTGGGGACTGGAGGAGATGGACCTGCGCGGTCCTGAGACGATTGCCTACTTGCTGCCTGACGCGCAGGAATCGCGTTCCGCATCACGCGGACTGGCTGTCCTGGCACGACTCGCGACGATCGAGTCTCGGCACGAAGACGCGCTCGACTATATCCGCATGAACTATCAACTTGGGCAAGATATCTCCAAGCAACGGTTCCTCGTGTGTGCGTTGGTCGGCATGGCCGAGGTTGGTATCGCGAACAAGTCGGTGATCGAGCTGATTGGTTCTCCGGATTCGCCAAACATGTATTGGGCGCTGTCCGAGTTGCCGCGTCCGGTGATCGAGATGCGCGAAGCGATGAATTTGGAGATGTCACTGGGCCTGCGAATGTTTCCGGTGCTGCTTGATGTAGAAGAGAAGAACCATACGCCTGAAGAGTGGTCGAGATTGTTCACCGAGACGATTCAGAGTCTGGATAGCAGTTTGGAAATCCTCGGGAGCTCACGCCTGCCTGAGCACGAAACACTTGCCCAACTTGGCGCGACGGGACTATCGTTGCTCGCTTATCCTGGCGCGAAACAACGTCTAATTGCCTCAGGAAAGTCGCCGGCAGAAGTCAAAGCGATGGCGGTCGCTCAGGTATTGTTGATCGACACGGCCAGAGAGTTTCAGAAGACTGCTGACGACTTCGAGAAATGGACTTTTGTGCCCTATCGCGACATGCGAAGCCCCGACCTGCGTTCAGCCAAAATAACGGATGGGTACGGCAAGTTGTTGGCGCAGCTACTGTTGCCGGCCGTCACTGCCGCAAGAACGGCTCAGATGCGCATGCAATGGCAAATCGATGCACTACGGACGATTGAAGCCTTACGCATGCACGTCGCAGAGGTGGGTAGTTTCCCCGAATCGCTTGATCAAATTTACGTTGTGCCGGTCCCTAAGAATCCCCTCACTGGCCAGCAGTACCTGTATCGTTTGGAAGATGAAACCGCCGTGCTTGAGCTCCCGTTCAGCGACGGTATGCCCGGCGCCGCCTGGCGTTTCGAGCTGAAACTGGCGACCAAGTAGCCAAGTTGCCTCACCCAATCGCACTAACCGCGAGCCAACGGCTCGCCGGAGTCCTTATGAAACTCGCACTCACATCGTTTTTCTTGCTTGCCACAAACGTCGCTTGGTCGCAAAACCACCAAGCCGCGCTCCAAGACTATCTGACCGACGATGTCGCTGCCGTCGCCTACCTGGATCTCTCGCAGATCGACAC
Source organism: Bythopirellula sp. (assembly GCA_028285205.1). Taxonomy (GTDB): domain Bacteria; phylum Planctomycetota; class Planctomycetia; order Pirellulales; family Lacipirellulaceae; genus Bythopirellula. Next base: position 4,166 of record JANQQA010000263.1, on the reverse strand, counting down.
GCTTGCGGCCTTGGAATGGGCGGACAAGCTCGGGCTTGGCCCGACAGCGGAGCAACGCGGGCAGGCGACGCGGAGCTTTCTGCAGGTACAGGCACTACTCGACCAATACGCAGAGTTTGGCGCGAGGTATGTCTACGCGTTGTTCCGCGTGTCGGACGTGACACACAAAGGTCCAACGTGGTTGGTGCCGATTGAAACTGAGGGAGATCCGCGCGCGGTGATGGGCTTAATTCTCAGCGGACGCCCCGATCGCTTCGATGTTGAGCAAGACATGCGGCCCGGTTTCTTGCCGGAGCATTGCGAAGTATTCGATAACGCAGTCCTGGGGGCGAACTCGCCGGAGCAGCTTGAGATGCTCAAGAAATCGCGTCCCGCCAAACCGCGCGATCTCGCGGACGCTTGGAGCAGCCTTGGATCCGGTCATTGCGGAATGATCGTGTTCGGCGACGAGAATTCTCGTCGCGTCGTGCGCGAAGTCTTTCCCCAATTGCCAGAGCCACTGAGTTTGATTGACGGGAGATTTCTGGCCGATCGAATTGTTTGGTTCGGCGCGGTAGCAGAGTTGCCACCGCAGCCGAGTTTTCAGTTGCTAGCGCAGACCGACGATCCACGGAGTGCGGCGCAACTACGCGATACCTTGAGCGCTGGTCTCGCGGTGCTCGAGAACATGCCAATCGCCCGTCAGACCCTCAGCAGCGAAGATCGCGCGGCGCTAACAGCGGCTCTGGAGCCGGTAGTGGCCGACGATCAAGTCATCATGTCGATGAAAGACGTCTTCGCCGATAGCGACCGGATTGCGCGAATGTTGGCACCACCGATTCGAAAAACCCTCCAGGATACCCAGCGGCGTAGTCGCGTGAATAAGTACAAGCAGATCGCGCTGGCGATGCTCAACTACGAGAGTGCAAATAAGTGCTACCCTCCGCGTTGCAGCGTTTCCGAGGATGGCAAACCGCTGTTGAGTTGGCGCGTGCATATTCTGCCGTATTTGGAGCAAGGCGCACTCTACGATCGATTCCACCTCGACGAACCATGGGACAGCGAGCACAACAAGCAGCTGATTCCGCTGATGCCGGAAGTCTACGCCGATCCCGACCCCGCTCTGGCAGACCGCAATGCCCAAGGACGCACCACTTTCGTGGTGCCAACCGGCCCAGGAACGGTGTTTGAAAGCATGGAAGGCACACCGATTAAAGATGTCACGGATGGGACGAGCAATACGATCCTGCTTATTGAGGTCAAGCCGAGCGCAGCACCTGTGTGGACTCGTCCGCGCGATTGGACTCCCTCAGCAGTCCCCTACGAGATGCTCAGACGCGACGACCGCGATTGGATCACAGCAGGCTATTGCGACGGTCACGTGCAGATCCTGCCACTCTCAACACCAATAGAAAAACTACGTGCGCTGATCACTCGTGCTGGTGGCGAAGTCATCAAGTGGCCTTGAGGGCCCGACCAGATATGAATGCAAAAAAAATGACCAACGAAGGCATTATCCTCCGTTGGTCATTTGGGATTACTTATTGACTATTTGAAGTACGCTGGATTCTCCGGATCGAAGTCCAGGTCGGTGTAGCCGTTGTTGACCTTCAGGTTGACGTAGGTGTACGACTCTTCCAGCTGCGGCGCTTCGCCGGGCGCCTTGGGCCAGATGTAGGCGTTGTAGCGAACAGGAATCTGCAATTCGTTGTCGATGAAGATCTGTGCGATGTTGAAGCGGAAGTTCGGGCGTGGCACGGGATGCACAACTTTCAGCCACGTGACGGAGCGTCCGTCCATCGTGCCTTGGCCGTGGGTGACCTCACACTCGCCGAATTTGCTGTCTTGATCGGCAACGGTAATCAGTTCCTTGGTCAGCTCGCGAATCCCCAGCTTCATGATCGGGTACTTCTGGCCCTTCATTGCGAGCGTGCCTTCCGGATCGAGCGTGAACTTGCCAAGCTTGCCACGGAATCCGCAATCGCGCGCGACGAGGTCGCCCTTTTGTCCGCCTGGCTTGTCGTTGTAGATGCACTCGCGGCCCTTCTTGTCGCCGAGGAAGTACATGTAGACGCCGAACGGCTGATGGCGGACTTTGATGAACGCGACTTCCTTGGGAGCAAGCTCGCCGTTAATCCGTTCTTGCTTCATCATCACCGCATTGTAGTCACGGATCCGCGTGTCGATCGTTTCCATCGACTTCTGGGCGACTCGCAGCGCGGGCATCAACGGGTGTTCGCCTTGTAACTGCGTGAGGTCGAACGGCTGAGAGGACTTGGTCACAGCGATCCGCGAAGCCACCTGTGCCGGCTGATTCGCAGGCTGCTGGTGCTGAATGCGGACGATTGGTTCGACGAACTGGCCCGCTTGTTGCGCACTGGCTGAAGAAACCGCGCCGGCGGCGACAAGCAATAAGGCGAAGTGGCCCGCACCGACTGTGCGAGCTAACGAGGCGGATGGTATGAGTGAATGACTGCGACGCATAATGACTCTTCTCCTGCGAGTGCCGAAGTGCTTGGGCCTGGGTACGGTAGGTTCCGAACTTGCTTCCTTGTGGGTGTCGCGAGTCGTCAGGTTTTCGCTAGCATATGCGCGCCAGCGACCTGGCGAATCACCACGGCCAACAATTGTTGCTAGCACGTGAGTGTGTTCAAATTGTTGGGGTGCAAATCGCGTTCCACCAAACCGACGAACTTGTCGTCAGACGGTGGTGTATGGCGATTCCCGCGGGTGCGGAGCGATCGCTGTGGATCAAGGGAGGTCGGCCTTAGGTAACTATCGCCGGTCACGATAGAAACAATTACAATCATCGCTGCAGCACGCCGTGATTACGTAATCGGAGTATTTTCCTACGGCTGTGCAGCTTTCGTAGTTCATACTAGCTCTCACGTGAAAATCGGGAAAGAGGAGCTTACGCTGATGGTCCAGTCGTCGCCCACGGTCCTATCCATTGTCTCGGTGCCCTTCGAGGAGAACTCGTTGGTCGCGTATTTTGAAGGTCGCACCGACTGCTTGATCGTCGATCCGGGCATGGAGCCAAACAAGATATTCGCGGCGGTCGAGAGCCGCAACCTGACCCCCGCGGCCATCCTGCTCACCCATGGTCACGCCGATCACATTGCTGGCAACGGCGCTATGAAAGAACGCTGGCCCGACTGTCCCTTGATTATCGGCGCGGGCGACGCCGATAAGTTGACCGACCCGGTCGGCAATCTGTCCGCCGGCTTCGGCGTCGACCTGATCAGCCCCGAAGCCGATCAAACCGTAGTCGAAGGCGATCTGTTGGAACTGGCCGGCTTCCAGCTACGCGTGGCCGAGACCCCCGGCCACTCCACCGGTCACGTGGTGTTCATCACTGAAGGGATCACGCCGGTGCAAGTCTTCGGCGGCGATGTACTATTCGCCGGCAGCATCGGCCGCACCGACTTCCCCGACGGTTCGTTCGAAGTGCTGAAGAACTCCATCGACGAAAAACTCTTCACGCTACCCGACGACACCATCGTCTTCCCCGGCCACGGCCCTTCCACGACCGTGGGACGCGAGAAGGTGAGTAATCCCTTTGTGGGCGTGGGACGGTAAGCCTTAAGCGTGCTACGGACAGTCCTCAGCGGTATGATAGATGTCGACGGCTGGGGCAACGTCATCTAATTGCGATTCATACTGATGCACGTCTACGGCCTGCCGACAGGCAGGCGAGTACGGTGGCAGCCAGCAGCCACGTGCTTGGCTCTGGAACTGTGGAGATCGGATCGGTGAAACTGATGAACGCCCAGACAAACTGCGTATCTTCCAGTCCACCCAACGGCAAATCGCGCGTTTCGATGATGAAGTTGCCCAGTCCGTCGTTCTCGTACGTAAGATAGTTGTCGCCAAGAAGATCGTCGGCGGTCGTCATGATCAGCATTCCCGTATCCGGCGTCTCGCCTGGGACAGTGAGCTGATATCGGCCGACGTCGAGCCTCTGCATGTCAAAGCTCCCCGAAGACGTTTCGTGCGCATCTGCTGAGCCGTCGTATTGGCCACCGACCAGCCCAATCGTGTCGTACGGCAAGTAGAGCAGGCTGAAGTTAGCACTCTCACCGCCAAGCTCAATCCCACTGTCCTGCACACGTAGCTCCCATGTGTCGTCGGGTTGCACACTGGCGTGTACCAGAGTGTTTCCGTTGGTGTTGGCGATCGCAAAGAGC
>JANQQA010000234.1 GCA_028285205.1 Bythopirellula sp. | reverse complement strand
ACACTACGCCGAGGGGGCGCTGTTGCGCCTCCGCAATGAAAGTTTCGACCGGGAGACGCTCGAATCGCTCTTCCGCGAAATGGTGGCCGATGCGGATCGGGCCGCCGAATTGATTAAGAGTTTCCGTCGCTTTGTGAAACAGAGTCACCGGCAGAACGTCGACATCGAGCCAACGGAGTTGGCCGCGCGACTTTCTCGTCTGCTCTCGCATGAATTGCACTCCAGCTCGAGTATATCCATGACAGTGGCGGACAACTTACCTCCGATCACCTGCGACAGCGTGCAGATCAAACAGGTCTTGCTGAACCTTATCCTTAATGCTCGGGATGCAATGGCGGAGGCCGCCAGCGGTGATCAGCAAATTCAGTTGTTCATCGGGCCGGCACCTTGCGGCGGAGTTCGCTTTGAAGTCGTCGATCAGGGGCCCGGCTTGGCGAATGTCGACGCGGAAAAGATGTTCGATGCGTTCTACTCCACCAAGGAGTCAGGGCTTGGGATGGGGCTGGCCATTTGTCGTACAATTGTGGAACTGCATGGCAGTGAACTAGCCGTGACCGAGAATAACGGACCTGGGCTGACGATGTCGTTTACATTGGCGGCGGCGGTGGCAAAATCTAAGCAATCGACGAGCGCTCCCAATTCACCATGACCGCCCAACCCGACGATCAACATCCCAATGCCGCGACGCGTCAGCTTGCCGAATCTGTAGGCGTATTGGCAACACGGCGCCACATTTTTCTGTGCTGCGACCAGACCAAACCAAAATGTTGCGACAAGGCCGCGTCGCTTGAGGCATGGAGCTACCTCAAGAATCGGCTCAAAGAGTTGGGGCTCAGTGAGCAGGGTGGCATTTTCCGCACCAAAGCAAACTGCTTGCGCATTTGCAGCGGCGGGCCAATTGCTGTCGTCTATCCCGAAGGCACCTGGTACCGCGGCTGTCACGCCGAAGTGCTGGAGCAAATCATCCAGCGCCATCTGATCGGTGGCGAAATCGTCACTGAGCATATGATTGTGCAACACGAGATTTAACCGGGTCACTTGCTGTAACGGGCCAGAGTCACCAACTTATGCGTGTTGCACGACGACCCGTTAACTCACGGCTCGCGTTGAACCTCGAGATCATTCAGCACACGGCGGAGAATGGTGTCTCGCCTGTACTCGCTTTGGGCGTACTTTCTGCCGATATCGTTGTTGTGGTAGTCCATCGCCCGCTCGGCGGGGGAGTTGCCAGTGTCCCCGGCTTCATGCGCGTCGCCCACGCGTTTGGCAAACTCTTCTCCGTAGGTACTGGCAAGCAAATAGCTCCATAGCACGTGCCGGTACGCATCTTCGGGAACTGCTTCGTCTTGCTCGTGCGCCTGTTGTGAGTCGGTCTCCGCGGAGTCCTTGATCTGCAGCAGTCGAGCGGCGCGCAAGGGATAGTCGGCGATCAATTCTACTTCGGCTGGCGTGAGCGCTTCGTCAAAACGGTTGGAGAGCTCAGACACATCGTCCGGGTTTAGCCGTAGGGCGTAGGCGCCGTCACGCTGAACGACTTCAATCCCTAGTTCGGTCGGCTCGCCCTTCAGTACAAACGATAAACTTCCGTCCAGTTCCAGCGGCAATTGGAACTCGGAAGCGGCGAGCAAGCTGACGATCTCAGGGAGGATCGTCCGCAACGACGTCCCGGGGTCGAGCATGCTCAAGGGGCAGCGACATTCGACATCGGTCAGCTCGATCACACGCTGCGTGGAGGCCAGACCATGCTCGTCTGGTCCTGCGTTCTCGTTGGAAGTGATCGTTACGCGGTCGATCATCACGAGTGAGTCGTCGACGAAGCTGTGGCGGACGTGCATCGACGCGACCTGCACGTCCCACATCCGTCGACTGGCGCTGTCGGCACCTTCGGGCAACTTGATCTTCCCAGCAAGTCCTGACCATTTGGCCGAGCGCAGACCCGTGAGTCCGACGCGGTCGAAGCTTGGCGACTCGATCTCCAGGCCTTGCTCCCCGCCGAGTACGACGACTTTCGTCATGACCTCCCGCGTGGCCCGATCGAGAATGACATTCCCAATGAAATACCCCGCGACGACGACCACGACCATCACGCTGGCCAACACAACCAAGATTTTCTTGCGGCGCGTCACAGTGAGTTCCCAAAAAAGAATAGCCGACGGCGAATATCGGCTATGGTATCATTTCTCGAGCAATGTACGAATGCGGACCTGTTGGAACTCTCTCCGTCGCGAGGAAGAAAATGCCGTCGAGAATGTGTTTTGGCTTAGCCGTTCCGTTAGCCCTGATCAGTTGCGTGCTCGTGGCAAAGGCAGCGGAACCCCGCGTGCTGATCGACGGCGCCAAGCTGGAACTTGTCGCGTCCGAGCCAGACATCGTCACGCCGGTAGGGATGACTTTCGATTCCCAGGGGCGGCTGCTAGTGATCGAGTCGCACACGCATCAGCGCCCGGACGATTATGAAGGGCCGCAAGGCGATCGCATCCGGATGCTTTCTGATACGGACGGCGATGGACGACTCGATTCGTGGAGCACCTTTGCGGAGGGGTTTCGCCAGTCAATGAATCTGATGGCTGCCGGGCCCGGTCGAGTGTACCTCGTGACCCGTCGCTCGGTCGATTTGCTGATTGATGAAAATGACGACGGTCGGATGGATCGTATGGAGACCGTGCTACGCCTGGAGACGAAAGAAAACTACCCACACAATGCACTGAGCGGAATCGCTTTCGACGGCGAAGGTGGGCTGTTCATCGGTCTTGGAGAGAATTTTGGAGCGCCTTACAAACTCATCGGTACCGACGGCAGCTTGCACGCTGATCACGGCGGGGTGGGCACGATTTTTCGTTGTACCGCCGATGGAAAGAATGTGCGCCGTTTCTGCAACGGATTCTGGAACCCGTTCTCAATCTGCCGCCTCCCCAGCGGGGCAGTGTTCATGGTTGATAACGACCCGGATTCCAGCCCACCATGCCGACTGATTCATACAGTGGAGACCGGAGACTACGGCTATCGCTTCGAATACAGTCGCGCGGGCATTCACCCGCTGCAGGCGTGGGATGGTGAGTTGCCCGGCACTCTACCGATGCTGGCTGGCACCGGTGAAGCGCCTTGTGCGGTCATCCCGCACCGAGGGTTTTTGTGGGTCACCAGTTGGGGCGATCACCGCTTGGAACGCTATCGGTTGATGCCCAATGGAGCCAGCTTCGCCGCTGAGCAGGAGATCGCTGTCCAGGGCGATACCTACTTTCGACCGACCGGTTGTGCCGTGGCCCCCGACGGTTCGCTGTACGTTGCCGATTGGGTGGATGTGAGTTATCCGGTGCACGGCAGAGGTCGCATCTGGCGATTGAGCTTCGATCAGCAGGCAGAGCGAGCGGAATTTCCAGTCGTTGAGAGTGCGACCCATACGCACTGGCGACAACAAATGAACGCCGAGGATCCATTCGTGCGGCAACGTGTTGTCGCGCACGGGCCAATGCCGATGACAGAACGAGCGTCTTTCGAGGGCGACACGGACCTTGAACTTCTTGTAACGCTCCAGCACATCCGCTGGAATGGACTTAAGGTTGCAGAACCGTTAATCCGACGAGCGTTGCAAGATAGCGAGGTGAGTTCAGCAGCAAAGCTGTATCTAATCCGCTGGATCGCCGACGAGCGAATTCAAGGTTTGAGGAACGATGTCGAAGCGTTATTGGATGGTGACCTACCCGATGAACGTTTCTATCTGGCAGTGCTCGCCACGCTGGAGTGGCTCGACGGTGAGCCGAAGCTCCGCAGCAAGTCGCTTAACGATGGTTTGTTGGTCCGCGAATTGAAGAACGCCTCCCGCTCCCCGCAACTGCACGCATTCGCGCTTCGGCTTGTCTCGCCGGACAACAAGTATCTGACGCTCGATCGATTGCGGAATTACCTGAAATCCGATTACGAGCCGCTACGCCTCGAAGCAGTTCGCACACTCGGTTTACAATCGAATGCTGACCGCTTTGCGGTGCTGGCTCAAGTCGCCCAGGACGAACTGCAGGGCGATGCCGTCCGCGCGACCGCGGTTTCTGCGTTGGCGGCGACCGAGGACTATGCCGATCTTTTGGCTTCGCTTGGCGAAGATTCCAGCGCGTCCGTGCGGCAAGAATCGCTGCGTGTGCAACGGCTGACGGGCCGGGTCCCAGTCGCGGCGGAAGACAAACCCGAGGCCACTGACCTGGCGGGTTGGAACAGGATTCTACGTGAGCCGGGCGATGCCGAGGCCGGTCAGCGATTGTTCTTTTCGGCCAAAGGCGCGCGCTGTGGAGTCTGTCATCAGCACGGCGGACGGGGCGGTCGCATCGGACCCGACCTGACCCGGCTGCACCGCAGCAATTCCCGGGAGCAGATCATCGCTTCGATCCTGCAACCCAGTCGCGAGATGGCACCCCATTATCAGCCTTGGAAGCTGCAAACCGAGGCGGGCAAGTCTCTGCTGGCTCTGCGGTTGCACAAGGCGGGCGACGGTGGCAAAGAGGTCTACGCCGACTCAGACGGAAATCAGTTCCAAATCAGTGGCGACGAAATCCAAGTCCGTCAGGCCAGCGAGATCTCCATTATGCCCAGCGGTCTGGAAAAGACCGTGTCGATCGCTCAGCTCCGCGATCTGGTGGAATTTCTATCGACAGGAAATTGACGCTCCATTTCGGCACCAATTTGGGCAAGGAAAAAATTGACTTTCAGCGTTAGAAGGCACAGAATGGTTGGGCTGGGTTGTTTTGTGTTTGCCGCTTTGAGTTGCCCTCATGCCCTTCTTGTCGTCCGGGGCGAAGTTCGTCTGTGCCCTGTTGTTGGTGTTCTGTGTCAGCGCGGATCGTGGTCCGCTGCGCGCTGCTGGTTTCAAGGTGCAGCGCATCGCGACTGAGCTTGATCAGCCGGTCGATGTCGTGCAAGCGCCCGGTGACACCAGTTCCATCTATGTGGTGGAAGGCCAAACCAACGATTTCGACGACGGCAACGGCAGTGGTCAGATCCTCAAAGTCGATTTGGCGACGGGCACCAAGACCTCCTTCCTGCGGATCGAAGACATTCATCGACCTCGTGAGGGCGGTCTGCATGGCCTCGCCTTCCATCCTGATTTTCAGACCAACGGTAAGTTCTATGTCAGCTGGGTGAAGAACCCCAATGAGGGCAACCTTCAGCCACAGGTGCGGTTAGACGAATACGAAGTTGTCGCCGACGTGCCCACGCATGCCCGCACCTTGATCGATCTGACGCATCTGAACACGGCGCCGTGGCACAATATCGATTGGGTTGGTTTTAAGCCCGGTGTAACGGGCGTAGAGCGGGAACATCTCTACGTCACGATGGGCGATGGCGGCCTACAGGCTGACAATCCGAATTTCACTGGCGAATCGCAGAATCTGAATTCCATTCGCGGAAAGGTCCTCCGCATCGATGTCTCTGCGGCGGACGCGTATCCCGAGGACGCGACTCGCAACTATGGGTTTCCGCTCGACAATCCATTCGCCGATGATGGCGACGAGAACACGCTAGGCGAAATTTACCACTACGGACTGCGGAATCCCTGGCGGGCGAGTTTCGACTCCGCGACGGGCGACATGTACATCGGCGACGTGGGTTTCAACTCCAGCGAAGAAATCGATTTTGCCAAGGCAGGAGAAGCAGGGCTCGATTTCGGTTGGCCCATACGCGAAGGCACACTCGAAACACCGGTAGTCGGTGTGGGTGGGCCTCAGGGGGATTCGCGAAACCCGATCTTCGAATTGCTGCACGATGCCGATAAGGGTTTGCCGGTTGTCGCGTCGATCACTGGTGGGCGTGTCTATCGTGGCCCAATCACGGAACTGCAAGGGCAATACGTATTCGCCGAGGCTGCTGCGGGAGCGGTCCTGTCGGGCACGTTTGATCGCGATACCGACCCGGCGACGTTCGACGGAGACAATCTGACTGGCTTTACGATTCGTACCGACGAGTTCAATGCCTTGATTGACGGCGAAGGTGAAATCAACGTCGTCGTGGCATTTGGCGAAGATGCATTTGGGCACTTGTACCTTGTCGATTTTTCGCTGGGTAGCTTTGGCAATCAGTTTGGTCAGGGCGAAGTCTATCGACTGATTCCCGATTTGCCGGCGGACTTTAACGACGATGGTTTCGTCGACGAGGCCGATCTCCTGAAGTGGAATCTCGATTTCGGAGTGGGCGATGGTTCCGATGCCGATGGCGACGGCGATAGCGACGGCGCCGACATGCTGATTTGGCAAGCCGCGGTTCAGTCGCAGCCGCCTGGGTCTTTGCAGCTGCAGGTGCCCGAGCCGAACACAGGCTTGTTGTTAGCGACGACCCTGGCCGTTTTGGCCGAAGTTGGCCGACGTTCGTCCCGACGGGCGACCCAGTGAAGGCCCGCTGAACATCGAATCCGCTTGGTAGCCTGTCGGCGGCTGGAATAGTGCAGGGTTGATGCTCTGCAGAGTCGCTTTGCGGAGTGCCGTCTCGCTTTGCACAGAGCCATTCTGATCGTATTCACGCGTGGCGACAGGGAATCCGCCCAACTGGCGGATGGTCATGAACGCGTTCTCCTGCAGTGGGGACTGCCCCTGCATCGGAAACGCATCCAGCAACTCTTGCGTAAAGTCCGACATGCTGTCGAACGTGGCGGCCAATTCGCGGCTGCCGTGAATGTTGTTCCAGTTGGTTACCCACACGTCGCGCACTTTGCGTCCTTGTCTTGTGATCGCCATCAGCACGCAAGGATAGCCGTAGATCTCGCTCCGCCGTCCGGTATTGCGCAGCTCCAATTTCGGGCGCGCCGCTGTCTGGCCCGGCGATTGCGGATTCTTGGCGAACTGATCGACCATCGCGCGCTGGGCGGCGGGCAGGCTGTCGAGCATGCCTTGCATC
>JANQQA010000222.1 GCA_028285205.1 Bythopirellula sp. | reverse complement strand
GAGCAGGCGATCGCGCTCGATTCGACATTGGCGGGCGGTTGGGCACTACGCGGTCGGGTCGCGCGCCAACGAGGGACTTCAAAACGAGCGCTGGCCGATCTACAGCAAGCGCTGCGTTACTCGCCTCATCAAACCGACGTGCTGCTTCAGATTGCCGAGGTGCAATACGAGCTGGGTCGTCCACAACGTTGCCTCAGCACGCTGCATCGACTGCTTGACATCTATCCGCCTGGGCAGGAACCGCAACAGGCGTTGTGGCTTGAGGGCCTAGCGTACGGTGCAATGGACCGGCATCAAGACGCGGTGGAGAGTCTCGCCGCAGCCAGCCAGCGCGGCAGCGCGCCGGCCGATCTGTTGTATCAACTGGCAAGTGCTGAACAGTCGGCCGGACAGACGTCGGCTGCGGCGAATACTGCCCGACGGGTACTCGCCATCAATGCCCAGCACGAACCGAGCAAGGTCCTGCTCGCACAGCTGCAAGGGTTTGCCGACCCTGGGCAGGGCGGCGTCATCCGACGCTAGGAGAATCCTCGCCGTTGGGACAATCGTCACGATCGGCCACGCCTCCCAGTTTGTTACCTCGAAGTGCGACATTGTAAGGTATGTTTGAGCGTATCTCGGAGGTCTGCGTCGGAATTCATGCTGGCCACCGACTCCCGCCTATCAAGGAGCTTGATCATGCCTTCCACGCTTATGCCCGCCGAAGCCGCCACCACACCATTCATTGACCGTCGTGATCCCAACAACTCGGGTGACATCAGCGGTCGCGAACGTCGACAGTTCGCCAACAGCCACGACCATCTCTCGCCAGATGCAGGCGAACTTGCCCGCGCAATCGATCAATACAAGCTGCAACATCGTCGGCGATTCATCAACTTTGAAGAGATGCTGTCGATCATGAAGTCGTTGGGCTACCACAAATAGCGCCTGGCACCTAGGCAGGGTACACCGTTTGCATCCTTCGTTGCATTCTTCGCGAAGGTTGCAATCAGAAGTCGGCTCCATTGGTCGATGGAAGTGTGAGCAGCCATTGGCCGTCATTGAATCCAGTCTTCTCGCTCTTGATGCCCAATTCCTTCCTTGCGGTGTGGTAGGTACGCTTGCTGATGCCCTCCTCCTCAAGTGCCTCCAGGACTTCGTTGCTGCCGCGTGGACCGTCTGAAAGAATCTCCTCGAGAATGGCCTTAGCTCGCCCCAGCTTGCTGCCATCGCCACTGTTTGTAGACTTCATCAGGTCACCCGCCGTCAACTCCGTCTCACTCTCCCAGACCACACGTGCGGCGTCCTGATGCGTCTCGATGCGAAATGCCAGCGACGGTGGCTTGATGCCGATGTTGAACTTCGTGCACGCCCAGACGCGGCGACTAGCGTCCTCTGGATTGGGAGCTACCACGAAAGCAGCTCGGCTGGCGTTCAGCGGTGCAGTGCTACCCACGCCTCGATACTGAGCGGCCTGCCCCTCTTTTTTGGATAGATGCCTGACCAGCAGCACAGCGGTGTTGGTTTTTTGTGCCATGTCTGCCAAAGGTCCCAGTACCTGGCGGTTATCTTGATCGCTGTTAATCGACAGCCCATCGCCCAAGAATTCCGACCACGGATCGATGACAACGAACCTCGTACTACGGTCGACAACCAACTGCTCGATCGCGGATACGTCGACGTTCAGCTTCAGAGGTCGCTTTTCTACTCACGGTATCTCAACGCTTGATATTGTGTGGATGCGTTCTAGGTTCACCCCAGCCGCCTCAGCACGTGGACGAAGGACGTATTCATCCGAGTCTTCAGAAGTGACGAACAACTTAGACCAAGGCTCGAACGTTCCATCAGGGGCATTGTGTGGTGGCTGAGCATCGCCACGAGAACCACGAGCGGCTATGTCCATGATCGACAGTCCCTTACCGACGCCACCGTCGCCGTCAGCGCAAGTAAGCATCCCAAACGGCATGCGTCCCGGCCACAGATATTTCGGGGTGGAAGGCACTACGTCCGCGAGCGTGGTAGCGATGGGTTGCCAGAGGCTATCGGCACCCTCGTCTTGATTGTCCGCTGCCTGAATTAGTTGCGATTCAATCGCTTCGTGCGCGTCGTCACCAAGTCCGAATTTCTTGCAGGCCCGCTCTCGGAACTTGCGGCGTTCACTGTCTCGGTCGACGTCGAGTCGGTCGCGGTGGACAACATCGCCCAGGCTTGCAATCACTATGCGGCTGCCGTTGCGCTCGCGAGGACCGCATTCAACTTGCAATCGATCGTTCAACCGGCTGCCCTCCGTGCTCGTGTCAGCCTCTTTTGAGCAGCGTTGGCGGATCCGGCTATGGGTTGAGTCATGCCGTCGACACGGTCGCAAGTCTCAAGCATCGAATCCACGAACTCGGCTTCCTGGATTGACGATGGCGTCAGCGGCCTGGTATCCCCCGATGCCTTGATCAGCCCAGGAAAATACAGCTTCCGCCAGAAAGGGGAGAGTGTTTCCTCCAGATAATCCTCAGCCTGAGGAAATTGGTAAGATCCACCCAAATAGGGTGTTTTAACGATATTGACGCTCAAGTTCTCGGCGTGGACGTCAAAAGTACCGTCACCATGGGTAACTATGAGAATTGGCTCGCGTCTTTGCCTTCCTTGGGGTATCATAGGGGTGTTCTCCTTAATCACGGGGTCTTTCGTCTGGTACGCGAGGCCCCTTTTTTGTGCGCTACTTGGATGGGCCTCTCGTTTCAGGATCGGACGATTCGCCGGCGTCGCCAAAGCACTCGATGTCTTTGGCGCGATAGCGGACCGATCTCCTCAAGCGCGCCTTCGATCACGAATCAGGACGCGCTCAGCAAGGCCATTCGCAGTTCTCGACCTGTGACGAATCCCACCGTACGGCCCTTGTCGTCGAGCACGTGCCCCAGCGCGTCTTCGCGTTGGCTCAGCCGACGCAGCGCCGTCAGGCAAGTTTGCTCCGCTTGCAATTCCACCAGCGGCCTCGGCTCGGGCAGTGAGGATGCATCGTCGAGGTAGAGGTCCATCATCCGCAGGTAGCCGACGAGTTTGCGACCTTGACGGGTGTCTTCCACCGGCAGCAACGTGCGGCGGTGCCGCTGGGCGATGCGTAGCACATCGCTCTTTCGCATTGTGGTCGTCGCGCGTACGGCGCGGGCTGCCGGCAGAGCGAAAGTCTTAACTGGTTTGCCCGCCACCGCGAGCATCGACTGCGCCAGCCCCTGTTGCGCCGGCAGCAAGATTCCCACTTCATGCCCCTCATCCAATAGCTCGCCTAACTCACGCTTGGCAAGCCGCAGACGCAGTTCTTGAGGGCTATTGTTGGTCACCAACTGCAAAACCCGACTAAAGGCTGACAGAACCAGGGTGATCGGAGCGAAGAGCACGCTGCACAGCACAATCACCGGTGTGCAACGTTTGAGCAATCGGTTAGGCGCTTCGAAGAATAAGCTCTTGGGAAGCAACTCACCAAACAGAAACAACACGGGCGCAATCACAATCGGTCCGAGGACATCAACGAGTGCCCCGCCTGAGGGAAAGAAACGCTGAGAGGCCATGACCACTGACAGCGAAGTGACGTAGTTGGCCAAGTTGTTGCCGACCAACATCGTCGCGACGAAAAACGTCGGTTGATGTGCCAACCACAGCAACACCTTGGAGATCCAGTTTCCCGCGAGCACTTCGATAGCCAGTCGCACTCGCGTAGCGCGATAAAATCCTGTCTCCGAGCCACTGAAGAACGCGCTCAGGAGCAACCCGATCAGCAATAGTAGGAGGATAATCAACATAGGAGAGTCAATTTGAAAACAGCCACTTCAGCGGTACAAACTGCAAACTCACAAGTAGCTTGCCATCTCGATAGTGACTTCACTCGGTTTGCTCCGATCGCAATCGCACGTGCACTAGCAAGTTCTCCAGCGGCTCAGCGTCGATCACTTCCAGCGAGAATATCTCCCATTCGAACTGGTCGCCGCGCGCGGGTAGTCGTTGCAGGACTTCTTGCACGGCTCCCGCGACCGTCGTACTTTTCATCGTGGGCAACTGCACGTCGAACTCACGACTCAGCCGCCGCAAAGTCGCCATACCCGTGACTTGCCAGAGATTCTCTTCCAGTTGATGGATGGGCGAGGTCTCTAGCAATCGCGCGCTGCGGCTCGCCTGGTCGGCAAACACGTACTCCAGCAGGTCTTCCAAGGTGACAATCCCGATGGTTTCGCCCAACTCGTTGATAATTGCCGCGACTTCTCGCTCTTGACGTTGCAATTCGTTGAGCACCGACGCAGCCGTGGCACACCACGGAATGTAAATCACCGGCTTGGCGAACCGCTCCAGATGATTGCGAGGAACGGTCGGCAAGTAGTTCAATGCGATCGCGCCGATGATCTCGTCGCTACCTTCCTCATTGACGAGCACATAGCCGCTACGCGTCGGCCGGCCGTCCAAGTCGTTGAGGCTCACCGGGGGCGAGAACGATCGATACTGCTTGCGCGGTCGCATCAACTCGTCAGCCCGCTGGTCAGAAAGCAACACAATATTCTGTAGCGCCAACCGCTCCAGTGCCGCCAACTCTTCATCGGCGGTCGACACCGTGATGGCTTGTTCCAAGTCACGTAGAGCCAAGTACGGCTCCGCCCGAAAGTTCGGAAATAGCAGTCTCCGTACGGCTCGGTTTGTCGCGGCGAACATCGGCAGAAGAGGATCGAATACACGCACTGCGGCAGCCAGCGGAAGACTCAGAGTCTGTGCCAACACGCGCGGCATGAGTACTCCAACCGTCTTGGGGATCATTTCACTAAACAAAATGATTGCCAATAGCGCCACCAGCGCGACCGTGCCCGCCTCGGCGTGCAGCCTATCGCGCTCGAGCTTGATGCTGACCACCGAAGCGAGCGCGAAATAGACGATGTTGATGATCAGATTCCAGAACAGAATCGCGGTGAGCAGCCGATCGGGCGATTCGAGCAATCGTATCGCGATTTGCCCACTCATCCCACCGCTGCGCAGTGCACGCCGATCGTCGGCCTGCAGGGAGAACAAGGCCGCTTCGCTGCAAGAAAAGAACGCAGAACCCGCCGCCAGCAGCATCATTGCTATAAACAGCGGACTGAATTGTTGCAGAACGATCACGGCGCGTGTCTCGTGAAAACAACGGTTGACGAAAAACGGGCCGCTTCCATATCCAGGCAACTCCTGCTGTTTTCGTCGGTCGTCATTCCTAGTACGTCATAGCTGCATTTCACGTCTGATCAGTCGTTCTCCCCGTGGCCACGTCGAACTCAGCGATTGCCGGTATCAACATTGCCGTCGTGGCAAAACCGTAGGTCGCGACGGTCAGTAAGAATGCCGCGCCGAAACTCGCCTGCAAGAAGCTCGTAATCACGTAGAAGGTCACAAACGGCGTGGCGAACGATGCCAGACCGATCGCCTTGGATGGGTTTCGTCTGCCCAGCGTCAGAAAAAGACCAGCCCCGCCGCCAACCATGAACGCCACAAACGCTTGCAGCTGATTATTGAAAGATCCCTGAAAGGCTACCATCATCCGCATGCAGACGGCGATTCCCAACAACAAGAACAGCACGGTGCTCAGACTTACGCCCACAGCGGTCCGCGACTCTGAATACGTCATGCCCACATGGACCCCCAGCATCGCCACGAAGGCATTCATCACCAACGTGGCAATGGTAAGAAAGATCAGATTCTCGGTCGTCATGAATTCCTGGTACCACAACAACAGACAGAGTCCGATGGGCAGCAGAATCATCTCCTTCGAATTGTAGAAAATGCCGCCTAACTTGCCGAAGATTATCTCCTTGGGAGTCAGATCGGTCACCAACAGCAGGTCCAGTGCACGCAGGTCGCGTTCGTTCGTCAGCGAAGTCACTGCCAGCGCGTTGACTAGGATCAAGCCCAACACCATCAACGGCACCAGAGGCTTGGTGGTATCCGACACGGCGCCGGTCGCGGCACGGTAAGCTGGCGTGCTCGTCTCCAGGGCGGAAAGTAGCGCGAAGCTACAAATCGCAAAGATCACCAGATAGGCAATCCGCACCACGATGATCTTCTTACCGTACGCCCAAGTGCAGAGTTCTCGCCAGAGGATCGGATTGTCCCAGACCCGACGAGAAGCCGAACCCATGGCGTGTGCAGCGGTTGCCTCGGTCGCTTCGGAATCAATCTCCGAGGCGGGCTGTCGAGCCTCTTGGGTTGGATTCCACACGCGTACGCGGGCGATCGCCCACAAATTCAGCAGTATGGTACCGACCGTACCCACGATTAAGAACATGGTGACCGGGACTCGGTACCACGGGACTTGGCCCAACTCTGCGGAGCTTGCCACTAGTGGGCGCGTCGCCGCAAAGATCGCGCGCAGTGGCGAAACAGCCACGGCCCAGTCTTCTGCGCTCACACCCAGCCACTGCTGACCGAACACACCGACCGCAATCATTTCGCCGCCGATCAACCACAGCATGAGCAGCAGAGCCGTCAGAGCCAACGACTGAAACGTACGCTCGCGCCACAGCGCAATCGTTGATCCCAGACTACCCGCCACTGCCGCAGAGATGAAAGTCACCGCAACGACACGAAACACCTGACCGTAGGAAACGCCCCCCAACAGGGTGATCAGCATCAGCAACGCGACCCCCGCCAGCGCGGGGACCACGATCGCGAGCATGCTGGCCAGCAGCTTGCCGAGCACGAGTTCGACGTTGCTGAGGTTGGTCATTAGCAGCAAATCGAGCGTGCGGCGATCCTTCTCCTGGGCGACGGCGGCGGCTGTCAGGAGCGCGGAAAACGCCACAGCAATGGCGAGCTGAAGCGGAGCCAACACCGCAAAAATCGCGGACCCAAACCGAGCCAGATCTGCCAAGCCGCTCTGCTGTTTGGAACCAAACAAAATCAGCCAGGCGGTGAACACCAACCCGAATAGGGCCGCGACGTACACCGCTCGCGTCAGGTAGAGTCGCAAGCTGCGCGGAGTCGTGATAATCTCGCGATTGAAAACCGGCCCAACAAACAACGGGAACACCTCGATGCGACTCAAAGGGTGGCGACATGCGCTACCTGACGATCGTCAAAGGATTGCGCAAACTCCACTATAGGTGAGCCAATTAGACGAGTCGAGCCGGTTCTGCCGAGGCCCTCCAAACTGCGTGATCCGAATAACCTTGCCAACCTCGTGGCATTTCGTCGCCTTCCCAAATCGGCCCACCTCCGGACTGGTGCAAACCCCGATCGAATCGTTTAGAATGAGTGGTTACCCGCGAGTGTGGTTATCTGCCGACACATGCCCACTACAAATAAGCCCCGCGCTGGGCCGATTCACGTTGAGGAAATCATGATCTCAAGCAAGTTTGTCTCTGCCCACGCATCTCTAAACTCGAAGCTGCTTGCCGGCTTGTTGCTCGCAGCCTGTGTGGCTCCCGGCCTCTCCCAGGCTCAACAGGCCAGCAGCAACAAGATGTCGCCGAAATACTTGATTGGCGATGCCGTGTCGCTCTCGAATCGCGATTACCCGGAAATCGATAAGGCCATTCAGCGTTTCGAGAATAGTGATGTCCTGGGAGCACAAGACTTTTTGGAACGAGCCAAAGAAAAGTATCCGAAGCTTGCGCCCGTGAGTGTGATGTTGGCCAAGATGCACCTCTTTTATCGAAGTGCTCGCGGCCTGCAGTTCTATCTGGAACGGGCCGCCACCGAGGCGCCCGACGATCCGGAGGCGTACCTAATTCTCGCGGATCAAGCTTTCCGCGCCCAACGGACAACCGAAGCCCTGGCGTTGTTTGAGTATGCTTCTCCGCTGGTGGAGAAATTTACGGAGAACACCAAACGCAAGCGAAACTTTCAGATTCGTATTTTTGCTGGACGGGAGGCCGTGGCCGAGCGAAGACGGCAGTGGGATCAAGCGCGCGAATATCTTGAACAGTGGCTGGCGATCGACCCCGAAAACGCACTGGCCCACACGCGCATGGGAATCGTCTTGTTCCGCTTGGACAAAGCGAAAGAGGCGCTCACGTCACTGACCAAAGCACGGGAACTCAATCCGGATGCGCCCCATCCGTTCGTGTCGTTGGGCCAACTTTTCTATGGCAACGACGAAATTGAAAAAGCACGCAAGTCGTTTGAGAAGGCCTACAACGAAGACAAGTCTGACGCCAAAGTGGCTCAGGCCTATGCCGAATGGCTAATTCAGATGCAGGAACTCGACAAAGCCCAGCAAGTTGCGACCGAGCTACGCAAGCAGACGCCTGATGCAATTTCAGCGTTGCTCATGGACGGAGCCGTCGCGTACATGAAGGGCCAATCTGACCGAGCAGAGTCCGCCCTCCAGAAAGTTCTCAGCCTCGATCCACGCAACGGACAGGCAACCGACTTGATGGCCCTGCTGCTGATCGCCAGCGACGAGGTCTCGGACAAGGAGCGAGCCCTGCAGTACGCCCAAAACAACGCCGAGCGGCTTCCCAACAGCGCGCAGGCCAACGTCACACGAGCCTACGTGCTGTACGAATTGGGGCGGAAATCGGAGGCCAATCAGTCGCTGCAAGATGCGGGTAAACTGCAGATCCAGCCGGATTCGACCTTCCTGATTGCAAAAATCCTGGCAGCGGAAGGTCAGGACGACAAAGCGATTGCGGCGCTGGAGAAAATTGTCGACCAAAAAGCAGGATTGATCCTCTTTCGCAAGGAGGCGCGGGAACTGCTAGCGCAACTCAATGCCAAAGCGGGCACCAATTAGTGCCAACAAAATTAAAAGGTCATAGCAAGTCGATCCGTCGTCTTGCTATGACCTTTATCCTGAAGCAAAACACCAGAAGTGTTTCGCCCTCCCGTTCTCTTTGTACTGCATGTATCGGCGACCGCCGGGGCTGCTCTATAGCCCAATTCTCTCGGTTTTTCGAAACTGCCTAGACTTACCGGCTGGGCAAGCTTCGAGGGCGCAAAAAAAAGCAGGCAGGCTTCACAAGGAAACCTGCCTACCCTCGGCCAGCTGCGCTAGTCGGTGAGCCACACTCCCCAGTAGGCTACCGATAACGAGGCTGGGTCGGACGATTTGTGAGCGAGGTCGTAGGTCGAGAGTGCGCCGTGACTCTCAGCGGACGAAACTCGGCTATCTGTTTGTGCGTTGGTTCTGCTCCGGTTGGGGAAGCTGGGGCAATCCTAAGCCTTGCAACGATGGCAAGTTCTGCAGTTGTTCCAGTACACCCTGAGGTTGCTGCAGCAACTGTCCGCCTGCTCCGCCGATCTGAGAGAGATCCGTCCGCGTCAGCAACTCGCTGCTATCGACGGGGATGCTTCCCAGAATTGCGTACTCAGGCTGTTCGACGTTGTATAGCGGTGCATACGCACCGTAAGCGCAGTGACACGCTGTGGAGTTGCATTGACCTTGATGACAACATCCATCTTCAGCACAACACATCGTGGCTGTGCAGCCGCTGGCCTTGCAGCCACCGGTACACATGCCGCCGGAGGTGCAGGCACAGTCTTTGTTTGAGCGGCATCGCTGCGGGCAAGCGGCAATTGGCGTACAACCGCACTTGCGTTGGTACACGTGGTTGTAGCGGCGATAGTGACACGGGCCGTAGGGGCTGCAGTAGCCGGGGTAGTACGGATGGCACCATTTACATGCTGGCGACGTCGTACAGGTCGTCTTGCACGGACTGAACAGCCCGTAGCGGCACGACGATGGGTAGCGTGGGACGAAGTAGTCGGAATTCCAGTTCCAAGTGCAGCCACTGCCGTCAGCGGCGGGCATGGTGGAGCCAAAAGTCTGCCAAAAATGTCGGGCATCGGCCTTGGATGCCAGCGCCAGCGACATGGCTAGCGCAAGGACAATAGTGCCGAGCCAAGGAAGTAATCGCATGGGAGTGACCTTCGGTTGGGGAGCTGGGGGTTGTTGGGGAGCGTCGAAGCACTAGGCTTTAGACTCCTGAAAAGATGGGTTATGCCCCTGCAGCTGGCAAACACACGAAGGCAGCTTTTTGGCGTCAGCAGACCTTACGGAGCCGTCACAATCAGACCATCCGCCGAGTCCATCGTCGACAGTCTGCCGATTCTGTCGGTTGTATCAATTCCAGCAGCTCACTGGATTGCCTTCGCATTCGCCCTTCTTTTGGCCACCTTCGCCCAGCAAGGCTTCAAGCACTTACGCCATACAACGCTTGGCGCCCCGTGTCTGTGGGTAGCGGCGTCTGCGTGCAGTCTGGCGATTGGCACGTTTCTGGAGACACGCCTGGAGGGCATCACCTTGTCCGCGACAGGCTTCGCCATCGCCACGACGACGCTTTGTCCGCTGATGGCAGTGCTCGGGGCTCGTCGGCCGCAAGATCGCGGCTGGCAATGGGTCGTGTTCACGCTGTGGATTGTGCTGGTGTGGCCCGCAGCGCAGGCAGTTGCGTTGCCCGCAGGAGTTAAAGTGGAATTGTTCGTCGCCTGGAAAATCTTCCTGTGGATTCTGATCGCCCTGGGAGTGCTGAACTATCTGCCCACGCGGCACTGGCGGGCGACGATTCTGGTTGCGTTGGGACAGGTACTGCTGCTCCGCGAACACCTGGGACTGTCGCCGGATAGTTCGCCGCCGATCAGTGAGCTTGTTGCGTACCTGAGCTTGCTGTCCGCGGCCGGAATGGTCGCCAACGCGCGCAACACAGTGGGTGGGTCGCTCGATGCGAGTCTTGCTTCGCTAGACTCGCATTGGCTCTCTTTTCGCAACAGCTACGGGTCTTTCTGGGCGTTGCGGCTGCTCGGTCGCGTGAACCAAAGTGCCGAGCAGCGCAACTGGCCGCTGCGTTTGGAATGGTCGGGCTTAGTGAAGATCGGCGAACAGGAGCCGAGCCCGGAGCAGCTCGAGGAACTCCGCCAGACGATGGACTCGGTGCTGCGGCGCTTTGTCTAATCGCAAGAAGCTGTTCGACTCAAGCCTCGGCAAGATCGCAAGTATGCTGCCGCCTCTTGCACGGCTTGTTTGATGCTTGGGCGAACTACCGCTATTTTGTCAAAGGAAACTCAGCCACGCGACGACGCACAAGCGGGAGCCGGCTAGACTCACTAGCTCCGACTGAACACCTACCCCACGATCCCTCGGACTAGTCCCTCCGTCGTGTACTCCTCAGCAACGACCGTCGGCGGATAGCCGGCTGCTTCCAATACGCCCGCTGATAACGGGCTGATTGCCGCCAGTTTGGTGTTTCGCAAATCGTCTCCAAACATGTTCACTAGCGACCGCGCGATGGCGGAGCTAGTGACGGTCAGCCAATCGAAATGGCCAGCGGCGAGTGCTTCGGCGACTTCCGGTCTTGGTTGCGCTACGTCGCGGCTTTCGTACACGACGAGTTGCTCGACGTCGGCACTGGCGGCGCTTAGCGTTTCTGCCAGCACTTCGCGCCCCCTACTCGCGCGTAGCAGTAGGCAGCGCTGACCAGCGGCTTGGGGGGCGAGCTGCTCGGCGAGGGCCTCAGCGCGGTAGGTTTCGGGTTGCAGATCGACGCGGAGGTGGTACTCGGCGAGCGTCTCTGCGGTGGCGGGACCGATGGCGGCCAGGCGGCAATGTGCCAATGACCGCAGGTCGTAGTCGAGTTGGAGGATGCGATTCAAAAAAAAACGTACACCGTTGGCGCTGGAAAAAACCAACCAATCGCACGTAGCCAGATTTTCGATCGCCGTATCAACAGCCGACCAATCGGCGACCGGCGTGATTTCGATGGCTGGTTGCAGCTTGGTCGTTGCGCCGAGTTGCTGCAGCTTTCGAACGAGTGACTTCGCTTGCTCTTCGGGTCGCGTCACGAGTACCGTCTGCCCGAACAAGGGCCGCGACGTGAACCACTCGCTCGCCGTGCGGGCCGCGACCGCTTCGCCGACGACAATGATCGCCGGTGGCCGCAGGTTGCGCGGTGCGAGCACTTCGGGGACTTCGCCCAGTGTGGTCTCGATAGTTCGCTGTTCAGCCAGCGAACAATGCCGCACGATCGCGACTGGCGTTGCCGCGGGTTTGCCATGCTTCATCAACTCAGCTGCCCACGTAGGTGCAGTGGTAACGCCCATGTAGAACACAAGCGTCCCCGGAAAACTCGCCAGGCCGGCCAGGTCGAGTGCGGATCCCGTCTTGTCGCGGCATTCCTGGCCGGTGATCAGTGCCACGCACGAGGCATAGTCGCGATGGGTGAGCGGCACGCCAGCGTACGCACTCGCCGCCAGCGCGGCAGTCACGCCGGGGACGACTTCGTACGCGATGCCCGCTGCTTCCAGCGCGGTGATCTCCTCGCCGGTTCGCGCGAAGACAGATGGATCGCCGCCCTTGAGCCGCACGACTTGCTTGCCGTCCTGGGCTGCCGCGATCACCTGCCGGTTGATTTCCTCTTGTGCAAGCACCCTTCCCTTCCCATGCTGCCCCAAACAAACGAGTTCCGCCTCGTCGGTCGCATGCTCAAGCAACAGCGGATTGGCTAAATAGTCGTAGAACACAGCCTCCGCCCGCTCGAGTACTTCCCGTCCGCGCAGCGTGAGCAACCCCGGATCGCCGGGACCAGCCCCTACGAGATAGACCTTGCCGGGATGCTTGGCCATATAGTCGGAATCTCCTGCAAGTTTGGAACGCTCGCCCGCTGAAGCATGTAGGCTTATACTAGAATACACGGGGAGGGTGATCCTGCGTAGCTGTCCGCCGGTTGAGGACCCACTGGCTGACGACAACACGCCGCGGCACCTCGTCGCATCGATTGTGTTTGTACGCTCTCTTGAGGTCTTGCGGGACGTTTTGAATGACTTCAGAATCCTCCACCATCCCATCCCGTTACGCGTCGCCACTGCCGACGTCCGCCCGGCAACGGTTGCAGAAAGTCTTCGAGCACGCGCAGCGCTGCGTCGACAAGCAGGACTTCGACTACGCCAACAAACTATTCACTCAGTGCGTTGTTGAAGACCCCTGCAATCTAGTGTATCTGCAACACCTGGTGATGAACCTGCAGAAGAAGTACGAGAACAATAAGAAGGGTAGCCGACTCGCCGGGCTAAAGATGAAGAGTCTCCGCTCGTCGCTCAATAAAGCGATTAGCAAGGGTGACTGGGAAAACGCAATGCAGGCCGGTTGCACGGCAATCGCGATGAACCCGTGGGACATCCCGACGTTGCTGTCTATGGCGACCGCCTACGAACAGCTGCATTCCAACGAGTGCGAACTCCACTGCCTGCGGTGTGCTCTTAACGTCGATCCAAAGGATGTGGAAGTCAATCGGCGGGCAGGTAGCTCATTGCAGCGGATGGGACAATTCGATCAAGCGATCGCGTGTTGGCAACGCGTGCAACAGGCGCGACCTGAAGACGAAGAAGCAAGGCAAGCGGTCGCGCGACTGTCGGTCGAAAGGACGATTGACAAGGGCGGTTATGATTCGACGCTGCTTGATAGTCGCAACGGGTCGCCGACGGCGAGCAAATCGGTCGCGCAGCTTTCCAAGTCGAGCGAAGCAGCGGATGATCGCCCCCCCGAAGTGCGGCTGAAGGAGGCGATCGAAGCAGACCCGACCATTGCGGCGAACTACACGCAGCTCGCGGATGTTTACTTGCGTGAAAATCGGTTTGACGATGCTGAGCAGCTCCTCAGCCAAGGCGTAAACGCCTGCGGGGCCGGCGATATGGACTTGCGCTCACGCATCGAAGATGTGCAGCTTCGTCGAGTCGGCCACCTATCCGCACTGGCGGAGCAGCGCTATCAGCAAGATCCGACCGAGGAGGCCAAGCAGCTGGCACATCGGTACAAGATTCAGGCAAATCAGGTCGAGTTGGAGATTTATGCTGCTCGTAGCGAACGCGACCCGAAGAACACCCGGCTGAAGTTAGATCTGGGGCTAAGACTGAAGCGTGCTGGCAAAGTTAGAGAGGCAATCAGCACTCTGCAGGGAGCCAAAGACGACTCAAAGCGTGGCGGTCTGGTGCTGGTGGAGCTGGGTGAGTGTTTTCAGCATATCGAGCAATACAAGCTCGCGCTGACGCACTACGAGGAGGCGATCGACGTGATCGACGCGCCCGGGGACGAGACCTATCGCAAGGCTCTGTATCGAGCGGGCGTCTTATCGACGGGAATGCAGGAATATGACCGTGCTGAGCGGCATTTGACGGCCTTGGCAGCCCTCGATTACTCCTATCGGGATGTAGCCGAGCGTCTGGACAAACTGGCCGCAATACGCAATAGTGGGTGATTCGAGTTGCCGGCCCGCCGCTGGCTATACCCCCGCTCACCCCTTTGCAAAACGATCCCGATGCCAAACTCAGCTGGTGCCAACAAGCGTCTCCGCCAAAACAAAGTCCGTCGACTCCGCAATCGCTCGACGAAATCGCAAGTCCGCGGTCTCGTCAAATCGGTCCGCACAGCGATCAGTTCTGGCGATGTCGAAGCCAGCGAAAAGGCACTGCAAGCGGCACAAAAGCGACTCGATCAAGCTGCGGCCAAGAACGTGATCCATGCCAACCAAGCCGCCCGCACGAAGTCGCGTCTGTCAAAGGCGATCAAGTCACTCAAGGGCTGAATCTCAAAAGGCCTTCTCCCGTTTTCAGTCCTGGCGCGAGGCGGGAGCCACCATGGACCTTCACGTTAAGCCGGGGCACTTGCCCTATTTCGGCCCGTTCATCAGCGGTCTGGCTACCAGGATCTGTTGAGAAAATTTCGCGGTGCTACCACACAATCTTTTCTGCCGGGAATACTGGCCCGTCGACGCAAGTGCGTTTGTAGTCCCAATCGCCATCGGACTGCTTGGTTTTGACGACACAGCTGAAGCAGATGCCGATGCCGCAGGCCATGGGCGTCTCGAGTGAGACCTCGCACGGGACATTTCGGTCGAGGGCGATCTTTGCCACCGCTTCCATCATTGGTTCGGGACCGCAGCAGACGATGCGGCATCGGTCGGCGGGTTTCTCGTCGAGCGTCTGCACGAGTACATCCGTCACCAAGCCGTGATAGCCGACGCTGCCGTCGTCGCTGCTGATGCGGAGGTCGATGCCGCAAGCGCGGAAATCGGATTCGCCCGCGAGTAGGTCTTTTCGGCGGACCCCGTAGCAGAGCGTCACGCTCTGCGACGTAGCCGCCGCTTGTTCAGGCTGCCCATACTTTCGGCTGCCCAAGAATTGCCGGCCCAACGCCAAAAAAGGAGTTTGGCCGATACCGCCCGCGACCATGACCAGATGCTCGACAGGCAACGCTGAAAAGCCGTTCCCCAACGGTCCCCAGATCTCCAACTCTTCGCCGGACTTCAATTGCGCGAGCGCGCCAGTCAGCTTGCCAACCACAAGATATACGACGTCCACGCCGGTGGGATCGCCGTTGTCGTCAATCACCGTGTCGTACAGAGCGAATGGGCGGCCGAGTAGCGGATCGTCGCTCCCTGGGACGCGGATCATTAGAAACTGGCCCGGAACGATCGAGCGGGCCAGTTCGGAGCAGTCGAAACGGAGGCGATAGGTGTCGGTCGCAAGCGGGACGTTTTCGGTGACGACGACGCGGTGCTGCCGTGCGTTGTCGGCGTAATAGGCGGCAGCGAGTGGGTGTTCGACAGCTCCGCTGTCAGCAACGCTCACCGGGCACCTCGCTTCGCTTTGGTCGGCCGCGACACTTTCTGTTTGGCAGCTCTTCCTGCATTCGCTTTGCCAGCTGCAGCCAAGCGCTTGCGTTGGCGGGTCTTGAGCTTTTCTTGTCGGGTGGTTGGGCGACTCACGTTTGTTGCGTCGCGCGATGGTCGGGCTGACGCATCGCGGACATATGTCCGCAGCTTGCGGACTTCGTCAGGCGTGAGTCTCCGTGAGACGCCTGCCGGCATTTCCCCCAATCGAATCGGCCCGACCGCGACCCGTCTGAGTCGTTGTACTCGATGTCCCACTTTTGCCAACAACCGCCGAATCTCGCGGTTGCGGCCTTCGTCTAACACCATTTCGAGGATCGTGGCGTTTTTGCGCTTCGATTTGATGCGAACGTGTACGACGCGCACGAAACCTTCCGCTAGGTGCATACCGGTGCGGAGCTGTTTGAGGACGTCGACATCGAGATGGCCGGCGACCTGGACTTCGTAGGTCTTTTCGACACCGTGGCGTGGATGGGTGAGTTGGTTGGCGAGTTGCCCATCGTTGGTGCAAAGAATCAGCCCTTCGCTGTTTATGTCGAGCCTTCCAACGTTGTAGACGCGTCCCACGTCGGGCGGCAGGAGGTCAATCACGCGTGTGCGCCCCGACGGGTCGTTGGCCGTACAGACGACGCCTTCCGGTTTGTTGACCGCGAAGTAAGCAAGCTTCGGCTTATTGAGCGGTTCGCCATCAACGTGGATCGATTGAGTGTGCGAATCAACGCGCGTGCCGAGTTCGACGACCGTCTGACCGTCGACTTCAACGCGGCCTTCCAGGATGATCTGTTCGGCTTCGCGGCGACTGGCAACTCCCGCAGCCGCCAACACCTTCTGCAGACGCTCGCCGTCTTGCTCGAAGTTGATTCGGGGCGCGGCGCTACGCCGTCGTTTTGGGCGGCGCGCCGGCGGACCGCCTTGGCGGGTCGGCTTTCGCTTGTCGGTGCCCGTCGTCTTCTTGCTGAGGGGGCGTCGGCTGCTGTTCTGTTTTGACTGACGGGACATCGGGGCACCTAGCGAGCGAGAGTACGGAAAGCCGGCGCAGGTGAGCGCGGCATTTCATCATACTCACTCCGCCTCCCAAAACCCAGTGGCAGAACTAATTCGCAAGAGCGACCTAGCTGGAGCAACACAATCAATACAACGGTGCCAACCGCCAAGGAGCAATTGACTGTTGTTGACGCGCACGCGTGACTTCGTTGGGAGGCTTCTGGAAGTCTTTTGGACGTCCGCCCACGATTTCGGGTCCCATGTCGTTGGGCGGATAGGGATCGAACTGCAATGCGTTGTTCCGCTGAAACGGCGCCGGTCCGGGATGCAGCAGTGTCGGCTTGTAGATCGTTGGCGAGCAGCCAGACGTCGCGGCGAGTACTGCGAGAATGAACGTAAGTCGGCGCATGACAAAGAACAGCCAGGGTGCAGGAGCGGCGAAGTGTAGGACATTGGGTCCGTCAGCGAAAGGTGACTCAACCGTGCTAGCAGCTCAACTCCAGCACGGCGAGTGACCGCCAGGGCGGCTATGGTAGGCAGATATCGAGGACGACGGCTGATCCCTGCGGCTCGATCTTCACGATGCCTGCCGCCGAGGGCAAGAGGCATGTCTCGCCGAGCGTGAGTCGCTCGTCACCCACGTGGACATCACCGGAGATCACCGTTAGCAGATGAAAGCGTTCGTCGCCGCCAGCGGGCTGCGGAGCCGTCAGCTCGCAGCGGTCCAGGACGAACTTGTCGCAGTCAACCAGCCGTTCACGGCCAGGTTGGTCAGCGGCTTCTGGCTGTTGCGGAGCAACAGGGCCTCGCTGGAAGTCGGTCACTTCAAGCGATTGATCAATGTGCAGCGGACGTGGTTTGCCGTCGGCGCCGACGCGGTTCCAATCGAACAGTCGAAACGTGGTATCGCTCGCTTGTTGGATTTCGGCGATCATTAGTCCTTCGCCTAACGCATGCACCGTGCCGGCTTCGATGAATATGCAATCGCCTACTTGGGGTTCAAACGTGTATAAGCACTGGTCGCAAGTACCGTCTGCGAGAGCTTGCTGCAGATCATGCTTGGTGACACCTGGATTCAAGCCTGCGTAGATTTTGCTGCCTGGCTCTGCCGCCAGTACGACCCACGCTTCGGTTTTGCCAAGGTCAGGCGGATCGAGCCTCGCTCCCTGAGCGTCGTTGGGATGCACTTGCACGGACAGTGTGCGATTGCAATCCAGAAATTTGAGCAGTAACGGAAACTGAGATTGTCCCGCGTGTTGGCCGAACAGTTCTTCGTTGTGTGAGGCGACGAGTTGCGACAGCGACGATCCCGCGAGCGGGCCGTTATTCACCACGCTTTGGTCTTCGCCGTGATCGACCAGTTCCCAGCTTTCCGCGTAGTCGTCGCCCTCGCCAATCGCCTTGCCGAGCATTGTCTTCAGCCGACGGCCGCCCCACAGGTAGCGACGAAACAAAGGTTCAAATCGAAGCGGGTAATTGCAGCTGGCTGTCATAGATTCTCCCGAATCATACAAACGGACTATTTGGCACGCGAAGGTGGTCCCTTCCTGCGTTTCGCACCATCTGTGGCGATCGTGGTCGGTCGAGATATCTTTCCGCGGACTTCATCATCGCGCATCCATGTTTCAGCGACAATGGCACTCGTCAGAGCCGCATTGTGAACGGCGAAATCGGCTGATAATATAGCAGTTTCGTCCTGAGTCAGTTCCACGGCGTAACCTTGTGAGGGAGTCCCCTCGCTCGCACCTACCTTCAATTCCCTCCGACAATGCCCGCCGATACGCCTGCTGATCCACTGGACGCGTCGAAGATGTCGTTTGCCGCGCATCTGGAAGAGTTGCGGTTGGCTCTGTTCAAATCGATTGCGGCCTTACTGCTGGGAACGCTTATCGGCTTACTGTTTGGCTGGTCGGTGGTCGACTACATACAGACGCCAATTCGGAACTCACTGGAGACGTTCTATCGCGGTCAAGCGGAGGAGCAGAATCTGGCCTTGCTCCAAGCAAAGCAGGCGGCGGGTGAAGCCGTGCCGGACGATCTCACTGCGGCTGCGGAAGTAATGGCCGACGAAGGCCTCGTACCAGAGGTATTACTCGTTGACCCGCGAGAACTCGCCCAGTTACTTGGGCAAGCGGAACCCGAAGGTCCCCCCGCGACGACGCGCGAACAACTGCGAAGGTTACGCGTTTTTCGCCCGCTGGAAAGTGACCCTCGTTTGAGCCTGATCAGCTTGTCGGGCCAGGAACCTTTCTTCGTCTACGTGAAGGCGTCTTTGGTGGTGGGGGCAATGATCTCCAGTCCGTTCGTGTTCTTCTTCATCTGGGAGTTTGTGGCTGCCGGGCTTTACAAGCACGAGCGCAAGTACATCTACATCTTTCTGCCGATCAGTCTAGGACTTTTCTTCTCTGGTGCAGCGCTGGCGTTTTTTGTGGCGCTGGCTTACGTACTCGACTTCCTGTTTTGGTTCAATGGCCAAATGGGCATCAACCCGATGCCGAACATCAGCGACTGGATGACATTTGTGCTGATCTTACCGCTTGGGTTTGGCGTCAGTTTCCAATTGCCGCTGGTCATGCTGTTCTTGGAGCGGGTTGGAATATTCACTGTGGAGACTTACCTCGAAAAGTGGCGGATCGCCGTGCTGGTAATCTCGATTATTTCTATGTTCCTAACCCCAGCCGACCCCGGCAGTATGCTGCTGATGGGTATTCCGCTGGTGTTTCTCTACTTCGGTGGAATTGGTCTGTGTAAGTACATGCCGCGCGGCGGAGCAGTGCCCGCGGACCGAGACGCACCTCCGACGGACCGTCAAGAAGACCTACCGGAGCAAGATTAGATCTGATACTGCGTTTCAGGGCGCAGTTCGTCAGACTCCTCAGATCGCATCTTGAGCTTGGGCTTTTCCAGCACGACCGTCGTGTGGGGATCGACACTGGAGGTAAGCCAGACGTTGGAGCCAATTACGGCATCGTGGCCGATCACGGTGCGACCGCCCAGGATCGTAGCGTTGGCGTAGATCACCACGTTGTCTTCGATCGTTGGGTGTCGTTTCTGTCCACGGACAAGTTGCCCGTCGCCATCGGTTGGGAAGCTCAACGCCCCCAGCGTCACGCCCTGATAGATCTTTACATGCTCGCCGATGTGGCAGGTCGCACCGATCACTACACCGGTGCCGTGATCGATAAAAAAGTGCGTCCCAATCGTAGCGCCAGGGTGAATGTCGACACCAGTGCGACGGTGCGCGTACTCACTCATCATCCGCGGGATGAACGGAATCTGTAGTTCGTGAAGCAGGTGTGCAAAACGATAGATAGTGATCGCTTCCAGACCTGGATAGCAAAAAATCACTTCATCGAGATTCTGACATGCAGGGTCCCCGTCGTAGGCAGCTTGCACGTCGGTGGCCAAGACTTCTCGAAGCTCAGGCAGTTGATCCAATAACTGCAGCGTCTTGGCTTGGCCGAGTGCTTCAAAGTCTTCGTCGCTTTCGCAGTCGCTGGTTGCACCGGCCTCGTGACGAAGAGCCCGACCGATTTGCGTCGTGAGCCGATCATGCAGGCGGTCGATCAGGTCGCCGACGTAGTACGTGATGTTGCCGTGATGCAGGCCTTCTCGTCGCCGGTAACCGGGATAGAGGATCTCGGTGAGGTCCTCGACGACCGCGATCACCTCATCGTAGTTGGGCAGTGGGCAATGGTCGAGGTGGTTAATGGTGCCCAGCTCGTCGTACGTTTTGAGTATCCGCGCAGTAATGTCGGGGAGTTGATTCTTCAGTCGAAAATCAGATGCCATATGGGATTTCTCCAGACCGTTTGAGGCGCTGCCGCAAGTCGGTAGATTGAGACGCTGCCTGAGAGGATTTGCTTACAACGGCTCTGCTGACAGGTGGCGGAGCGTGCTAGCAACACGTGGGCGAGAGGGTCCAGCCATTCAGGCTGGGCACGTACAGGAGCAATAAAATCGGCAGAAAGAGCCGATAGATGTGGGTCTTTTCATAGCGCAACGCTCTCCTCACGATGCCGACACGGGTTGTCCGTTGTTGGTTCTCATCGGCCGAGCGACTTTGCCAAGTTTAACTATTTTGTGATTGCGCTGTCCAGGGCTTGGGATGTGTACCGCGGTCTGAATGCCGTTGTGGACTGCAAAGCGGTCGAAACGCCCGCTACTCGCAGAGAGGATGTGGCTGCGGGCTCGCGGACCTTGAATCGGGCAGTGCGACCTAGAAGCCCCTGCTTTGGCCATAAGCTTGACCGAGTTCGTTGACAAAAAACCACACAAATCTGACCCGACCGTTGATCGTTCGCCACACACTGCGAAGTATCTTTTAGTTGAACACCAACGCGAGAACCTCCCCTCCTCATGAACTTTCGTTGGAGAACTATCGTGGATAGCTTTCTGAACCGTTTGGACCCCGTTGTTATCGGCGCTGTGGTCATGCCACTCGGCTTGGTCGCGTCAGCCTGGCTGCTACGCATGGCGTGCGCCGTTTGCTCAGTTCGCGTGCCCGATTTCATGACTGCTGCTGCGGTGATCGTGGTGGTGGTAGTGGCAAACTTTGGCCTCCGTATTGCATTGAATCACCACGAAATGGCGCTTGGCTTGGGCAGTCAACTATTGCTGGTCCTGTTGACGTCGGCCACGATCGTTTCGATTTCGGTGCGGACTACGATCGCCTCGGCAATTGCAGTGACGATCACGCACGTATTCTTCTGTGGCGCGACGTACTTTGGCGTGTCTGAAGTCGGACAGGCGCTATTGTGATAAGTTCAGCCGTCAGGGCTGCTGCTCCTCTCGCTGACCGAATACGCTGCGGCTCGCGGCAGTGCCCCAAGTCTGGGCGTTGTGCTCAGCGCTGCCGCCAGGACGAACGGTCAGCCAATTCCAGTCGCCGTTATGAACCATCCGCGCGATCATCGCGATTTGGCCGACGTGGTAGGCGATGTGCGTTAGCGAACGCTCGATTGCCAGCGGAATCGTGTGCGCTTCGCCTCGAATGAAGATCTCTCGGTGCATGTTGTCGTGGTCAATCGATGCTAGTGCTGAGTTGAGTGCGTTCCAGCCTGAATCGAAGTATTGCACTAGCGAGTCCCGATCGTCTTGCCAATCTTGGAATTCGGTATCACGATCGCGGTCGGGCTTCTCGCCGTCGGTCTTCAGAAAATCGGTCCAGCGGCTACGCAGGTTGCCTCCCAGATGACGGAGGATGATCGCGACGGAGTTGATCCCTTCGGCGGGGCGCTGCATCAACTCCTCGTCCGTCAGCTGGTCGACGCAACTGTCAATCATCCTGCGATAGGACGCGACGGTTTGCTGAGCGGCGTCGAGCCAGAGCTGAGCGTTCTGACGATTGGAATCGGAAGACATAGGGGGCTCCGGCGAGAATAGTGTTGTCAGTTACTGCCTTTTCGCCTGTACTACTCGCGGGTGTCCGGCAAGGTCGGGTATGGTCACTTCCAGCGACAAACTGTTTTCTTCGCCGACGAGTTGCTCGACCCGTTGGGCATTATACGGCCCCACTTCTATCAACAGCCAGCCGCCAGGTCGCAGTCGCTCAGCCGCCTGGGGAATGAGCCGGGCGATGACCTCGGTGCCCTGCTCTCCCCCGTCCAGAGCTAAGTGCGGCTCGTATTCGCGGACGCCGGGATCAAGCTCTGACATCTCGTGCGTCGCGACATACGGCGGATTGCTGACGATCACGTCGTACTCGTGCTGCGGAGTCACACTACTGAACAGATCGCTCTCAACGAAGTCGATGCGGTCAGCAACATCGTGTTGCTCCGCGTTTGCGCTGGCGATGGCCAGAGCCTGTGGGCTAACGTCGATGGCTGTGACCTGAGCTGTCGGCAGGTGCTTGGCACAGCAAACCGCGAGAATACCGCTCCCTGTTCCCACGTCGACAATTCTCAGCGATTGGGTCGCTGCTTGCGACTTTGCCAAATCTAACACGCGAACGACGATTAACTCCGTCTCTGACCGCGGAATTAACACGTCGGGTGAGACCTGAAACGATAGCGAAAAAAACTCTCGATGCCCAACCAGATAGGCGACCGGCGTACCAGCAGCGCGCCGCCTGACCAGATCGCGAAACGACTCACGTAGCGCCTCGTCGGCCGCTTCCTCAAACGCCGTGTATAACTCGATCCGCTGGCAGCCTCGGGCGTGGGCGAGTAACACTTCTGCGTCAAGGCGCGGGCTGTCGGCTCCCTTGTCGCGCAGAAAGTCCGTCGTCCAATTGAGCAACCGACCGATAGTCCAAGATTCTTGATCAGTCATGATGGCGGTGGGCGGTGGGCGAGATGCTAAGAAGCCCGCTGCCTCGATTATTCGTCGGCGCCGAAATCGTCGCGGAGTTGTTGTCGCTCATAGTCGATCAACGCATCGGTGACCAATTGCATGTCGCCGGCGATGATCTGATCGAGCTTGTAGACGGTGAATCCAATTCGATGATCCGTGAGCCGATTTTCCGGAAAATTGTAGGTGCGGATGCGCTGGCTGCGGTCACCAGAGCCGACCAGGCTCTTACGTTCGTCGGCCCGTTTTTGCTGTTCCGCCTGCCGTTTGGCGTCGTAGACTCGCGTCTTCAGTTCGCGGAGGGCCTTGGCGAGGTTCTTGTGCTGACTCTTTTCGTCCTGACACTGCACGACGATGCCGGTCTCGTGGTGGGTGAGTCGAATCGCCGATTCGGTTTTATTGACATGCTGGCCGCCAGGGCCGCTGGCGTTGAATTTGTCGATGCGGTAATCGTCGGGTTTGAGTTCCACCTCGACGTCTTCCGGCTCAGCCATTACCGCCACCGTCGCAGCCGACGTGTGCACGCGACCTTGGGTTTCAGTCTGCGGAACACGTTGGACGCGGTGGCCACCGCTTTCAAATTGCAGTTCACGGTACACACCTTCGCCGGATACCCCCAGCGAAATTTCTTTGAAACCGCCGAGCTCTGTGGGACTGTGGCTTAGGATTTCAAACTTCCATTTTTTTGATTCGCCGTGATGCTTGTACATTTCGTACAGGTCCCGAGCAAAGAGCGCTGCTTCGTCGCCGCCGGTGCCGGCTCGGATTTCCATAATGCAACGAGTTCGGTTGGCATCTTCGCCACCGATGGTCATCTCAAGCAGCTCGTTCCAAATCTCTTCTCGCTGTTCGACAAGTTCGGGCAGCTCGGCTTCCGCGAGCTCCTTCATATCGGCATCGTCGCCGGCGACCATTTCGCGCGCTTCGGCAATCTCGTTGCAGATTTCCTTGAAGCGACGGTATTTGGTGGCAAGCTTCGCGAGCGATCCGTGCTCACGCGCCACCGACGCCATCTTGCTGGAATCGCCAAGCACATCCGGGTCGACCAGCTGCTTTTCCAGGTCCTCAAAGCGTGCGAGTTTGTCTTCCAGAAGTTCGCGCATCGTTCGGCTAGTTCACTAGAGGTGCTTGACTTTTAGTTCACCACGGAGTCACAAAACACGCAGAGCAAATTTGTCGGCAGGACTTCCGGCAATGCTAAGGCCCCAAATCCTTAAGCTTCAACATGAAACCATGGACTTCACTGCCCTCTGTACTCTCCGTGCCGCTTCTTGCATGTCGAATGATAAACACAAAAAGGCCATCGCAAATCTCTACTATTTGCGATGGCCAGTCTAGATTGGTTCGGAGCGTTGCTACTTCATTTTCTTGTCGGCTTTCTTGCCCTTCTGCAGACTCGCGTAGCCAGCAGAGGCAAACTTGTTCTTGAACTTCTCAATCCGGCCGGCCGTGTCGACGAACTTCAGCTTGCCGGTGTAGAACGGATGGCACATGTTGCAGATATCGACCTTCAACTCCTTACGTGTGCTGCGTGTCGTGAAGGTATTTCCGCAGCCGCAGTGGACGTTGGTTTCATGGTATTCGGGATGAATATCAGCCTGCATGGCTTTTTCCTCGGCAGTAAATTCAGTGACGACGCCAGCGGGTTCTGCCGGGCCTCACTACTCGGGGCTTGTATGCGAAATGCAATCCCTTAAGGTATCAATGAATTCGGCTCCATACAAGGCCCGTCGGAATGGCGGTTTTCGCCGTTTTTTGCCGCTCGCTGTACAATCATGAGGCATCTCGCTCAACGCTCAAGCCCCTCAGGAAAGCTGAACATGAAGTTGCAAAAGGTTCTACTCGTGATTGCCTGCGTGATGCTCGCTGGCTGCGGACCGACGCTGTCGCACAAGCAGGACTACTCGATCCCCGTCGGCGAGATTGTCGAGATCCCATTTGAACCAATTAGCAACGAGCAGACCGTCAAAGTAGTGGCTAAGTCTCCCGGCAAGCCGATCAACGTGCACGTCTACCTGGCTGAGAACGCAGACGAAGTGAATCGCAAGATCACGCTTGGCAAACCGGCGGAGATGGCGCTGGCAAGCCAAGAAAATGCTGAAGAGGTAACGCTGCAAGCTGTCATACCCGCGAACAAAGAAGTCATCGTCCGGCTGCAGCCTGCGGGGCCCACTTCGGCGGAAGTGAGTTTGGAAGTCACAAACTGACTATTCACAACAACGGCCCCAACAGCCTGGCACAATTCTCCGCTACACGCTGATGGGTTGGGCGGGCGTTCCATCGCGCCAGGTCGATGAGTTCCGACTGATCGAGATACGATTGTTGGAGCCCACGCAATTCTTCGGTGAACTGCTGGTTGTAGATTGCCAGCGAGATCTCAAAATTCAAGCGCAGACTGCGTGGGTCGAGATTCAACGAGCCAAACAGACTCATCGTGCCGTCTACCGTCACGCTCTTTGTGTGCAGCAGGCCGCCATGAAATCGCGCGATGCGCACGCCCGCGCGCAACAGATCTACCTGGAACGCCTGGCTGGCAAAGCGAACCAGTCGCGAATCGACTTTCGATGGCACGATGAGAATCACCTTCACGCCTCGACGGGCAGCCGACTCCAGGGCCATGCGTAGTGCCTCACTCGGAACGAAGTACGGAGTGGTGAGCACGAGCTCCCGCCGAGCGGCGTAGATCGCCATGACCAAGATCTGCTCGATCGACTCGGTGCTGAATGCCGGCCCGGACGGCAATGCTTGGACGGCGCACTCGCCGACAGCTTTCTGGGCTTCGGCGCCGCCTGTTTCGCGAAGCTGCTCAAGATCGTATTCCGATTCGACGTACCAGTCTGCTAGGAATGTAATCGCGAGGGCCTCGACCGCTGGTCCCTCTAGTCGCACCATCGCATCGATCCACTGACCCACGTCGGCGTCCTGTTTGAAGTACCGTGGATCGACCAGGTTCAAGCTACCGGTGTAGGCTATTCGTCCGTCGATGACCACGATCTTGCGATGCATCCGCAAATCGAATCGCACAAACGGCATCCGCAGTAACCCGCCCGGCAATGCTGCAATAATCTCCACGCCTGCGTCGCGCAGTCGGGCTGCGGCTGCGCCGCGCAAGAACGAACGGCTCCCCATCGCGTCGACGAGAATGCGACAGGTAACCCCTCGTTGTTCGGCGCGAATAAGGGCTTCCGCCACGTCTTCGGCCGCGCCAGCGGGCGCCCAGATGTAGAACTCGAGATGGCAGGTCTTCTCCGCGGCATCGATATCCGCGACCAACCGCTGGAACACCGCCTGCCAATCGCCGATCAGCTCAAATTGATTTCCCGGTAAAGTTGGCAGCCCAATCGATTGTCGGGCAAGCTGAGCGAGCGGACGACACTCTTCGCCGACGCGATTCCAATCAACGCGAAACCTCTGATCGAGTTCCTCCAACCAGGCAGCTATCGGCGGAAACAGATCGACGAATCGTTTAGCCCGTCGGTTGCCCAGACGCAGCTCGCCCATAAGCACGTATACCAGCGGGCCTACCAGCGGAAACACGAAGATTACCAGAATCCAGGCGAGCGACTCGCCCACCGTCCGCCGCCGCATGATGACTCGAAATGCTAGTCCGAACTGCAGGGCCAAATGACAGCCAACGAGCACATATGCGAGCCAATGTGCTTCGGTCAGCCAGTCGAGAGCTTTAGTGACGGTGTTGTAAAGTTCGTCCATTCGCGGCGTTGGTCTGTTTGATAACCTGAAGAGCCCCCTTTAGTCATCTTCGCGGAATTCAAAATCCGCGACCAGTGGCAAGTGATCAGAAGCTTGCCGAGCCGCCTTGCTCCGTCCTGCGAACGCGTGGTTCAGCTCGATCGGTCCCCGATAGAAAATTTGGTCGAGCGGCCGAATCGGCAGTACTGCGGGAAAGGTCTTAGTTGTGTGACACGCACTATGAAACCCGGCCGGGTGCATGACGTTAGGACCAAGAGTCCCCCAAACGTCGTTATAATCGCCGCCCAACACGATTGCGCTACGCGACGAGGTGTGCTCCAGCATTGGGTGCTGTAGTAGCCGACGCAGTTGAATTTGCCTCTCGAATCCTGCCAGGCCCAGATGGAGGCTCGCTACGAGTACCCGATGCCGGTGATTCTCGCCTCGCACGAGACTGTGTGCCAACAGTGCCCTGCGATTCTTTTTGAGCGGAATCCGCAGATCGACATGCGTGACGTCGGAAAGCTTAAACCGGCTGAGAATGGCGTTGCCGTAGGCGCCCTGTTTGAGCTTCACATTTCGCTGGAACGCGACGTTCGGCAGCGCAAGACGCTCAGCGAGCACTTCGGCCTGCTGTTGGAATCGGGAACGCCGCACACCGTCGTCGACTTCTTGCAGACATACGATGTCGGCATCGAAGTGCGCGAGCGTTTCGATCACGCGCTCCAGGCGATATTTGCGATCCACGCCGCCAATGCCTTTGTGGATGTTGTAGGTGACGACTCGCAGCCGCATCACGCTCAGAACCGATCCGTGCGGAACGGCGGTGCGGGCAGGCCGACGGAGTTGTAGAGGTTTCCGACGGTCCAACCTGACCAGTTGTAGCGCACCGCGATCGGGTCGGCCACGTCCCCACTAGAAACAATCACCTGATCACCCTGAATCTTCGCCTTTGCCGGTACAAACATACGATCGGCACCAGCGACTTCAAAACCCTTCAGCTCGGCTGGCCCATCGGCGTCGGCTCCCCCTTGGCCAACTTGCAAGCCGTCGGCAATCGCGTCGAAGCTAATCGAGCAACGACCGTCTTTGGCGACCATCCGCTTGTACGTCGGTCCGCGATAGACGAGATTCTCGCCGTATGCGAGCGCTCGTGCAGCAACCGAGAGACGCTTACCGACATCCTGCTTGTTGCGAGGATGAATGTCAGCCACGTCGCCGAGGTCCGTGGCAACTGCCATCGCAACGTTGGGCATCGTCAACGTCGTCAGATGTTGAGCTTCGCGGAGGGCTGGCCAGTTGGGTGCGTCGGGCTTCCAGCCAGCGAGTTGTACCAGGAGAAACGGGAAATCGCCCTGGCCCCAGCGCTCGCGCCAATCGGCGATCATCAACTCCGAGAGTTCATGGTAGTGAGGCTTGTCTTCGCGCTTGGCGTTCGACTCCCCTTGATACCAAATCGCACCACGGATGGCATAAGGAATCACTGGATGAATCATCGCGTTGAACAGGCCGCTGGGATGGCCACTAGGCAGTTTTTCTTTGGTATCGAGGGCAGCCTCTGCGATGCTCGCATCCTTGACGAAGGTTGGCCTCGAAGCGAGCGCGTCGCGACTCGTCCACGCCTCCATCGGCGTGCCACCGTAGTTCGTGTTGATCAGGCCAATCGGCACATCAAGTTTCTGATGCAGCTCGCGACCGAAGTAGTACGCTACCGCCGAGAAGTTCTCGATCGTTTCGGGACTACAGACTTGCCAGCCGAACGATCTAAACTCGTCCATCGGTTGCGGAAGCGCGATCCGCGACACAGTCAGCAAGCGGATTTTGGGCCAATTGGCGGCGGCGATTTCCTCCTCAGGGTTGGCTGAGCGTTTAACGGTCCACGCCATGTTGGACTGGCCCGAGGCAACCCATACCTCACCGACGAGAATGTCCGTCAAATTGAGAACCGACCCCTCGGTTCGCACGGTCATCTCCAGCGGCCCGCCGGCGGCGAGCGGCGCGAAATCGACTCGCCATTTGCCATCTTCATCGGCTATCACTTCGCGGCTTTTTCCGTCTAGTTGCACACTAACGGTCTCACCGGGACTGGCCATTCCCCACACCGGAATCTCGCGATCACGCTGTAGCACCATATGATCGGTGAAGACCGAAGCCAGCTTCAGCGCGGACGTCGCCGGCGCTTCGACGACAGCGGCGCCTTGGGCCAGTAATTGTGATGTCGTCGTACATGCGATGAGTAGAGCAAACAAGACAGTGATCAGTTTCCGCGGCATAATTGTCCTCCCAAAGTGCAGGTAGCTGAACCGTTGGATCAGCATTCTAGCAAAAGAGGATCGGCCGTGGGGCGACTTTTTGGACGCGTACGCATAGCGGTACAACTGGCCACGTCGCGCAGTAGCTGCAAAACCCAACAGCAAGCATCAGTTAGGCTGCTCGCCGCTCACCCGCAGAATCGCGCTGCAAGTCCCCAGCCGCCTGCTTGGGTTTTTTGCGACTCAGATGATTCGCCCAATCGAGTAGACCGGGGACGAATCGTTTACCCAGATGTGCGAGCTTGGCGTACGGTTGCATCACAACTTGCGCCTCGTTGCGGTAGACGGCCTTGATCGCGCGGGCGGCGATCTTCTCGGGCGTCGTGAGCATCCAGCGTGGCGGCGTCTTGTGCTGTTGCCGGTCGGCTCCTAGTGGCGCTGTGGCGAAGAGGTTGGTGTCGACAAAACCGGGACACATTGCCGTGACCCCCAGACCCGCTCTGCCGTACTCGGCGCGGAGCGATTCGCTAAATCCAACTAGACCGAATTTGCTTGCTGTGTATGCCGCCAGCCGACGCGTGCCAATGAGTCCGTAGAAGCTGGCGATGTTCAGCACGTGTGCCTCTGGTCGCTGGAGCATCGTGGGCAACAGCTCACGGGTGAAGTGAATCGGCGCGTGCAGGTTGATCGAGAGCAACCGCTCGCAATGCTCAGCGCTCATTTGCTCGGTCTGGCCGTAGTAAGTGATGCCGGCGTTATTCACCAACAAATCAATTGCGCCCCACCGGTCGAGAATGTGAGCGACGCTGGAGTCGATCTGTCGCGAATCGCTCACGTCGCAGTGTCGACCGATCGCGTCGACACCCTCGTGTTTGACGGCGGCAACGACATCGACCAATCCGACTTGATCGACGTCAAGCAGGTAGAGATCGGTACCTTCACGCGACAGTTGCAGTGCCAGCGCTCGGCCAATGCCTGAGGCAGCGCCGGTGACTAGTGCAGTCTTATTGCGGAGCGATTGCATGGCTCACCCCAAGAAGAGTTGCCTGAGGATACATCTGGAGGATGTGCTTGTACTTGAAACGCCGTTATGCCGCAAGTCGACGTGGCTGAGCGCATGGTAACTCAGCGTGTCGACGCTCGATGTCGACCGTCCGGCTGAGCTGATAGCGATCTTCCCCGCGTAAAACGGTCACGCCCCAGTTGTTGAGGTAGTACTTCCCGCCGTTATAGACGGAGCGGTACTTTTCCTTGTCGGTGTAAACTGGCACATTGGTCGGAATCACTCGCATGTTGAATGCCAACCGATGTCGATCGGTAGAGTTTGGCGGCGATCCGTGAATGCACCTTTCTGCGAAGATCAGAAACTGCCCTGCTTGCACTGGCACAGTAGCGATTCGATCGGGGTCGCGATCAAACTCCAACGAGAAGTTCGCGTTGTAGAAACCATCTTCGCCGCCGAACTTGATCGTGCACATCCGCTCGTGAGAGCCACGCACAAACTGAAGGCAGCCATTCTCGGGCGTGGCATCGTCCACCGCGACCCAAACCGTGAGTTGGAAGATCTCATCCCGGTTGGGTGGAAAGATCGCCGGATCAAGGTAATCCTCGACCATGAAAGTGCTGGCTTGATGGAATTGTATCGCCGGCGCGTGAGGACCCTTGTAGAAAATCTGAGAACGCCAGCACAACAAGTCGGGCCCCAATAGCTGGGCAACGCGGTCGGTGATTGCTGGTGAGGAAAGATAGCTCCAGAGCCGCGGCATTTCTAGATGCCGATCGCGCGGGGTCACAAAGCCATATGTCTGCGAGGTCGTTGACTCGACGGCGAGCAACTCCTGCCGAAAGTCGGCCATCTCGGTGCGAGAAAACGCGTCAAACGGACCAATGAAGCCGTCCTCGCAAAACTGCTTTATCTGCCCTGTGCTGAGTTGATGGTCAGGTTCGACCAACACCTTGGGTTCGTGTGAAGGTGGAAGCTTGAATTCGCACGGCTGGTCGATATACGCTCTGGTGATACCAGACCTGATCAGCACCCAGAACATTGAGTAGTCCCAATGCGTGACGATCGACCGCAGCGCACGCGGTAATATGCTTCTCGGTAATCTCAGTGCTTTGTAGCACAACAGAGCGGCCAATGCTGGCAGAATCAGCACGCGCTGCCATAGCGGCCTTACTTTGGGGTGGAGATTCATGACTGCTCGCGGGGGGAAGCGAAAGGCGGGGGCGACATAAATCGCGCAGATTACGCATATTTATCGGCAACCATGCCAGCATGAGATCAGTGAAAGTGATGCTATCACCCTCGCCTTGGTCTCTACTGACGTCGCGTCTATCACTGTGCTAGCTACAACGCACGTCGCCCCAGCCGCGACTCGCGTCCGCTGCCTCAATCTGCTAGCGTCTTTTGGTTTCGCCTCCGGCCATGCTAAAATCGATAGGTTGGTAGTGTAGGGATTGCCGACTGGTCACGTTCTCACGCGGTTGTTTCGGGTTGTCTTCCATGACTCCAGATTTGCCAAGACAAGACGATGCTAGCACACGTGAAGGCCCAAAAGATGGCCCACGTGATGCACCGCCTCCGGAAACTCTTGAGACTTTTGAGATTGATGTCACCGCTGGCAACTCCGCCCGTCTTGAGTCAACATCACCGCTGGATTCGCAGGCCTCTGCTGACGACCAGATCGTGGAGCGACCTCTCTCGAACCGAACCTCGGATCCGACGGGTGCAGAGGTTCCGGAGGGTATTCTCGTCGGGCAGTTCGAGTCAACGGCGGATGTAGCCGAAAATGCGGCTTCGATGCCCATCGTGCTCGAACCAGCAGACGGTGAGACACAATCAGGCAACGTCGTCCGGCGCGTCGCCCGCGAATCTCGTGGGTGGCTGACTAGTTTGACAGCTCATATCGTGGTGCTGGCCATTCTCGCGTTAACGTCGCTGGTGATTCCGCAGAAAGAAGAATTGGAACTCTACGCATTTGCTCCTGCCTACGAGCCGGTCGAAGACTTCGAAGACTTCGAAATCGATCCCAGCGAAGAACTCGATACGCTCGACGAAATGCTCAGCGAGCCCGATCCGGCGCCGCTAGAGGACTTGCTGAGTGACACGCTGATCGAAGAGCCAGCAATCGCCGAAGCGCCGACCAACGCATCGCCCCCTGCAGAGCTTTCCACCGACCTCTCCGAATTGAGTGATCTATTCGGCGAATCAGCCGCGGGCCTTACAGGAATGGATAGCGCTGTGGGTGAAGGTACAGGTGCGGGCATGGCGAAGTTTTTCGGCACGGAAGTCAAAGCCCGACGCATCCTGTACATGCTCGATAACTCCGGGGGCATGCGAAAGGACGGAAAATTCGAAGCACTGGTAAGCGAACTCAAGCGAAGCGTAAGTGGATTGGACGCCAAGCAAGAGTTCTACGTCATATTTTATAGCGACACGGTCTATCCACTCTTTTATCCGCAGGGTGTGCGGAAGTTCGTGCGTTCCAATGACAGGAACCGAAAGATGCTGGATCGTTGGCTCGCGTCGGTTGAATTGTGTGTGGGCAATGCGATCGATGAGGCGCTAGCTGCCGCGGACGTGATTCGTCCGGAAGCTGTCTTCCTGCTCACGGACGGTGACTTGTTCACGACACAAAAAAAGAAAAACTTGCTACTGAACCCGACCGGACGTTCCTACGCAATTCATACGTTTGGATTGGGCGTAGGTGAAAACTCTAAAACTGCAGAAGGGCTGAAGCAGGTAGCACAGGCGAATACTGGTACGTTTCGGGCCATCGAAGTTACTGCAGCGATGGAAGAGCTGGCCCGTGAAACGGAGCGACCTTACCACAACAAGCGGCCCGGAACGGTCTGGGGGATTAAGGTGGGCAAGCGCTAGGCCGGCGGTGATGGAGGTCGACGGTTTGATGCCGATTGGGAAGTGTGCCGCACAGGCCTTGCTTCATTCAGTCGAAACCATTTCTTCCCGGTGAGCTTCCCCCGATTGGTATTTGTTCAGCCGGCTTTGGATGCGATCGGCGAGACCGTTCAGACCCGCCGAACGTGCAACTGTAACGGCCCGCGAAGCATAGTCGACGGCTTGCTCGAAATCTCCACTGGCTGCGCTGGCCGCCGCGAAAGTATCGAGCGCGATCGGGTGCGGATTCTCTGACTCCACAAAACTACGCGCGACGCGCAGGGCCTCTGTTGGATCGCGAGCTTCCGAGCTCGGATGCGTTGCCAGCAGCCACGCACGCCCCACCGCCGCCGGCATCCAATTAGGCCGCACCTGGGCTGCCAACTCATAATGCGCGATTGCTTCGTCGAAACGACCCGCAGTCTTCAGTGTCTGTGCCGCCTTCAAATGCACATCAGCAGCTTCGGGGTTCGACGCGGCAACCTCGACAAACTGATCGGCGGCCTTACCCGGCTCGCCGACCAACTGCCACAACTCTCCGTACTTCATTCTCACAGCCCATGCATCGGGCTTGATCCGCAGCGCCTGCTGGTAGTGGTGAATCGCCGCATTCGCGTCCTTGTGTTCAATCTGCAACGCAGCCATGTTTGCATGCAATTGCCAGGAGTTCTTTTCGATTTGAAGTGCCTGCTCCATAGTTTCAATCGCGTCTTCGAGCCGCCCCTGCTTTTGCATGGCCACGCCGAGATTGACCAACGTCTTAGTTGTACGGTGACCTGATTCGACCATGAAACGAAACTGCTTCTCAGCCTCGGTCCAATTGCCGAGCTCGGCGTGGAGCATACCGAGTTGTTCATGGTTTTCGGCCAGTTTCGGCGCGAGTTGGACTGATCTCTCCAAAGCCTCAACAGCCTGCTCCACTCGACCGGCCTTCTTGAGCGCAATGCCTAAAGCTGCATGCGCATTCGGCAGATCCGGCTCCGCCTCGATGACTTGTTCCAAGGCCTCAATCGCTGGTTCGACCCGACCGACGGCCAATAGCGCGACGGCATACTGGTAGCGAGCAATGTGGTAGTCGTCATTAATATTCAGGGCGGATTCGAAATGTTGAATCGATTTCTCATCGTCTCCCATCGCTGAACAGGCGAGTCCCAAGCAGT
This sequence comes from Bythopirellula sp., assembly GCA_028285205.1. Taxonomy (GTDB): domain Bacteria; phylum Planctomycetota; class Planctomycetia; order Pirellulales; family Lacipirellulaceae; genus Bythopirellula. Next base: position 135 of record JANQQA010000222.1, on the reverse strand, counting down.
AGAGCGTAGCTGTGTCGCCGGGCGACTCACGCAGCCGCTCTTCGAGTCGGGCGACGATAGCCTGCGGATCTGGAGCGATGCCGTAGTAGTAGCTTAGCGAGTTGTGGGCAGCGACGTTGTTGGGCTCACGCCGAA
>JANQQA010000202.1 GCA_028285205.1 Bythopirellula sp. | reverse complement strand
GGAATGCCGCCCACGTGCCAAGTACCGCGCACGACAGCGTACCAACGACCCATCCTGCCCAACCGATCCGTCCGCCAATTGTGAGCCACAGGACTGTACCGCCCACAATCATCCCGATGGCAGCGCCACCGATCACAAACCACAACAGCCAATTGCTTACTCGACCGTGGTCCGCGAGGGGAGTTGCAGGTGGCAGCGTGGCACGGGCAGCCTCAGTGATTTGGGATTCCGCGCGTGGGTGGTCGTCGTCGAGCTTGGGATTCGACGTCCGCCACCGACGCACGTCGGCAGAAGTGTCGCGCAGTCGGTTTCCTACCAATGTGCCAAACACGTGCGCCGCGATCAGCAGCGCCGTCACCGCGATCACCAGCGGTACTGGCCCCTTCGTCAGCACCAGCGCGGCGCACAAGACGCTCAGCAGCGTGACGATGACAAACAGATGCCGCAAACCAAAGCGAAACAGGTGCGGCTCGCGGGACGGAGGGGAATCGGGGGAGGGCATTGGTTCATTATCGATGCGGTGATGGAATTCAGCAAGCGCGACACATTGGCCGCACGACACATGCCGCTAGACTCGTTGGCTCGGGGACACTTACGTGCGAGCTTCTGCTGCGGGTATCATGGAAGATTGCGGGTCGGCGTAGCTCGCAACCTGTCGTGACTTGAATTCCACACTACCCCTTCCAAACTCCCAACATGCTGTACTTTGCTGCCGGCAGCCCCACGACCGAACTTTCCGACGCCCAGTTACGTGATGCGCTGGCGGGCGTGTTCGAGCAGCTGGGCCGACGCGAGCGCGTGATAGCCGTACCGCCAGATTTCACTCGTTTTAACAGCAGGGCAGGGCAGTTGACCTGCATGGCGCACGATTACTACGGTGACCGTCTTGTCGACGTGATGCCTGCCGTCGGCACGCACTTTGAAATGCCCGACTGGCAGAAGGAGAAGATGTTTCCTGGCCTGCCTGCCGAACTGTTTCGCTATCACGATTGGCGCAACGACGTCGACACGATTGGAACGGTGCCCGCTTACTTCGTCGCCGCCGCGACCGAAGGCATCTATCGCGAGCCTTGGCCATGCCAAATGAACAAGAAGCTGTGGAACGAGCCCTACGATCTAATCTTGTCGATCGGGCAAGTGGTGCCGCACGAGGTGATCGGCATGGCGAACTACAACAAGAACATTTTCGTCGGCACCGGCGGCGTGCGTGGGATCAACGAGAGCCACTACATCGGCGCCGTGTACGGCATGGAACGGATGATGGGCCGCGCGAATACGCCGCTCAGAAAGATCCTGAACTACGCACAGGACAACTTCTGTGAGAATCTCCCGCTGCTGTTTGTGCAAACGGTGATCGGTCCTAATGACGATGGCGAGTTAGTCGTGCGCGGCCTATTCATTGGCGACGACGTCGAGTGCTTCGAACGAGCTTGCGAGTTGTCGCTGCAGGTGAATTTTCAGATGGTGGATGAGCCGCTCAAGAAAGTGGTCGTCTACCTCGACCCAGAGGAATTCCACAGCACCTGGCTGGGCAACAAGGCCATCTATCGCACGCGGATGGCGATCGCCGACGGCGGTGAGCTGATCGTCTTGGGCCCGGCAGTCGGCACCTTTGGCGAAGATCCGCAGATCGACGTATTGATTCGCAAGTACGGTTATCGCACCACGCCGGAAATCCTAGAAGCAGTCGAAGAAAACGAAGACTTGCGCAGCAACCTATCCGCCGCGGCACACTTGATTCATGGCTCGTCGGAAGGGCGATTCTCGATCACCTACTGCCCCGGCAAGCTGACGCGAGAAGAAATCGAGGGCGTTGGCTACCAATACGGCAATCTTGCCGAGTTCTCGGCGAAGTACGATCCAACCAAGCTAAGCGACGGCCTGCAGAAGGTCGACGGCGAAGAGATTTTCTTCGTCAGCAATCCGGCCCTCGGCCTGTGGGCACACGAATCTCGAATGACAGACTGACGCCCGACGCGCAACGTTGAGGAGGCTGAACATGACAAGCAAGGAATGGTTCTGCCTCGCGTTGCGACTGTTTGGCGTTTGGTTGCTGTTGCAGTCGCTGCAAGAGTTCGTCCCGTCCTTGTTCTACGCCTTGTCGGCGTTTGGTTCTGGCCAAGGATTTCCGTATTGGAGTTCCATGGCGATTTGGTTTCTGCTGAGAACAGGCTTGGCGATTGTGTTCTTGCTCTTCGCACCCGCCATTTCATCACGGTTCTATGGCACCGAATTGGCCAGCGAGCCCGCAGTTCAAACAACACCGTCCTCTGAATCGAACGCGCTAAAAGTCGGCATCCAACTGCTCGCTGTCTACGCGCTACTGCTCGGCTTGCAGGCGCTATCAGGGGTTGTGTTGGGCATGCTATCCGGCGTGGTTCGGATCTCCGTGGCCTCGATCGATTATGGCTCGGCGGAATACAACTACATGAATAGCTTGCTGACGTGCGGGCTGAATTTCGGATTCGCTCTGCTGCTGATCATCTGGAACACGAGGATCATCTCCTTCATCGAGAGAGTCCGCTACGTCCCCGAGCGCGACGCCTACGAATCGATTCCTGTAAACGAAGCTGACAGCACCACTGACGAATCATGACCGACGCAAGTGCAGACGACTGTGTAAGATTCTCGATGAAGTCGCTGATGCTTCTCATCACGATCATGTGTGTGGTGTTGGCGTTGCCTGGCGGATACGTGCTCCTTGCCGTCGCGTGCATTTGGTTGGTGCTGGTAGCTGCTGTCGCGTCGCTGCTGATTGTCTTCAGCAAAACCATCAATCGCTGGCTCGCGGGCCCCCTCAACAGTCGACACCTAGAGCAAGCGACGAACGACGCGGCGAATCGCTAGAGAGCCCCTTCGAGCTCAGCCACAGAACGATGCACGATCGGCCGTCGTCACAATCGCATCGATTCGCGCCGTCGTTACAGCCAGACCACTCGGGTCTAAGTAGCAGCTGGTGTTTTTTTACTCCCGTCGCTGCTGGCAAACTATCTTTTCGAGTACGCGCCAGCGTTGCTGGCTTTCTTACGCAACTCGAACCACGCGTCAGATCTATGGACATCGAACAGCTCAAGAAAGAACTCGCCGACGACGATTCGCTTTCGACCCTGCCCCTCGACGACACATCGTACGACGGGCCGGTCTGCGAAAAATGCGGCGCACCTGTCCCCGACCACGCATCGTTGGCCTGCCCAAAATGCGGCTGGTACGCGAGCATCAATTCGTATGTCGAGATCGACCGCAGCTGGGAAGTTGCGACCGATCCCAAACTGGCCACCGAAGAGGACACCAAACCAGAGCCGTCCGCCAAGCTGCCCACCTGGGCGTACATTCTCGGCGCCTGCATCTTTGTGGTGATCGCCGAGAGCGTCATCGTCCGCGTCGCAACAGCACAAGATCCGTGGTTGCGCACCTCGTGGTCGTTGTGGCAGCTATTTATCGGCTTCTGCTCGTTTGCTGTGTGTCACACGTACTGCTTCGTGCAGGTGATGAAGCACGAAGCCGACACGAAGTTCCTGGATTACATCCTACGGCCGATCAACACGTGGTCGGTCGCGTTTCGCGGCATGCCGGAAAAAGGCTGGGTCTGCTACGTCGGCCTCAGCGGCTTGACGGGCGTGGTGATGTCGCTCGCAGTAATCGGAGGCATCCCCTACGAGAGACTGCTCGACTGGAACGTCAAAGAAAAAGCGAAGTTCAACCTGATGGGCGCGATCATGGATCAGGCCCAAAAAGTGGCGGCCGACGATGAGAAGAGTTTGGAAGAAGCCGTCGGCGACCTCGCTGGCAAAGCCGAACTCGACGACGAGAAGAACAAAGCGGACAAGAATCGCGAGCGCGAAGACTGCATCATCATCGGCTACATGTCCAACAGCAACGGCGAGATTCTCACGCTGTTCTTAGCCGCCGAACGTTACGCGCGGCTCAGCTACGCGGGTAGCGTGCCCGCACGCGGCATACCGGAAGAGGACTTGCAAAATCTGAAAACCATGCTGGTAAACTCCAAATCGCATCGTCCGTTCGTGAAAGTCTCGATCGACGGCGCGACTTGGGTCAAACCGAAATACCTCTGCCGAGTGAGCTACCGTCGCAAAGGCAAGCAGGGCGGCCTGTACGGTGCCCGTCTGGAAGACCTGCTCGGCGAGGTCGACCTCAGCACGAAATAATCCCGCGAGCCCCGATGCCTCAGCACGCTCGACGCTCGCGATTACGACGGTTCTACGGCTTCTGCCAGGTTAGGGCGAAGCCGTGTTCCGTCGCGGGCCAACGACGCCCGCGATCGGTGGCTTTCTGACCTATCGTTGAAGTAGCGACCGACGGGCAGCATTGCCCTTCAAATCATACACCCGAGGGTCTCAATCATGGGCGTAATCGACAATGTGACAGACGGAGCGAACACCGTGCTCCATGAAACCTGGGTCTGGTTCAATCGACTCGACCAAGCGGAGTGGATCGCCCTGCTGGCAGTCGTCGCGGGTCTTGGTTTCTTGTGCATGCGCGGCTTCACCGGTCGCGGCAATATCTAACCCCAAACTTGTGCTCAACCTGTCCACAAGGTTGCGGCACCCCAATCGCTTTCGCGTTGCCCGTTAGGCGACACCACACATAAGGATCTCTTGACGATGGAACTCTTGGCTTTGGCGAGTGGTTTTGAAGGTTATCTGGCCGATACCGTGGCACTGGCGGCCGTGGCGGTGATCGGCTACTTGGTGGGTCGGCGATCGTTTTCCAGCAACTCACAACTCAAAGACTTCAAACTCAGCCAGGAACTCCTGCGCGCCGCGCATATTGCGAAAGAGCTGCAACAGATCGCCGGACGTATTCGTCAAGATGTCGCTTCGCATCAAGCGAACATTTCGCAATTCAACTCGAAGGTCTCTGACCTGCAGTCCAGCGCAACCGAAGACAGCTGGCAAGCGCTAAGCGCCGAGGCGGAAGCACTGCTGGTGCCCACCATGAAGTTGGCGACCGACCTGTCGCTCGCTTATGATCAACTTCGCAAACAATCGTTGCAGCTGATGAACTTCGCTGGCTCGCGAACCGACCCCGACACAGGCATTCACAATCGACGCGCGATGGAGGAGCAATTGGAAGTGTTGCTGTCGCTGCACAAACAGAATGCCAGTCGATTTTCGCTGGCGCTGTTCAGCGTGGACTGCAGCAGCGACGATGCGGATCCGATCGTCGGCGAGTTCGTTGAACTGCTCGAAAACTGCGCTCGCGAAACCGACGTAGTCGCCCGTTACAGCAACGAAGAGTTTGTTGTGTTGATGCCGCAGACGAGTCTCGCCGGTGGCGTCATCTTCAGCGAACGCCTGCTCAGAACGGCAGACTCGCTCGATCATTGTGTCGTCGCCGGAGGGATCGTCGAAGTGTCGACCCACGACGACGCGGAGAAGCTACTCTCTCGCGCCGATTCGGCACTCTACAGCGCCCGAGCGAACGGCTACAACTGCCTCTACAAGCACAACGGGCGGACCATCCGCGAACACGAAATCGAGCGTTTTTCGGCCATTAGCGATGCCCAGCCCACCGAGGAGGTATTCGCCGAGCACGATGACGAAGTGGTCGAGACCGCCTGAGCGGCGACCAACATTCTACGAGCGGAAGACCACAAGAAGGCTTGATTTCTAGCCCAAGTTGACTTCCGTCAGGCCCTTAAATTACATTGGTAGCAGCGGATGGAGCCGAGCATGAGGCGCGCTTTCTCCGCCCCAAAAGCCAGCCGATTTTGGCCGATACAAACTGGGCGTCAGTCATTCAAGTACACAAGGAGATCGTCATGCCGTTATTCGAAGTCGAGACGGACAGTCACATCATCATTACCTGGGCAGAGGACAACGATGGTGCCTCCGCAGTGGTGGCAGAAACCTATCCTAACGACAGCGTCATTCGCATGACTAAACGGCCCCGCGACACGTGGGTCATCTCCAAGTCCGCACTCGGCATTGCTGGCCACACCGACCCTTGCTCGACCGCACGTGACTGCCTCTCCAAGGCGGAAGGCGACAAAGTGCACGCGATTCGACTTTACATGCAGGAAACCGGCGTTGACCTCGAACAAGCCCGTAAGACCGTCGAGTCCAACATGGTCATGGGTTGGTAAGAACTCGCCAGCAGGAATTCCGAAGAGTGACAGAAGGGTGACGTTGTCGTCTTGCACGCGTCGTCACACTGCGCTTGTCACTTTCCGTAATTCACCTTCTCTACTTTATCGATAACGCGGTGTCGGCGTCGACTGAGGCGGCATTGAAGGCGTCGCGACGTTAGGCACCGTCGATTCTGGCGGATTCGGTCGCGTGGCGATCTCCACGCTCGGCCCATCTGTCAATGAACCTTCGTACGTCGACGTGCCACCGGGACGATATGGCTTCGCACTGGCCACCTGCGGAGTCGAGCCAAACGACGGCGCCGAGGAAACTGGCGGAACCGTCGGAGTCACCGCGCCGGGTGCCATTCCCGAAGACGTGATCGACGAACCAGGCGTCGCGGCCACCGCGCCGTAACGATCGCCGGCGGGCGGACTGTAACTCGAGACGGCAGGAGCGCTACTTGCTGGCGGCGTGTAAGCAGACGGTGTCGTGCTGGGTGCCGAGCCGGTCGACGCGAGATTCACACCGCTAGGCGGAGTCGCTGGCGTCGTCATCACGTTTGCGTAGCGGTCACCAGTGCCGTAGGAGGGCGCCGAACCGGCAGTCTGACTGCTTGCGACGGGCGGCATGCTGGGCGCCCCCGTGCTTGGGTAGCCACCGGATAGGTTGCTCGACGCGTAGCGATCCGTCGTCGCGGGCGATGCCGTTGGCGTAACCGGACTAGAACTTGAGGAAGCAACGGTTTTAGCTGGCGGCACGGCGTTAGGATTGTACGGCATGTCGACCGAACCCAAGTCCGCGGACTGATCGCGATTGTACAGCGCCGGCGGAGTGCTGGCCGCTATGGACGGCGAGGCACCGACCGTTGGTGTGACAGGTGGCGTGCTGGGGGCTGCTGCCATGGTTGCGGCAGGCGCCATCGGCGGAGTCGCTAGTCCTGGCGTCGCTGCCGACGGTGCGGTAGAAGCAAACGCAGGTGCCGGAGTCGTTGGATACGCCGACGGAGTCGGCTGCGACGTTGCGCTCACCGCGCCAAACGGTGGCGCAGCTGGACTACTTGCCGCTGCCGGCACATACGGCGGCGCGGGAGAGTACGGAGGGGCAGACGCGAGCGAGCCCGCAGCCGCTGGCGCAGCCAAGTCAATCGAAGGCGTCGCGGCGGCCAGCGTTTCAGCCTGCTTGGCCACATCGGCTGGCAACGCGGGAGCAGAGTGTGCCAGGGCCGTCGATTCGACGTCTGACTTGTCTCCCGACTTCCAAAACGCCAACTTGGGCGCAGACTGACAACCTACCGCAGCAACCAAGTAGACGGCTGCCAATGTTGCAACGCTCGTATTTCGCATGGCTTCCTTGCCTTGATTCAAGAAGAATCGAATTTCTTGGTGAGTCGGACGAACCCTCTGCCATCTCAGCAAGGCGCGTCCGTCAGGGTTTCGTTGGTACGCAAAATGTGTAGATGTGAGAGAATCGTTCCCATCACACTTATTTCACATTTCGGCAGTCTTCCCCTAAAGCACCACTAAATCTGAGATCCCCAAGCAAAGACGTACCATCCGCCTGGAGATCGGCGGGGATTATAGAAGCCAACTGCTGGCAGTCAATGTCAGTCGGCGGTGATGCTAGCGACTGTTCTGCGAGTCGGCGTTCGTGCCGTTAGCGAACGTCGTGCGCACGCTTAATCTAGCGCCCAATGGTCCAGTGAGCGATCGAGTAGCTGGTGACTTCGTTTTTCTCGCAATCCCCACATTCGACCTATACAAGACCCTACCGCTAGCACACTACAATTGGTGGTTGTTATCCATACTCCGAGTTGGCAACTCCACATACCTTTGCCACAAATCGAAAGGATTAGAGAACGATGAAATACCTCACCCATCTGGTGCTCGTACTGGCGTCAATCGTTACCGCAGCGGGATGTTCCGAGCAAACTAAAGACAAGGCCGGCGATGCAGCCACTGCGACCGGCGAAGCCATCAAGAGCGCTGCCGAAGACACCAAAGACAACGTTAAGAAAGCCGCCGACAAAACCAAGGAAGTCATTAACGAGGCCGCCGGTGCGGTCGAAGAAGCCACCAGCGACGCGAAAGACGCCGTCAAAGAAACCGCCAGCGATGCAGAAGTTGCGATCGAGGAAGCAACCACCGATTCCGCTCCCGAGTGATTCACCGCGTCGTGGTCGACGGGAGCATTTGCTCAGACGAGCCGCGGGCAACCGCGGGTATTTGGCTCTCGCAAAGGCGCGAAGGAATCGGCGTGTAGCTCCTCGCGCCTTTGCGAAAGTGCATTCGAACAACGAATTCGCAAGAACGAAGTGCATCAAGGAAATTCTGCCTTTGGAATTTCCTTGTTCGATATTCTGTGGCTCATCCTCCTCCGCGGTCTTTATGCCCTCTGTGGTGAAGCCTCGGCAGATGGCGCGCGGCTTCGCCTTCTGACCGGCGCGGCTCGATTTGGTGCGAGTCGGGCGCTTCATTCGTTGAGATTGGGCCGGCCGGTTTTCTGAGCGTGTTCGTGGGTGCTGCAAATCGGCTTCTAGGAACCGGACTAACTGAAAAAATCGCCAAGCGCAGTGCACGAGTCGCGCGCATCATGGGTACAATAAGCGGCAATTGTGCTGGAATCGGTTTCGGGCCGCGTTAGCTTTGAATTCCCGGCTAAGCATCGCTGCTCTTGATGCAAAGTTATCGGCGGGCAAACTGGGCGAGGAGTGAACGTTGTGGAAGAAGATCGTCCGCTTCCCGAGAACCGGCTTTGGCAACCGATCACCGCGAAGTGGTTTGCGGCGGTTTTTGGCGCGGCCGTGGCCTACGCCGTAGTGCGCTACCACTTCGCTGGCGACGTGCCTTGGAGACACTTCCCGCTGTTCATCCTGAACAAGGCGAGCGCGCTGGCTGCGGTCTTTTTTGTGGCATGCTCTTACCTCATCGGGCGGGTTATCAAGTGGCACAACGACGACCCGAAGCGGAAGCTGGTAGTCGTCAAGTTTTGCGGGTTGATGGGCTTTTCGCTCGCCCTGATCCACGCATTCTTTAGCGTCTGTCTACTCACGCCTGCCTACTTCGCGAAGTACTTTGAGGAGGACGGACGGCTGAACCTCGACGGCGAGTTGGGGATGGCCCTGGGTGTCGTGGCGTTGTGGACACTCTCGATGCCTGCGATCACCACGCTGCCGATGATGGCCAAGGCGCTGGGCGGCGTGCGCTGGAAACGCAGTCAGCGGATGGGCTACCTCTGCCTGGCGCTTGTCTTGCTACATCTGATTGTGCTCGGCTGGAGGGGATGGCTGGCGGTATCGCATTGGCCTTGGTGGCTGCCCCCGATCAGTCTGATCGCGGCGCTGATGGCCGCGTTCCCGCTGCTGGTGAAACTCAGCCAGTCAAAAGAGCGTTAGCGAGTTATCCAACGCGTTGAGCGCGAGACGTGTGCTTTGGACGGTCACCACAGAAGAAGGCGCCGTCGCCTGACATTTCAAGTCCGTCACTCGAGATTATTCGCTACGCAACTTTTCCATTGAATTTGGGCCAAGCGTTTCGCTAGGCTTGAGCATGTGATTGAAACCGACCGGAGCGGCATTGTTTGCGTCGCGGGAGGGGTTGTCGCTGCGCAGAAGGGGAATTGTAAAGATGAAGCGTGCTGGCAAGGGCGGAGGAGGGTTTTGAAAGGCCTATAGGCACCAACCTTTCAAAACCGTGAAGCCAGTGCGGCGAGGACGGTGACACAACCGCAACGATCACAGGCACTTACGACTTCACCTAGCGCGGCATGAGGCTGCGGTTTTGTAAACAAAAATGCAGAACCTTTCAAAACCATAACGCAAACAACCCTCGGCGCGGATGCCGAGGGTTGTTGTTGGAATTCAGTCGTTTTTGGCCCGGATCGCTTGCCGATCCTGCCGTATCAACCCTTCGCCGCCGCGTAGCGCTCGCCGACAGCGTTCCAATCGATCACGTTGAAGAACGCGGCGACGTAGTCGGGGCGGCGGTTCTGGTAGTGGAGGTAGTAGGCATGTTCCCAGACGTCGATGCCCAGGATCGGGGTGTTGCCCGTCATATAGGGGTTGTCTTGGTTGGGAGTGCTCTCGACGACGAGCTTGCCGTCGCTGGTGACGCTCAGCCAGGCCCAACCGCTGCCGAACCGTGTCGCGGCTGCGTTGCTAAAGGCTTCCTTGAATGCATCGAAGCCACCTAATTCGGCGTTGATCGCGTCGGCCAGCGGGCCCGAGGGCTCACCGCCGCCGTTGGGGCTCATGACGGTCCAAAACAGCGAGTGGTTAGCGTGACCACCGCCATTGTTACGGACGGCACCACGGATGTTTTCAGGGACGGATTCGATGTTGCGGCAGAGGTCCTCAATCGACTGTTCCGCGACACCGGCGCCCTCCAACGCACCGTTGACCTTCGTCACGTACGCGTTGTGATGCTTGTCGTGATGGATCTCCATCGTGCGAGCATCGATGTGCGGCTCCAAGGCGTCGTTGGCGTAGGGCAGGTCGGGTAGGGAATAAGCCATTGCTCTGTTTCTCCTGACTATGAGGCGGTTGTCTGAGTGGTGAAACCCACCAGAAAGCGAAGTTTGACTGCGGAAAATGCAGCATATCGCATCTGCCGAGGAGTGGCAATCGGCTATGACAGGCGGTGTCGCAATCACGCAGCGCCGACCCTAGGGACCACTACAGGCCCTGGGCTTGGTCGAGCAATCGCTGGATTTCAGCGCGTTGCTGTTCGAGCTGTTCGAGGTGCTGCGAAAGGCTCGAAATGATTTCGTTTGCGTTGGGCTGCTCCGCGGTCGTGGGCACCTCGTCAACGATGTGCTGCTCCAGCGCAGCATCGACGGCGTGAGCCTCGAGCTTGGCCTGCTCCTGGGAGCGACGTCGAGCGGACCAGGAGTGGTTGCGTTGTGTCGCGCCTTCGCTGCGAGCGCGCCAGTGTTTTGGTTCGGTGAGTTCTTCACGCATGGGAAATGATGGGGGTTGGATGGTGTGGCAGGACGTGGAATTACACCTAGATGGAGGACACGGTGGGAGAAAACGTGGCAGTGGTCTCCTCGCCTTCCTTCGCCATCAGGTAAGCCTTGATACTCTGTTGGATCAAGCGAGCCCGCTCGGCCATGTCGGCCTTGCGACGCTTCTTGGTCCGCTTGGGGCGAATCTTGAGATGGACTTTGGTTTGAGCATATTCACCCGCGGCAAATCCCAGATTGTTCGAACGTTCGACGCGTTCCTCGGAAAACTGCATCTCTACGCGAAACGTGACATGAGAGTCGCCTTTGCGTCGATCGTACGAGACCTTCTCGCTCGAGACTTCCAACTCGACCGAGTTCTCCTTGGTCGAGAGAATCTTGGCCTGATGGTCCGAGACGAATCCGCGCAGTTTCTCGATCGCGATGTCGATCGGTACGGCGCTGGTCAGTGTCGTATCCACGACCGGTTGCGCTCGCAAGCTGGCAAACTTCCACCACGGATTCTTCTTCGTTTCAATTTCCATGCCATTTCCTAGTTGGACCACCTGGTTACGACCTTGTTCCTTCGCCATGAGCAGAGCACGATCCGATCGGCGTAACATTGTTTCCGGGGTATCACCCGCCTGTAGTTCGGTCACCCCAAAGCTGGCCGTGATGCGTTTGTTGCCGAGATACGCATGCTGAACTTCCGCCAACTTGCGACGCAACTGTTCGGCCCGGCGAGCCCCATCGGCGTTGGTGCAGTCGGCGCACAATACGGCGAACTCCTCGCCACCGTATCGAGCCACCAAATCCCCCGCGCGGCACATCGAACTCAGCAGGTTAGCGAGTGCGATAATTGCCTCGTCGCCCGCCTGGTGACCATAGGTATCGTTGATGTTCTTGAAATGATCGATGTCGCACATGATCAGACTACACGGCTGACCGGCTTGCTGATGTGCTTCGATGAACAACGCCAACATTCGATCGAATTCGGCGCGGTTGGCGACTTTAGTCATTGGATCTTTGGTGACTTCGGCATGCAGCGCCTCGCACTTCTCTTCCAGCGACGCCTCGGGCTGTGCATCGTGCAACAGCACGGTCGCGCCTTGTACTTGGCCATCGGGAGAATGGACCGGGATCGTGTGCAAGTCGACCGGCACGTGCTGCCCCTGACGCCCCAAGATCAGCAGGCGTTTGCGCAGCTGGGAGTTGGTCAGCAACGACTTCGCCACCGGACAGGCATCGTCGGGCATCGGCTGATCGGCATAAACACAGATGTCCAACAGACTGGGAGTGAAGATCTGGCCGGTTGCGGCCTCACCGCTCACGCCTGTGAGTCGCTCGGCGCCGGTGCTCCACAACGTGATTCTCGCCTGAGCGTCGACGAACACGACCCCGTCATGCATCGCATCGATCAGTTTCTCTTCGAACCACGATCGCGATTGAGGAGCTTGTGCGGGCGCAACTGCTGGCGTGGGCGTGGGCACAATGCCCGGCACTGCTTGCCACGGCAGTTCGTTTTGTGCAATCAACCCCAGCCAGCGTTCGCCTTGCTGGGTGGCCATGCTGCCTTGGTATTTTTGAATCACTTCGACAAACTGTTTCACCAAGCTGGGATCGAACTGGGAGCCGCTCAATTCAAATAGCTCTGCAACCGCACGCTCGCGTGGTTTTGCCGGTCGGTATACCTGGTCGGTGGTCATCGCGTCGAAGGCGTCGACAATCGTGATCATGCGCGCCGCCAGCGGAATCTGGGTGCCGCTGAGCGGCAGTGTATTCGCCTGCCCGTCAAAGCGAGCCGTCACGTAATTCACCGCATCGAGCACGCGTTGATCGCCGCAGCAGCTGCTCAGAATGTCCATGCCCATCTGGTGAACTCGACTCACGTCGCGTTCCTGCTCGCTGGTGAGTCGATTAGGGTTGAGCAGCAGCCCCTCGGAGGCTCCCATCTTGCCGATGTCATGCATCAGAGCAGCAAGTTCGAGCGTATCGCGATCGGCTTCGCTCAGCTGGAAGTGTTCAGCCCAGGCACTACACCACAATGCAACGCGCAGGCAATGAGCCGCCGATTGGGGGTGCTTGTATCGCAGGGCCTTGAGCAGGCTGTTGGCCATGCCCAATCGGCCCTCGGTCAGCAGGTTCTCCTGCTTCGCCTTCTCGGCGAGTTGCTGTTCCGGCTTGCGTGCCGCCAATCCGCTCTCGGAGGCAGCTTCTTCCAGCGCACTGAGCAAAGAGCTGATCTGCGCAACACGGCTCTGCGTCGACTCGCGACGCGTCGATGCCTCGTCGCTGGGTGCAGCATCCGCGGCGGGCGCAGGCGTCGGGGTCTCCGCAAGCTTGGACTTGCGCTGCGGCAGTGCGGGTGGCGTGGGAATCGTCGGCGGATTGGGAGTGTCTGATTTGGTCATCGGAACGTGTTTCGCGAGTCGTGGCGTTGACAGCAAATGGACCTGCACAGCAAGCGTCTGGAACGACGCGTATGGAGTCTCTGTTAAAAATCTAGGTCACGCTTGCGCATTGCTCTCGCGGGCAGCTCGTAATCGATTGGTTCTGACGCTCAACGGCCGGAAAAACCGTCTCGCCAGTCAGAGACCTCCGCCGCTCTCTACACTACCCAGCAGGAATGGGCCGCAAAGTTCGCCTATTCGGCACAACACTAGCCCGCTCGACTTCGTTCCGCTTGCAGCGGTAGAAATGCCGAATCCGATTATGCGGAAAGTAAGCGAACCGAGGCCGCTAATGCTATCAGTGCGCGGCGCAGGGCCCGCAGGTTTGCACACCGGTTTGATGGCTCCACTGCGAAGAGTTACTGAATCGAGCAAGAGGACATTCTTCTGGAAGAATTTGAAGTACGAAGGCGAAATGGCACGTAACAGCATACGAGTAGGCCGCAGACGACGCGTCCTTAACGAAGAAGTCTTATCCGCTAGCAATATCGCTATCCACACCGGCGGTGCCGACAGCGACTTTGAACCTGGAGATACTCCACGTTACGGTGCCGGCGCGAACATTGAAAATCACCCTCAGGTAACGAGCTATGTTCCGCGACGATTTCGTGCGCTATGCGGGTTCGCGGCGGTCGGAATAGCCATCGCCGCTGGAGCCGAGACCACCGCCTACTTCGCCCCGTCGCTAAGCACGATGACAGAAGTGATTTCGGCCAGTGAGATCACCGAAGTCTTCGCCAACCGGCTGGTCGCTTGGACATCCGCTTTGATGCTGCTTCTGACGGTGGCCTATACGCGACTGATCTACTCGTTGCGGCGACATCGAGTCGACGATGAGCGTGGACGGTACCGCGTCTGGCGCACCGCGGGGTGGGCGGCGATGCTATTGAGTCTGAACAGCGTGTTGGGCGCCCATCAACTGATCGCTCGATACCTGGGCAGCGTCGTCGATTGGCAGCTACTGCCGGGGCACGCCGGTTGGTGGCTCGTTCCGTCAGCGTTGATTGGTGGCTGGCTGCTGATCAAGCTGATGATGGACGCGGCGGAGTGCAGAACCGCCCTGTCGGCCTACGTCTTCGCGGCCGCCTGCCTCGTCGTTGCGGGAGTAAGCAGCGCCGGTTGGTCGCCCGCGTGGGCTGCGGCTGTTCCAGAGATGATGAGCCGTTCGCTTCCGCTCGTCGGATTCACGATGCTACTGGTCGCCTCGCAGTTGTTTGCTCGCTACGTGATTCTAGACGTACAAGGACTCATTGAGCGTACGGATAGCGCGCACGAGCAAGAAGAGATCGATAGCAAACCTGCCCCTAATGCCAAGCTTGCTAAGAAAACGGTCGAAGCACCGATGCAAGTAGAACCTGCGGCTGAATCCGAATGGGTAGACGGCTCCGAACCCGAGACCGACTACGACGACGAGCCCACCCGCCGGCTGAGTAAGGCAGAGCGGAAACGGCTTCGCAAGCAGAAGCAGCGAAACCGGGCAGCGTAGGGTAGAGGCTGAGGCCGATGGGCTGTAGGCTATGGGCTTTCACCCATTTGTCGCAATCTCAACTGCATCGATGACTGTTCGCACACGTTTTGCTCCTAGCCCGACTGGTTACCTCCATATCGGCGGTGTTCGCACCGCGCTATTCAATTGGCTGTTTGCCAAAGGGCAGGGCGGGCAGTTCATTCTGCGCGTGGACGATACCGATCAGCAGCGCAACGTCGACGCGGCACTGCAACCGATCCTCAACGGCTTTCGCTGGTTGGGGATGGATTGGGACGAAGGCCCGGAAGTCGGTGGTCCTCATGAGCCGTACTACCAATCCCAGCGCGGCGAAAAGTACCAGGCAGCTGTCGAGTCACTGCTCGCCAGCGGAGCTGCGTATCGAGACTTTGCCACAATCGACGAGATCCAGGCCGAACGGGAAGCAGCCCAAGCCGCCGGTGAGCAATTCACTTACAGCCGCAAATGGATGGCCGAGTCCGACGAGCAAGCTAAACAGTTCGAGTCGGAAGGCCGGCAAGGCGTAGTCCGTTTGAAGATGCCGAACGACGGGGAACTCGTCCACCAAGATCTGGTGCGTGGCGAGGTGCGGTTCGAGTGGGCGCGCGAGCAAGACCACGTTATCCAACGCGCCGACGGCTCATGCCTGTATCACCTGGCGACCGTCGTCGACGACGCAGACATGCAGATCTCTCACGTCATACGCGCCGAAGAGCATCTGTCCAACACGCCGCGACAGGTATTCATCGCGCAGCAGCTTGGCTGCGAGCCACCCCAGTTCGCTCATCTCCCCTATGTGGCTGAGCCGGGCAGCAAGAATAAGCTCAGCAAGCGCAAGCTGGATAAGTACCTGAAGAATCGTGACTTCGCCCAGCTAAAGCAACATGGCGAGACGATCGCCACGCGGCTGAATCTCGCGGTCGATCCCGATACGTTCAACCCAGTAATCGTCGACTTTTACGAGCAGATTGGCTACTTGCCCGACGCCTTGCTCAATTACCTACTGCTACTGGGCTGGTCGTTGGACGCTGAAACCGAAGAGTTCACCCGCGAGGAGATGATCAAGCAATTTTCGTTGGATCGGGTGAACAAGGCCCCAGCGAGCTTCGATCCTCAGAAGCTGATGGCGTTTCAGGATCGGGCGATGCAACAGCTGCCGATCAAGCAGAAGGTCGCCAAAGTGCTTCCGTTCCTGCAGCAGGCAGGCCACATCGACGATCCGCCGCCCTGCGAGACAGCTCCAAAGCTAACGCAGATCCTCGAAGCCGCCGGTGACCGCGTGAAAGTGGCCGGCGACATCCTCGACTACACCGACTTCTACGTCTCGGACGAAGAGCTGCCCTACGACGAGAAGACCGTCGAAAAACCCCTACGCACGCCCGACGATGCGAAGTCACTACTCACCGAGTTTCGCGCGCAACTGGCCGCACTCGAATCGTTCGAGCCAGAGGAACTCGAAAAGTGCCTCAAGTCGTTCGTCGAGGAGAAGGGCATCAAGATTGGCCAGATCATCCACGCACTGCGTGTGGCCGTCACTGGCAAGGCAGTAGGCTTTGGGATGTTCGAAACGCTAGCAATTCTCGGTCGCGAGCGTAGCTTGGCCCGAATTGATCGGGCATTGACGCTGTAGTTTTCCCTTGATCAGCTAGCATTCGCTCTTCTCGCGCTTGTGGAGCGCAGAATCCTAAAGCAGCGTGCACTTATCAGTCGATGCGTGCTAAGGTGGCTTCCCAGGTCAACCAGGAATCTCTCGTGTCAGCACGTAGTCATGGACATGAATGTAAGCGAAGCGGACTGCTATCAGCGCAACGAGGCGATTGACCGTTTCGGCGGCAGCCTGGTCAATGTGATTCTCGGTGCGCTAATCCTCTGGGTCGGTCAGACCACGTTTCGCCACGCAGGGTTGCTCGCGAGCGTTGACGAGCGCTTTGAGAGCACTGGGCATCAGTTCGACGCGATCGATGGTCGCCTCCAGATGTTGCGGCAGCAAATCGCCGAGACTGAGACCCGAACGCGTTCGCGATTCACCCGAGAAGATGCCGAGAAAATGTCCGGCCGCATCAAAGAGTTGGAGAGCATCCTATCAGATCTTGAGCGACAACTGACTCAGCGGGTGACAAACCTCCAACTGAAGGTAATTGCGTTGGAGACTAACGGTAGCAACAACCAAGAGTTGGCAATGCTTCGTACCGAGGTGCAACGTCTGCGAAATTCTCCCCCCAATACGCAATCCGTGGGGTACTATCGACAGATTAACGCTGGGACGAGCCCAACTTACTTGCCGCCAGTGACACAAAACCGCTAGGGTTTGCCAGCAGGGCGATCCTTGGCAAGCGCGTCACTCCATCTCTGCAACTCTTCTGCATACCAAGCGTCTTGCAACTGCTCGTCGGCAGTCGTTCGCAGGAGTTTGGCAAGCCCACTGAGTGTCTCGGGCTGAGCGTCAATCTGTCGCGATTTTTCGTACAGGCGGATGGCTTCCTCAGTTCTCCCCGCACGTTCGGCTGTCCGACCTTGCTCAAACGTAACTCGTGCGACAGCGGCGCGTTCATCCAGTTCTCTTGCTCGCCGTAGCAATCCCGCTCGCTGGAAACTCTCACGTGCCAATTGCAGGAGTCCCTGAGATGCACGCACCTCGCCAAGGAGTTCCTGTACACGATGGTCGCGTGGATCCGATTCGGCCGCGCTACTCAAAACTTCCGCGGCGCGATCATATTGCTCCAGCGCGAAGTAATTACGGGCTTGCTCAACGAGCAAAGTTGTCCGATCAATCACGTCCTGATCACTGAGCCGTTCCAGCAGCGACAACGCATCCCGAATTCGCCCTTGCTCACGGCTTGCAACAGCCAACATGAGTATCGTCCACGGATCGCGCGGATTCGCCTTGAGGGCTCTGCGCAAGTACGGCAAGCTTTGTTCGTACTGCTGCGTCGCAAGAAACTGCTTAGCCAGTGAGCGATTCAGGTCCATCCAAGTCTTGTCTTCGCTAACGACTTTCGAGGGCGCGGCTGTGTTGTCAGTAGTCTGCCGGCGGAACAACCTCAGCCGTCCCGCGTTCGTGGCAACACTAAGATCTTTTCGACCGTCACCGTCTATGTCGATCGCGGCGACTGCCTTGGTGTCACCTGGCACCACAACTCCGGCCTCATTGGGACGCAAGACTGTAAAGCTTCCATCGCCTCTACCCACGGCAACGACACCGACGCCCCCATCCATCGGCCCCGTCTCGCGCTGCGGACTGAAGAAATTCTGACCGAGAAACAGGTCGGGCACGGCATCGCCGTTGAAGTCGGCTATCGCAACGTCGAATATCGGCGCAAGCTGCGCTTGACGCGGCAGGGGCACCAATTCGAATCGTCCATTGCCATCGTTCAGAAAACAGGCAGACTCAAGCGTATTCACCTCGAACCGTTCGGCCTCGCTCAAGCACTGGGGCGTGTAGATCTCAGGCAGCGTCGCCTTGGCGAACAACTCGTAAGTCGGAAACTGCTTGGCCAGATGAGGCATTGCCGCGGACGAGCAACTCTTGCCGCGTAAAGGAAAAAGCACCTCTTCTTCAAAACCCGCTTCGATCAGGTTCTTCCGACCAGAGTCGCCGTACTCCCCGTAGTACACCAACACCGGCTTCTCACGAGACGCTTTGTACTTCGTATTCAAACCAAAGCTCCCAGCAACCAAATCGACATCACCATCACCATCCACGTCGGCGGCGGCTAGGCTCTGCCACCAACCCGACCAGCGATCGAGTTCCCACGTGGCGGTCGCCTCAAAAAGTTGCCCTTGCCGATTGAGATACAGTCGCACCGGCCCCCAGTCGGTCGCCACCAACAAGTCCTCCCAGCCGTCCGCGTCGATGTCGGCCCATACCGCAGCGGTAATCATCCCCGCATCGGCGATATCCTTGGCCAAAGGTTCGAGGGCATTCGTAAATCGATTGCCTTCGTTCAACAACAACGCATGTTCCGGCGCCAGCGGGTATTCGCCGGGAATCGAACGCGAACCGACGAACACGTCGAGATCGCCATCGTGATCGAAGTCGCTGGCGGCAACGGCGCCGGTGCTGAACGTTAGTTCGGGTAGCCAACCATCTGCGGGGCTCCTAAACCCGCCTTTGCCATCGCCAAGGTAGAGGCGATCTCGATAGTTCTCACTTCCCAGATCGCTCTCGACACTGCCGCTACCAACATATAAGTCGAGATGCCCATCGCCGTTGGCATCGAAGAAAATGGCGGCGCTGTCCTCGCACGCGTCGTCGCGAGCGAATGCAATTTGTGGTTTCGGTTCAAATTGAAAGTTGCCCCGATTGACATAGAGCATCCCCATCCAATCGGCACCCTCGCCCACATACAGATCCGCATCACCATCTTGGTCGACGTCGCCCCAAGCCATCGGTGGTCCGAGTTGCGAAAGCTTGTTGGGAAGCAGCGGTTGTCGCGCGAAATCGTCGAAGGGCTCTTCATGATGCTCAGCAAGCAGACCGTGCTCGATTTCCGCAAATAGCGGCTGAGACTGCTCTTTGTCGCGAGGGACGTCTTGCGCCGATGGCGTCTCTTCCACGCGATACCTTGAGCCGCTCGGCAATTCGTCGAACACCTGTTCGACACCGCTGGGCCAACGGACAATCAGCTGCGTTAGTTCCTCAGCGGCACCGATTCCGACGTGCACCATCGCTTCTTGGCAAGATTGAAAACCAGCGATCGGAAAGTTCTGTCGAAGCTGTTTGCCTTGCGACGTCTTCAGCAAAACTTCCGCCCCAATGCCGAAGCGATTTGAAGAGGTACCCCGAAGTTCGATCAACACGCCCGGAGCATGGTGGTCATTGCGGTAGAGCGACGGCGGGCGATCGAGATTTGCGACCACTAGATCGAGATCCCCGTCACGATCGAGATCGGTGTGCACCGCCGCGAAGCTCATGCCGAGCTGATCGAGACCCCAGGCTTCGCTGCGATCGGCGAACTGGAGATTTCCCTGATTCTGAAAAACGAGATTCTGTTCCAGCACTGGCGGCTGGCCGCCGTAGCGTTTGCGCAAGCTGCCGATATCGAGACCCACCTCGTAGGTCGGTTTTTCCGCGCCGATGGTGCTAGCAAGATTCACGGGCGAACCGTTGGTGAAAAACGCGTCGAGTCGACCGTCGTTGTCGAAGTCGGCCAGCTTGGCCGTCCACGTCCAATCGGTCGAGGCGAGGCCAGCCAGGTAAGCAGCTTCCTGAAAGTGCTTCGTTCCGGAATTCACGAACAGGGCGTTTCGCATAAGTTGCTGGTGTGCAAAGACGCTGACATTGCGGAACTTCCCCGTCATGTCTCCCATCGTTGCCTTGTCTTTGAAGTGAGTGCGAAACGACATGTCGGCCACCAGGAAATCGATGAGCCCATCGTTGTTGATGTCACCAGCACTGGAGCCCATCGCAAACCAAGGCGAGTGCGGCAGGCTCGTTAGCGCAACATCTTCGAAGGTGCCATCTCGGCGGTTGCAGAACAATCGGTCGGGCGCGGCCATGTCGTTGGCAACGTACAGATCGGGCCAGCCGTCGTGGTTGTAGTCCCACCAGGTAGCCGAAAGCGTATCGCCGCGTTCCAAACCCATCGCGCCGGAGACGTCGGCGAACTTCTTTCCCGGTCCTTCGTTGCGTAGCAAACGATCTGTGCGGCCCGCCCACATGTTGAGTTGGCCGGGCTGGTCTCGGTATGGTCGGATCGTGAAGTACTTTTCTGCCTCGGGTCGCAAGTATTCCATTCCATCGCGGTAGTAAAACAGGTCACGCCGCCGGAACTTCTTTTCGTCGAGGTAGCGATTCAGCGCCAAATAGATATCCAGATCACCATCGCGATCATAGTCGGCCACCGACGCCATCAGGCTGGCATCAACGATGTCGAGCCCGTACTCGGCGGCTCGCTCGTCAAAAGTGCCATCGCCACGATTGACGTACAGCTGATTGGGGGCGTCGTAGTTACAAACGTAAAGATCGAGATCGCCGTCGTTGTCGACGTCAAACAATGTCGCGCCGGTGCTCCACACACTTGGGTCATCGCCCAAGGCGGAGCGAGCAGCAGCTTCCTCAAACTGCCAGGGAGAGCGCTGAAAATACAGCCGATTACGATTTGGACCGCTGGCAAAAAACAGATCGGGCAGTCCGTTGCCGTCCAGATCGCCGACGGCAATTCCGCCACACGCGTAGCCTGTGTAGAACAATTGCCCGCGAGGATGATTCCAATCGAGACGTTCGACAAAGTCGATGCCCGTCGTTTGCGGAGAGAGCGAGACGAAACGTGTCTCGGCAGCAGCCCGCGAAACCGCCGATCGGGTCAGCGGTCGTGATTCTAGGCCAGGCGCCAAAGGCATCCACGAGTCGTCAGCTCGAACATGCGGCGGTGCCACAGTTTGGAACAGCAGAAAACCGAGAGCACAGAGCTGCGAGTAGACGGACCTTCGCTCCGTCCTCCAATTCCTCTGTTCTCTCCCGTTCATGAGACCTCGGCACACGCAGAAGATTGCAAGATAAAACGTGCCGCGTCGATTCTCTACCGTCTGCGCCGGCGGCGTCCTTCGCTTTCTCGTTCGCGAGGCTGTTCTCGGGTTTGCTCCTCGCCCTGCTTTTGCTGGGTTTGCGAGCGGGCCTGCTGAGGCTTGCCTCCAGGCCAAGGAGAGCTCAGCGATTGTTTGAGCAACTCCTGCAGCGTACCAGCGCGGACGCCACTGCCTACGCGATGCACATGAATCGTTGTGTCAGGCCTGGCGGCCTCGTCGAGCAATCTTACCGTTTCTTTGACACTCTCTAGCACTTCTTCGCGTGCTGAAATGATTAGGGCGTTAGAAATCGGATCCGTGCCGACTGCCAACATCCCATCAAATTGAATGAAGACGGGATCCGGCTCGCCGTTCTCGTCGATCTTCGTCTGACCAAAAACATAAGTACGCTCATTGCTCAGAATCGAAGAACCACCTTCCTCATCCTTGAACTCTTTATCCTTGGAACTGAGTAGCTCCCGATACACATCCTTGATGGAACTGGCAATGTCCGAAGCTTGAGAGTACTTCAGCTTGATCACCTCGGTCTTCCGCGACAAAAACTCCTCCGGTTCTGGCTTTTCGTCGTAGATCTCAATCAACTGCTTAATCACCTTCATCTGCGTGCGACTCGCACCTTGCACGATGACCGTGTTGGTGTGGTCGTCCACGACGAATCTCAGCAAATCGCGCCGACCGAGGGTACTTGGGCCGAGGTCTTTTTCACGCTTGCCCTCGTACTCGCCCCACTGATCAAATACCGACTCGGTTTGCCCCTTCAGCTCGTCGGCAAAATACTCCTCTAGGTTGTCTGCGACACGCCAGGCGTAGACATGCTCGAGCTTGAACTTTGCAAACTCTGTGCGTGGCGGCGAGATCGCACCCATCAGCTCTTCCAACTGATTGAGAGCCGCCGCGTCCTCGCTGCTAAGCACGATCCGACCGTCCTCGGTCACGGTAATGTTGATGGGAGGATTCGGTGTCGTTTGGGTTTTCGACTCCTCAGCCGCGTCACTAGCCTGCTGCACGGTCATGAAGCGTGCCGAACCGAGCGGTGAACGTCGCGTTACTTTGTCTTCCAACTTGACTTCCGGCTTGTCCTGTTTCAGGTTCTTCTTCAGTTCGGAATCGTCGATATTCAATTGACCTGGGTAGGCAGCTTTCAACTTTTCAAGCAGCCGAGCCGTTTCCTCTGGGGAGCGCGACGGGAGTTCTCGAACCTTGGTCGGATTGCGGGTGATACCTTCGGGCGATTCGCCCAGTCGCGTGAGCATCTTGTTGACTCGCGCCAGTTCATCCGCGTTAGCCCAGATGATCAATCGATTGTTTTCCACATCGGGCATCGCCTTGAAACCCAGTTCGTTATCCTCCTCCTCTTCTTCATCCCGACCTCTTCCCCAATAATAGAAGCTACTGCGGCGCGAGCGGCCCTTGTCTTCGTCGTCTTCGGGCTTAGCGAACATCGCCGTCAGAGTGCCGGCAACCCCAGTAGCGGAATAACGACGGAGCTGAATGACGTGAATCTCGCGGCCGGTGCTGTCGATCTTCTGGACCATCTCCTCAATTTTTTGATGATCAGCCTCCGTCGCGTATGCGAAGATCGTCTTGGTCTTCGGGTCGCTTTGCAGTCGGGTTAACGGATCGAGTTGGCCGAACTCGGTCAACGCTGATACGACCGCGTCGGTGCTCGCGGTCTTGGTCTTGTGCGGACGTGTCGATCGTCCGCCCGCGGTCGCAGCGACATAACCACCGGCCGGCTGATCGCATTGTTCGATCGTGCGTTCGATGGTCCTCTTCAGGTCTTCTGGGGCGTTGATCATCAACACGTTTTGCTGTCGATCGACGGCAATGTGAACGGGCGGGCCGCCCGGCTTGAGCAACTTGGAAACGTCTTTCTTTTGCTGGCTCATCTGCATCAGCAGTTGCATGCGTTGCGTTTCCAACTGCAACTCTTGAGGGCTCTTTCGCGCGGCCGGATCGAGCCCCAGCACAATCATGATCTGATCGGCCACATAGTCGGCGCGACGGTGCTTGATCTGATAGATCTCCGGCTTCATCACAGAATCGGCGGCCGTCTGCTCGGCGTAGAATAGATCACGCACGCTCGTCAGATTGTTGACCGTATCGATCACAAGCAAACGCTTGGTGGACAGCAGTGGCGTGATCTTGGCGTTGGGGCTCAGCAGCACCTTGACTTCGTCCTTCGCCTTGGCGGGCTCGATCGAATCAGGCAGATCAAACCGCACACGGACGATATCGTGTGCCATGTAATCTTCCAGATCGTCGACTTCTATGCGTGGCACAAGACTCGGATCGAGCTTGTCCACCTTGACCGCCGAGAGCAACTCGCCTTGCGTAACCAACGTAAACCCGCGTGCTAGTAGACGGCTGTTGAGCAAGTCGCGTGCTTGTTTGAGATTGTACTTTTTCTGCGTGATGAGATTCAGTTGGTCTGCAGGGAGTTCCTGATAATCGAATGTCATCTTCGCCGCGTCGGCGAACTCCTGCAGCACGTCGACCCACGGCTGACCATTGTAATTGAATTGCACCATACCGTTCTTATCGGGCTGCAACCGAACTCGATTGGGGTCGAGCCGTACCGAGCCATCAGTTGGCCGCTTGAACGTCTTGATCTCTTCCTCTTTTTTCTCTTCGTCCTTCTTGTAGTCTTTCTTTTCTTCTTTCTTCTCTTCTGCCTCTGGCTGTGGCTGCGCCTGAGGAGGTGGCTGCCTCATCCGTGGTCCGCCGCGCCGTCCACGCATTTCGCGGAACCGTTGGATTTGCTCGGGCGTGGGCTGCGCATTCACGCACTGATCCACACCGACGGAGATCAAGAAGATGGCCAGCGCGATCAGCAACTTGACCGACAACGGGACGAGGGAGAAAACCGGCTGGAGAGCGCGCCAAAAATCGTTCATGGCAGGGGGGACCTGAGGGAGGGCAGAGGAATTTCCACTCTACGATTATAAACAAGTTGGGCGTCTGGCGGCAAAGCAACTTTTCGTTTGAGTGAACTTGGGGCTAGAGAACAATTGTGCCCACAGATGCCAGGCGTGGCTACTGGCGCAATCCTCCCACCAGCGGCACTGCGGAGTCCGCCCCCTCTACAAACCCGGCGTTTGCGAGTTAGTTTCGTACTTTCAAGAAATTTTGTGAGTGATCGTCTCAGCCAGAGCGACCTAGGCAATTTGGGCTAAAACTGCGTCGGTGTACTCGCGAGTCGTCGCTTTTCCGCCCAGATCGCCCGTCAGGACGTCCCCGGTCGCTAACACGGAACGAATTGCGGTCTCAACGCGATCGGCAGCCTCTTTCTCGCCCAGATAGCGCAACATCAACACACCGCTGAGGATCAGTGCCGTCGGATTGGCGATTCCCTGGCCTGCAATGTCGGGCGCGCTGCCGTGCACCGCCTCGAATACTGCCATTCCGTCACCCACGTTAGCGCTAGGCGTCACCCCCAGACCACCGACCAAACCACTGGTCAAGTCCGACAAGATGTCGCCGAACAGATTTTCCATCACCAGTACGTCGAATTGATGGGGGTTGCTCACCAACTTCATGGCGGCCGCGTCCACGATGCAATCCTCGAACTCGACGTCAGGAAACTCTTGGGCCACCTTGCGGCACGAATCCAAGAAGAGGCCGTCACTCAACTTGAGGATATTCGCCTTGTGCACGCAAGTAACACGTTTTCGATTTTGCCTTTGAGCAGTTTGAAATGCGAAGCGAGCAATCCGCTCGGAAGCCTTTGCCGTGATGATGCGCAAGCTCTCGACCACGCCCTCGACGACCGTGTGTTCTAAGCCGCTGTAGAGACCTTCGGTGTTCTCACGAATGACGATTAGGTCGACATCGTTAAAACGCGTTTCGATGCCTGGCAGCGAGCGCGCCGGTCGGAAGTTGGCATAGAGCGTTAGTTTTTGTCGCAGCGCGACATTGATGCTGCGGAAGCCCTTTCCCGACGGTGTGGTCGTTGGGCCCTTGAGCGTCGCGTCGGCGGCGCGCACCGCTGCGACGGTCGCCTCCGGCAAGGGATCGCCACCCGACTCCAACGCGCCGAGGCCCGCGGGCGCATCCTGCCACTCCAAATCGACACCGCTCGCATCAAGCACCTCACGCGCTGCCGACGTGACTTCAGGGCCAATTCCATCGCCGGCGATGAGAGTAATCGAGTAAGTCACTTCGTTGTTCCTTGGTTCCGATCCAGAATCGCCCGCAGCAACGGCAAGGGTAGTTCAACGAGAACCTTGCTGGCAGTAGGCTAGTGATTACGTTGGCCCCAGGCAGGAGTCCGAAAACCAACACGTTCAATCCATCGTCTCGCGTGCCGACAGCGGCACGGTGAAGGCCGCCGCTCCGCCAGCAGTGACCGCAATTGCCAAAAAACCGTCGCTTGGTAGTTCCTGCTCGAACACTGGGGCCAGGTACTCGAACACAACCGGAACTTCGCGTCGACTGTCAACAAGCGGGAAGGCATAGGCGAAGACGGTGGTGCGGTCGCTGCCAGGGTCGTTCAGCTGCTGTTCGGCCACCGCATCGCGAACGGTCGCCTCGCCAAGCCAGGCATGGGCAATCTGCTCCCCGATTTCGTCCTCGCAATCGACCACAAACACAACCGGATCGATCATCTCGTCGTCGATCGCCTCGTCATACGCATCGAATACGACCTCTAGGCAGCTCTCCAGCAGCTCCTGCTGGGCAAGCGCAGCCTCTTCTCCTTCAGATGCGTCTTCCGTGTGGCTCATAGGTCAATGAGCGTAGCCCGAAACGCTCGGAGCGTCTAGATGCTGGGTTTTGCCTTGCCAGTTCAGACATCAGTATTGACGCCGCGCGAGGTAACACAGACTCCACAAGGCGAGCATCAGGCAGCCAGGCTCCGGCACCGCAGAACTCGCCGCCAACAACGGGTCAGACGCCATTCCGTATTGCGCCTGCCAGTCGGGAATCAGCGTCGGGTCAGTGCGCTGCAGGATGAGAAAATCAGTCCCATCGACATCGCCATCGAGATCCGCGTCGGCCGTCAGATTGGCGACGACGGTCAGTTGCACGCCAGTGGGATTGTAGATCAGATCCCACCCCAAACCTGGCCCCAACTGGCCGAACGTATCTTGCAGGAACGAAAACGTACCGACGATCTGCCCGGCGGTCAGCACGGTGAAAGTGTCGCCGAGCGCTGGCTCGAAGCCGTCTAAGAACACGGCAATCCCGCCATCGAGCGTCGCCGTGCCGCCCACCTGCAGGCGGCTGTAGTCTTGGAAGTCGGTACCGCTAATATCGAAGAACAGCCGGCCCCCCGAAAGCTGCTCCAAGCTGGCGACGGTCGCCTGGCTCGGTTCGCCTAATGGCCCACTAAAATCGAGCAAGCGCAGCGACGCCTGGTTCTCCACATGCACGTCCACATTGGCGCCGTCGTACAGGTCCAGCGTGCTCATGTTCGTCAGTGTTCCCGCCCCAGTGAATTCCGCGCCGGCGAAAACGCTGTGCAGAAACTGAAGCTGCAGTTCGCCATCAGTGATGTTGATCGTGCTGGTCGCTTCAAACTCGGAGAACGTGCTCGTGATTCCGTTCCTTTCGATCGTCGAGACACCGCTGGAGTTGATCGTGCCTCCAAAGCCTGACTGCTCAGTCGAACGAAACGTGCCGTCCACCAGAGTGAGGGTCGCCCCTGGAGCAAAACGATGGCTTAGGTCTTCCAGAATCAGTGCGTTGCCGTTTCCGGCGGACATGTTTCCACGGAACGTATAGATGTTGAGGGCCCCCGATTCATTGTCGATCACGAGGTCGCCGCTTCCGGCAGATAGCGTTCCGGAATCGGACGAGCCGTCGTAGTCATTAATGATTCGATGTTGAATGGTCAGCGTGCCGCCGACGGAATTGATGGTTCCCTCGTTCACAATTTGCGGAGTAACCAGTCCGTGCCCCCGAATTCCATCGAGCGACGAGAAGCCATTGACCGTGACCTTTGCACCGCGCAATTCGCCCCCGTTGAGCTCGACCCCGCCCGCACCAACCGTCGTCCAGGTATTCGTGACGTTCAATATTCCATCGTCGTCCTCGGTGCCGATTCCGCCGAGATCGAGTATCGCACCGTTAACGACCAGCTCACCGTTGTCGGCATAAACCCCCGGGTTCGGGCCGTCGAAATCGATATCGGCGTTAACGGTGCCGAACCCAACCAGGCTACGACTATTGTTAATCGACAGCCTGCCAGGCCCGTTGATCACTCCACCTTCCAGGCGAATCGGACTCACGAATTGATTGCCATCGGGACTGCCATTCACACGCAGGTTGCCGCCCGCCGCGATGTTGATCTCTCCGGTGATGTCTAGATTCGCGTCGAGCTGTGACTGGTCCGTCACATTCACAGTCCCGCGTAGCTCGACCCTTTCACCCGCCAATTGGATGGCGAAATTATTAGCGCCAGTTTTCCCATTCAGATTAAGCACGCCGCTCATGGCCCATTCGGTGCTGCCGGGCAGGTCGATCGTGAGCGAACCGTTGGGATCGATTTCGATCGTGTCGTTGTCGAAGGTGTTGATCCCGACATCGATCGCTCCCACGTTCAGCGTCAGAGGCGCTTGGATGCTGAGCGTATCATCGCCGAGGAGATCGCCATCGAGATCGATAGTGCCGTCAGGCATGTTAATCGTCAGCGGAAGCACGACCGATGTCGTGTCCGCATCCCACGCGACGATTCCTTCGCCCGTGAAATTCGCCTCGCCGAGCAGCAACAGATTGCCGGAGAAACTCAAATGCGTACCCGCATCGACGTCGACCGTTGGCGTGCCCAGGAACGACGCGGACGCACTAATGCTTGATCTGCCTACGCCACCCACGTCGATGTTACCGCTAAACGCGACGGGATCGCCAGAGAGCGTCGGAATGGCATTGTCGGTGTTGTTGATTCGCAGCGTGGCGTCCATCTGCCACGAACCGGTAACGTTGACGTCTAAGTCCCCGGAGTTCATCGTGATCGGCAGACCGTCGTAGATGGTGTCGGCACCGAAGTCGTCGACGTTCACGTCGAGTGAGCCCCCGGCTTCAATCGTCGTCCCACCTCCAAAGCCCCACGACAGTGAGTCGACGGTGATGCTTGACTCGCCTGTGACCAGCAGGCCACCGCCGTCCACCACGAAACTACTGTCCGGCGAGATTCCCACAATATCTCCGCCAGCGAGTTCGATGCCGGCGCTCGTTCTCAATCTGGGTAGTGTCCCATCAAGACGTACTTCGCTACCTTCTTGCAGCACGAGCGGCACCTCGATCCGCGCCGTTGGCGCAGATACGTCGACAATGCCGCCACTGGCAACCACCAACTCCGACCCGTCGGCAGCGAGCACCGGAATGGCAACCGACGGACTGTCCATGTTTAGCCGACCGCCTGAGCCGAGTGTCCACGATCCGTCAGCGACTGTTACCTGGAGAGTGCTGCCATTGACGGTGATCGAGTTGCTGTTGAAGGTGTCGTCACTGCGATCGATGTTGTCGACGTTCACGGTAAACGTTGTGCCCGGCAGCACGAGCGTGGTCGACTGGTCCCAATCGTAGGTGTCCACCGCGATGGTCGTGTTGGCCGAGACGACCGCGTTGCCTTCCTGTTCGAGGATGCCGTCGCCGATGACGGTCGAGCCATTCCAATCGACGCCGCCGATCAACTCAAGTTCGCCATCGACGTCCAGCGTTCCCGCCTCCCAAAACGTCGTCGAGGTGATGTCGCCGTTCGCTCCTGGCAGCACGCGCAACGTGCCGCCCGTCAGACTGAACTGATCGCCGCCGATCACGCCCAGCGACGTGCCTTCGAAGGTGATATTGCCAAAGGTCTGCTCCCAGTTGTTGTTGTCGCCTTCCACATTGAGCGTGCCGCCGACGATGTGCATGTCGCCGGTCCACGTGCTTGCGCCGGCGGCGGTGATGTTGGCGTTTAGGGTGCCATTGTCGTTGATCGTCAGATCATTGTTGCTACCGCCGTTGTCGTCCCAATCCCAGTCAGCGTCGTTGACCGTCACGGTGGCGTTGACCGTCATATCAGCGTCAAACTCCATGAAGAAATCGACGTTCGAGCCGATCGTGGCGTCGGCGTTGAATATGATATGACCGTTGTTGTCGATCACGCCGTTGGTAGCCATCAGCGGCGCATCCAGCTGCAACGTCCCATCGTTGTGCACGACGTTGATGCGCGAATCGCTCTCGCTCATCGTGATCGTGCCGCCATCCAGAACCGCGATTCCCGCCGCCTGGTCCGGCGTGAACGGCGGGTTGCCAGCAATGAATCCCGATTGCACATTCATGGTTCCATTCAGCAGCCAGTCGAACTGAAAATCTAGATTCGCGTTGGCGAAGATATTGATGGTGCCGTCGAAGTCGTCGCTCTGGCGGATATTCATGTCGAGCGTCTGACTGCGCAGGACGCTTACTGAGCCTGCTCCACTTGTCCCGTCCAGATCGATTCGTGATTCGGGATCCGGCGCATCGAGCGTCAGTGTTCCTGCCGTGACAAATCCAGGGTTGCCGTAGGTGAGCGCGTTGATCGTCCCATTGTTCTGAAACAGGACGGTCGGTGACGAGACGCTGTTGTTCAGCAGCAATCGGCCATTGCCGTTGAACGTGCTCCCCGCGCCAACCGTCACCACTCCTAAGGTATCGGCATCGCTGCCACCAGTGGTCGAGCTATCGAAAACCGTCACGTCGTTGGCCATAAACCATTCGGCGCCGCCCGTCACGATAATGTCATCGGCGTCGATTGAGACCGACGGCGGCGTGCCGCCCAGCAGAGCATTCGTATGCACGGTCAGACTTGTGCCGAGACCATCGAGGTCAATCGTACCGTTGACATTGAGCGACTGCGTCGCCGTGGAAACGCTCGCGCCACCCGACAGCGTGATTCCTTCCAAGGTTTGGTTGATCGTCATCGTGACGAAGTCGGGCGAATTGAACACCGCGTCGTCATTGGAATCGGGCTCGTCCGCTGGGCTCCAGTTCGACGATTGGATGTCCCAGTTATTGTTGCCGCCAATCCAAGTCCGCGTAGCGGAACGAGTCGTGTTAGCGAACAAGAAAGTGCCAAGGAACACCGGGACAAGAACGGGCCGTAACCACTTCGCACAGCACATGGAAACCTCCAGCGACTGAGAACACTCCGCCGGCGCAGGCAAAGAGACCTACGGAGTCGGTGATTCGCACGCGATCAGATCAGACAGCCGCGTTGACTGCTACTTCGCCCCCGCCCCACGTTCGAACCCACCACACATGATAAGAAACCTGCGGCAATGTGCAAGAAAAACCGACATTGAAGCGTCGGTGATGTGGTCCGGCGATGCACAGCCTCGCGGTTACGTGGTCGCTAGAGCCTCAACCCTTGCGCAAAAAAGAACAGCCCGGTTGTCACCTGGACAACCGGGCTGTGTCGGTTTGTTGCTTTGAAGGCAGGCGCCGTTGTGATAGTGAGCTACAAGGCGAAACTCAAAACCCAACAACCAAAAATGGTGTTAACGCGGGCCGTCAGAAGCAGGTGGTGGGTGGCTGTCTTATCTGACAACCGCCGTCGTCAGCAGTTACCACCCCACTGGCGTATATGATAATCGTTCAACGAACCACCTCCTTCCATATTAAGTGATGGCGGCTAGAGCGTGCTGCCAGAGCACCCCTAAGCGGCCAGGCTGCCCGTCACACTGCGTTCGTGTGACCTCGATCTTTCCATTATAGCTACGAATTCGCCGAATCCCCAAGAGAGATATTTCGGCCATCGGCCACATTTTTCAGCGGACAACCCAACAGACAGTGGTGATTGGACTTAGGTTCGCTGAGAAAGTCGAAAAATTTCTACGCACAGAGCGTTGGCCGCCGCGCCGAAGAATTGGGCTTCGCAAATCAAGGATCATATTCGGCGATATTCACCAATCTTTCACCATAGTTTGATTCTATCAAGAATAGCGGGTACCATGCCGCGGCTACGCCGAACGCATTAACGCAGATGAAATTGGACACTAATGGTGCCCAACGGGAACCGCATTATGGCCAACGCAAAATTGCACTTCCAATTAATCGCGGCCGTGATTGCGAGCACCGTCGCACATCTGGGAGGAACTGTGAGCGGGGCGACTCACACCTTCGAGCTAACGACGCTGTTGGACTCCAGTGATGTGCCGGCGCCGTCCGATCCAACGCTACTAACGCTGTACTTCGAATCAACCTTCGCGGGTGACGAAGTAATTACCACGGCCGGTGGTGGATTCCAGGAAATCATCGGCATGTACAGGACGACCCCCGATACATCGTCGATCGAAGCAATCTTCGAGACGCCTGCCTTGTCTCCTACGACTGGCAACCTCATCGAGGGCTTAGTGTTTCCGTCAGGTGACTCGAGCAATCTATTCACGACACTTGGCTCCATCAACAATGCGGGCACCGCCATCGTGGAAATAGCAAAATACAACGGATCGACCAACAATCTGACGGCTCTTGTAGCCCGAGACGAGCCGTTCCCAGGAAGAACGACCATCGTCGATTCCTTTCAAGTACCCGAATATGCCGTTTCTGGTGGGTCAGTTGCTTATCACGCGTGGACGAATATTGGCCTTGTGAATGAGCGCGAAGGAATTTTTCTGTCGCCCGCAAACGGCGGATCAACAATCACCTTAGTTGACACGACATTCGATGTCCCAGGAACTATCGGGCCTGAACAGTTCACGAGTTTCAGCATCGGTCGCGAAGCTCTAGATGACTCCGTCCTCACCTTTGTTGGTAGCCATGAAGAAAACGGGGAAACCGTAAACGGGATCTACACGGTGACCCCAGGCGGATTGCCAAATTTAGTTCTGCGAGACGGCGACCCACTTCCCAGCACCGTACTAGGGCCGGATTACGGATTGTTCGGCATGCCAGCCAATGACGGTGGAGATATTGTATTTCGTGCCAGCGAGTTCGTTTTTCCAGCCGACCAGCCGACCGAAGGTCTGTTTGCCATCCTCGACGGTACGACAACGCTGATTGCTGACTCCAGCACACCTTTGCCGCAAACTCCCGGAGAAACATTCAGCAGATTCTTCGTCAACAATGTGATCTCCGCTGCTTACTCGATCGATGACAAACGAGTGCTTTTCGGAGCGATAGGCAGTGACAATTCGGAAGGCATTTACTTGTACGATGAGGGAGACATTTCACTTGTGATTCAGGAAGGCGACACGATTGACTCATTAAGTACGTTCCTAGTCAACGTGTATCCCAATTCACTTCGTGGCAACCAGATTGTGATGGACATGATCGTCTTCGATGATGAGTTTGCCGAAGGCCGCGTCGTTCTCGCGGAATTCGACACCGCCGCGGCAACGGCCGATTTCAACAACGACGGCTCCGTCGATCAGCTCGACCTTGCCCAATGGCGGGGCGACTACGCTCGCAACGGCGATAGCGACGCGGACGCCGACGGTGACACCGACGGTGGCGATTTCCTCGGCTGGCAGCAGCAACGGCAGTTGTCAGCCATCGCTGCCTACTCGGTTCCAGAACCAACCAGTGCGGCACTGGCGGCCGTCGCATGTCTCGCGATCTGCCTTCGCACTCGTAGGGCAAGGTATTAGCAGCCGGGTGTTCCCCAGCCAAGTGTATTAGCCTATCCTGACTGGTAACACCCAACATCCGCCATCGCTACAATACGTTGCCTACACCGACCTTGCTTTGATCCTGGAGAAGCCAGATGACTCAGCAACCGTTTCGGACGAGCGTAATCTGTTTGGTCGCGAGCCTCGTCACCGAGAGCGCATTGGCAGGTTTTGCGATCGTGAACCCCGTCAGTCTGGACGAGGTGACTGTCTCTCCTGAGGAGGTCATTTTTCCTACCGAAGAGGTCCAGTTGGAGATCTCGCTCGTGTCCGGTAGCTGCTGCATCTACCACACGCAGCCGACGACTACCGAATTTTTCGGGAACAACTTTGTCGTGAGCGTCTTCGCCGAATCCGGCGCACTGGCGATTCCCGATCAAAGGTTGGAAGTGGCGACGCTAGGCAGCTTGGCTCCCGGCGATTACAACTACGACGTCGACCTGACCACGTCTGGCGGCATCTTCAACCCGATTACCGAGCGCATCTCTGGCTCATTCGTGGTTAGCCCTGTGCCCGACGCGGACTTCAATGGCAACGGTACCGTCGAAGGTCGCGACTTCCTCGACTGGCAATCCAATGTCGGCATCACCAGCGGCGCCACCCGTGACCAAGGCGATGCCGACAGTAACGGCACCGTGGATGCCAGCGACCTAGCAATTTGGAAAGCCCAGTACGGCGCCCCACAACCGTTGGCGACCGCCGCAACCACCATCCCCGAACCTACATCAGCAACACTCTGCATTGCGGCGATCTGCTTGGCCATTGGACGAGAGCGCCGCACGTTGCCGCAATCTGCAACAGCATAGCATCCGTAAATCACGCGGCGTGAGATCGCACACGGCGTGCGCTGGGAGATGCATTCGATGCGCTATCAGTCCGCCCCTTCAATGCCGAATTCCAGCCAGGCTCAACAGGGCTAATCCCACCAGAATCAAACTACTTGGCTCAGGGATGCAGAAGAAGTTCGTCTGACTGCCAATTGTTCTACCGCCATCAACAAACGAGACAGTGAGGCTAGCGCCTACACCAATTGGCAACATCACGTTCGCCAAGAACAATCCTGGGGCTGGCCCCGTCTCGATTTTGCGACCGAGAGGGCCGCCTGCGATACGAATGCGAGCGGGAGTAGCTCCGTGCCTACCAGGCTCCAGCCCTGTCCACCTGGTGCAGCAGTCGGAGCAGCAAGCAGCGCATTGACGTAGGTGAAGGGGTCACCAGGCCCCCGCGGAACGAAACCGTTCAGACCGCTGTCTGGATTCAAAAATTCAGTCCCACCTTCCGGGACGATCGAAAGGTCAATGGAGTCGAACTCCTCACCCATGCCATCCAGAAACACAGAGTAGATCCCGTCAGGGGATGCACCGACGGGCGCGACAGAAATACAGACTGCGGATACGGATGTGCAAGCCAGCAAACTCAGCAGTGATGTTAATGCGATGATCTTCGTCATCTCAATCCTCCGCCGGGTTTAGAACTCACTCGCCAAACTGACAACTGGGTGCTTACCATGAATCCTGACGGAAGAATGGGGCATAATCAACCATCTGATCAATAAAATGCATGAGATAAGAATGCCTGGACCTTGCAGCCGTGCGTTGACAAGTAAACGCCGGGTGCCACTGTCCAGCTTGACTGGCAATACGAGACGGCACCTGAAAGGGTAGTTGGCAACAGATGCAATTACGCAAGTCTCCGAGACGAGAAGTGGGGGTTCGTGCTCCGCCAAAACCGCCTTGGCGTCACCTACTGAATTGGATTCCAAGCACCTCCAGCCGGCCAATAATCGTTGCAGTAATTGGCCGCGCCTTCCGTTAAACTTATCTTCGCGCACTGAGCTGCGTGGTAGGCCAAATGGGTGTTACATTTCGCAGTATGGATTGCGACCCGCTTCGAAGTGCTCACTGTGGGTGCCAAACACTACATGTCGAAAAATGCACGAACCAAGTTATGGTCAGCCAAAGGATTCGCCAAATGCAAAAGTCCCTCACATTTGCGGGCACCGTCGTCAGCAAACGATGACGGTCAAGTGGTTTTCGATCGAGCAGCTACGCAGAAAGACGAGATATTGAGTTTTTGAATCGTGTCTACTTGAAATCGAGTTAACGCAAAATCCAAAACGACTGTATTTGTAGCGTCTGTGGGCTCGAGCGACACCTCAGTAGCGGGTCCATGACGCAAAAGTCGCGTAGCGAACTTCCCGCTGGCGCGGCTAACCTGCGTACTAGTAGGGAATTACAACACAGGAGGCATGCACCGAACGAATCGCCCACCCCTGAGCAATAATCGGCAGCATGAAGCCTAGATTTCCCCGAACCCCAAGGACAATCGTGCGTCTGCATTTCGACATTCGTATCTGACTAACACGAAATTGAGCCGTCATCATGAACCGCCGACAATTACAAAAACTGGGAGTTCCACCTGACTGCGTCGCCGCTGCGATCGACGCGCTGCAGACGGCGGCTGCGCAGGACAAAGGCATGGGGCTGAAGGGCAAGCGAGCGAAGCAGCTGATTGTGGATGTGGTCGCTGATCCGGAAAGCTTTCGCGACGACCCAATTTGGGGACGGCTCGTGACTGCGCTAAGCAACGACCATGCGCCAACGCCTCAAGAGCCGAT
>JANQQA010000200.1 GCA_028285205.1 Bythopirellula sp. | reverse complement strand
TTGGAATGTTGTCTCTACTACAAGGGTTTGGATTTGAAGTTCGACCGTCTGTGGTTCATTGGATTTGCAAACGAATTCGTGAGTCTCTATTACTCTTTTTGTTAAGCTGCACTTTCAATTTGAATCTTTGTTGGGATCGCGTTCCCGCTCTTTATACTCCTCGAACAACGTCGCAAGAGTCTGTTTGGCCTCGGCCAAATCGAATTCTCGGAAGAAGGCGGTAGGCAATCCGCTGGCATTGATCAGCTCGCGATAACTGCCAAACATCGTTGCTCGGACTCCGGGGGTCCAACATTCGCTGGACTCCAATCGGGAACGATAGTTCCACCGCCTCTTGTGTGCTTGATGAGTGCGATTCGGTGTTCTGGGAACGCGTCCGCCAGAGTTCTGCCGATACCGAGTTCGGGTCCCACACCGTTGCGTGGGTCAAGCCCTTCGGGTTCTTCAGGCCTCGAGGCGTGAGTGGCTAGTCCATGCCCTGGCCCTAGCGTCATCCAGTCACCAACCCTGTCCATGTTGTGGTCAAGCCAAATCCAGACGTCGTCCTGCGGACTATTCCAAGGAGGGACCAGGTTTTCAGACCGAGCCGTCCCACCCATATTTGAGTGTCCGGCTATCAGGAATACCTTGACCGATTCAGCCGATGCCATCGCGGGCCAGATTGCAATGAACGAGAGCATAAAGAGCGAGAGTGTTCTTGTTTTCATTTGATAATTCCATACACCGAACAAGCCTTTGACGTCTTCCACACCATTCTGGGGCGAACATCAACTTCGTCGTCGTATCAGACCAATCATGGCCGAAATGCCACACAATGAGATGGCAGCTGACGAAGGTTCAGGGACGACCTGAGCAACATACAAGTCAAATCCCAAGATATCCGTTTCCCGACTTCCACCTGAGCGGAAGTACAGCTCAGTTCCATCGTAAGAAAGAAACGGAGACTGTTCGAAGCCATCAGAATTTATTGACGGTCCAAGATTCGCTGGTTCAGACCATTGACCGTTTGCCGACAACGTCGAGTAGTATAGATCTTGATTGCCGAATCCTCCGGGCCGGTCAGAGCCGAATACCAGAAGCTTACCGTCATCCGATAGATGAGGTTGGTTCTCTAAGGCTGCGGAGTTAATTCGTTCGCTGATTGATTCAGGAGTGCTCCAAGGAGAACTGAAGTCCGGTCGCGAACTAATGTAGATGTCTTTGTTGCATGATTCATCTGTTAAGGTAAAGGATAGCGATAGGCCATCATCAAAGAAGGATGGACTTCCTTCATCCAACGACGTGTTGATGTTCAAGGGTACAGGTAACGTCCATGGCTTAGACAAAGTAGACCGTGTGCTCTCATATAGGTCACGTCCGAGATGGCCGGGCGAAACTTGAAGATTACTCTCTGCGTCGGACATGAAGACTGCCCGCAAACCGTCCGCAGTGAGTGACGGATGATCGTTTCGTTGGCCGATGTTGAACACTGATAGCCTCGCTCCTTCCGGGAAATCTTCGTCGCGATTCGTTCGAGCTTCTGAACGCAAATGGGCTAAATGCTCACAAGACCCCGAAGCGTTCTGTTGGGAACCTGCGACTCGCCAATGTCGCGCATGGATGCTATTTCTGACGCAGATCTCCCGTCAGCCGCCGGGGACGAACGACGTAGGTCAAGCCGATGGCGAACATCGCCAGGCTCGTCGGTTCAGGTACTGGAACGCCGATGAAGCCGTGCTCGAATTCAGACAGAAAATAGGAACCGACGATGATACCCCGGTCGTTTATGCCCCGAACAATTGTCTGTTCAGCACCTGGAAACGCGACGTCGCTGAAGGTCTCACCATCGAAAATGAATGAACGACGTTCGCCTGTGTCCGAGAACACGCCACCGGCAATAGATCCGGAATTGTTGATCGCAAGCAATTCGGTACTGCCATCAGGATGATCGACAGTTTCGGCAACGCCGTCGCGAAAGAAGATCCCCGATTCGGGCCCGTTGACGCTGAGTAAGCCTCCGACGATGGTGCCCTCGTCATTGATGTCCTCTGCGGTGAAAACGGCATCTTCTATGGGCCCTATGAGCTCCTCATACACATCGCCGCGCTTGACGAATGCTTGAAAAAGGGAGTTGCCGACGACTTCCCCGTCATTGTTAATTCCTTGAGCGAGCGTAAACAAGGATCCCGGATACGAAAACAGATCGAGTTCGGCGCCCGTGAGTTTGAAGCCAGACGGGAATCCACTTGCTCCGGTTCCGGTCCCAAGGATGACGCCTGCATCGTTGATGCCCGTGAATGCGACGCCTTCGAGCGCGATGTCTGGTGTATCAAACGTGTCGCCATTCCACTTGAAACCTTGTTCGCCGCCGTCAAAAAGCGAGTAGGAACCGACGACAATCCCCTCATTACTTACATCAAAAGGAATCGTAGACACGGCTTCCGGAACTTGAATCGTTTGGAAGGAGTATTCGATCGCTTCCGTTGAGGTCGCCGGGAGCCAGCTCAACAGGCCACTGAACAGCAGAGCGAGGGTGGACCCATGATGGTTTCGCCACCTTAGAGCCGGCGTGCGACCATGCAGGGTCTCTATGAAAAGAGTCCGACGTGCTTTGTACAGCATTGGAGATTTCCTTGCTTGAAGTACTCTTCGCATTGTGGCAAGAGCAAAAGTATTGAAGATGACGAGAACGTTTTGGCGCCAGTGTGATTCTGTCATTCGATTCTTGTCCCTATCGAGCAATTGCTGCACCCGAAGTGCGATGGAGCTTTGTTGTTCATCAAGTAGGCCAGAATTCAACATAAGAGCTTCGCTCCAGAAAAAATCAGTCCGGTGACATCTCCAACGCATCGCGTAATGGAATCTAATCGCCTGTGTTCTCAGCTCTGACAGTACTGCAAGGACGCCGTTACTCTCCGACCAGCGAGGAATGTTCCACGCGGGACATCAAAAACACAAAAAATCCAACATTTTGCAGAGAAACGGCTGCAAGAGCCTCTCTGTTCACGCGATCTCCTAGATCTACGGGCATTCTGGATGCTGGTTGTCTCGCTCCTGGCGGTTT
This sequence comes from Bythopirellula sp., assembly GCA_028285205.1. GTDB lineage: Bacteria > Planctomycetota > Planctomycetia > Pirellulales > Lacipirellulaceae > Bythopirellula. The sequence continues at coordinate 9,407 of JANQQA010000200.1, read as the reverse complement.
TCGCTGGTATTCTGGTAGGGGCAATGGAGGACTTTGCTTGGGAATTGAAAGCGAACACACAGAGCGGCTGTTGCAGGCTGCGGAGCATGGAGATGCTGTCGCTCTCGGTCGGCTGATCGACCTTCACCGCGACTATCTTCGGCGGGTCGTCGACCTGCGAATCGATCGGGCATTGCGAGGTCGAGTCGATCCTTCTGATGTCGTCCAGGAGACGCAGATTGCGGCTACTCAACGAATTGCCGACTTTATCGAACGTCGGCCGACATCGTTCAAACTTTGGCTGCGTGGGGAGGCTATGCAGCAGATTGTTGCGCAGCGCCGACGACACGTAGCTGCTGCACGCCGTTCGGTTGATCGAGAATGTAGCATTTCCAATGTATCTAGCCTTTTAATTGCCCGTAACCTGCTTCACGGAACACCAAGCGAGGCCGTGGAGCGAAAAGAGTTGGCGGAGCGAGTTCGACAGCTCATGGAGAACATGCCGGAAAAAGATCGAGAGATTCTAACGCTGCGGTACGTCGAGGAACTGACAAACACCGAGGCCGCCGAAGTGCTGAAGATCCATGCTGCTGCTGCGCGAAAGCGCCACGGCCGAGCGATGAAACGGCTCTTAGAGATGATCGTTGAATCTGGCTTGGCCGACCCGAACGAGATGAGCCGACGATGAATAGACTAAGCACCTGGCAAACAGGAGATGGCAAGCTCGGCGAGATTCTCGATGACGTTCTAAGTAGAATGGCTCGAGGCGAAGAACCTGACATCGACGCCTACGCCTGTGAGCACCCGGAAGTTATCGACGTCCTCAAGCATGCGCTGCCGGCAATTCGCGCGTTTGCAGTTTCCATTGATAGTTGCGAGGCAGCCGCGGACAAGTACGCCCTAATCCATCCCGATAGGGCGCTTGGTGATTTTCATATTGTCCGTGAACTTGGTCGCGGCGGTATGGGCGTTGTCTACGAAGCCCAGCAGACCTCGCTAGGCCGTAACGTAGCGCTGAAGATCTTGCCTTTTGCAGGGATGGTTCGCGAGAACGCACTTCAACGGTTTCAAAATGAGGTTCGCGCCGCAGCTGCGTTGGATCACCCCAACATCGTCTCCGTTTATTCCATTGGGCAAGAACGTGGCGTCCACTATTACGCGATGCAGCTTATTCGAGGTCAGACGCTCGCCGATGTGATCCGTCAGCTTGGAACACTCCGCAAGGAAGAGACGCCGTTGACCTCAGCATCGCTTAGCCAAGTCGTCTCTGGAGCCGATGTTCTGTTGGGAAGCGGATATAAAGATGAACCCGCCGAACTGCATCGTCCGACGTCGGACCAGCTCGTAACGTCAACGCAAGCCGAGTTGCAAGCAGAGGTCGACACGTTGATGACCAATGGCGCCGATCGTCGTTACTTTTCGTCGTTGGCTCAGCTCGGAATCCAAGCGGCAGAGGCTTTGCAGCACGCCCACGACAACGGCGTCCTTCACCGCGACGTCAAACCCAGCAACCTAATGCTGGATGCGGACTCCAATCTCTACGTGACGGACTTTGGACTTGCGCGAATCGAAACCGATGCGGCGATGACCATGACCGGCGATCTCATTGGGACGCTGCGCTACATGAGCCCTGAGCAAGCACTGGGCAAACGCGTCGTGATCGATCAGCGCAGCGACGTCTATTCCTTGGGGGCCACGCTCTACGAGCTAGTCGCCTTGCAACCGGCGTTCGTCGGCGAGAATCGCCAGGAATTGCTCAATCAGATCGCGCAGGACGAACCCGCCAAGCTACGCAGCGTCGATACCGCTGTACCCCGTGAATTTGAGACGATTGTTCACAAGGCGCTCGCCAAGGATCCCGACGAGCGATACGCGACCGCAGGAGCTTTGGGGGACGATCTGCGGGCGTTCTGCGAGAACCGCCCTATCAAGGCTAAACCGCCTACGCCGCTCCAACGTGCGAGCAAGTGGGCGCAACGCCATCAGCGCTTCGCGGCCGCAGCGATGGCGTTCTTGCTGACGACCACGATTTCCCTAGGCGGTTCGACCTGGATGGTTTTTCAGGAGAAGGAGCAAGCCGAAGCCAACTTCGAGGAGGCGGAGCGTCAGCGTGCGAATGCGGAGGCGCAGCGCGTCCGGGCCGAGACTGAGCGAAAACGAGCGGAGGCTAATTTCATTCGTTCCCGGGACGCCGTGGATCGCATGTTCACGCAAGTTGCCGAAGACCTCAAAGACGTGCCGCATTTGGCGCACATTCGGCGCGCTTTGCTGGAAGACGCCTTGGAGTTCTATCAAGAGTTCCTCGAGCAAAAACGAACCGATCCCGAGATTCGCCATGAAACCGCCACCGCCTACGCGAGCGTGGCACGTATTCACACCGCCATTGGACAGAACGAGCGGGCGGAAAACTCCATTCGACAGGCGATTCTCATCCTGGAGAATCTCTCCGCTGAGTATCCTGCCGACGTTGAGTACGGGCGTGACCTTTCTTCTGCATATGGATTACTAGCGCATCCGATCCTCTACTGGTCTCGCCCCAAGGAATCTGCGGAGATGCGTCGCAAGCAGCTTATGATAGCCAGGGAGCTGGTCGCCGACTTTCCCCGAGAAATCTCTTACCGAAAGTCGCTGGCATACCTTCTCGTGAATCTCGGAACCACGTTGCGGGAATCTGGCAAGATCGAGCAGGCGTCAGTCCACCTCCGCCAAGCGCTGGCCGAATGGGAGCAAATCGAAAAGGACTTTCCACAAGCGCCGGTGGACCGTCGCGCGGTAGCCTCAGCTTATCAATGGTACGGCGCCTTGCTGGTTCGCACCAACCGATTGACCGAGGCGAAGGAGTATTACGACCGAGCGGCGCTCCTCCGCGAAGAGGTACTCGCTGAGACGCCTGATGCCGGAGGCCTGCAAGCCCGTTTGGCTCACATCAAGGGCTACCAAGCGGACCTCTTGCGCCGCACCGGCAACCAACAACAGGCCGAGCGTAGGTACCGCGAGGCGATCGGCTTGCGCGAACGTCTGTCTGCTGAAAACCCTTTCAACAGAGAGCATCGGCGGCGGTTATCCGTTCTCTACCGAGGTTTGGGCGGCTCGCTGCATGCCATTGGCCGTCTTCAGGAGGCGGAGGAAGCCATGCGTCGGGGGTTAAGAATGATCCAAGATCTGAGGGAGCTTGACGCGAACGGCACTATCGAATTGGAACTTGCCCGGCAATATCATCCACTTGGCTGCGTGTTGCTCGACACAAACCAGCTCGAGCCGGCTGCCAACTCTTTTCGTCACGAGCTGGAACTGTTTGAGGCTCTCTTAGGCGAGTTCCCTGACAACGTCAACTTTCGGCATAATCTGGCGCGGTTCCTTGCCGACTGCCCTGCCACTCAATTTCGCAATCCCCAACGATCCGTTGAGTTGGCGAAGCAAGCGCTACATCATGCACCGTCGGACGGAAAGTACTGGAATACGTTGGGCATCGGCCAATACCGTTGCGGTGACTGGAGCGACGCGCTCGCCGCCTTCGAGAAATCTGATTCGCTCACGCCCGACGAAACGGAGAATCTGCTCTTGCTTGCCATGGCTCATCACCAACTCGGTCATAACGAAGATTCTCGCCATCACTACGAGAGAGCAGCCAAGCATATAGAACAAATGAGAGCGCCGGCCTGGCAAGTACGCTTTCGGCTGCAAGAAGCGGAGCGCTTGTTCGTGATGGCGCAGGCTCCCAATGACTGATGAATTTGATCCGCTGTCGACGAAATCCGGCCGGCGGCAATCCAGCTACGAACGTAGTCAGAGGTCGGACCGCCCCTCCCCTCGGATCCGGTCGCGCGCAGCGGACTGTCGCAATGCGCCGGCAACTCCACTACCCAAGAAGACTGACTTACGCTGACAAGCCTGCAGCTTAACCTGAGATTACGCAGCGTCATTGGAAAACGCGCGAATCTCGCACGGTCGCAACCCTTCCACGAAGGCGCTCGCGCGGATGCCGCTGCAGCGTCACCATGTTCAATTTGGGCACATTCCGCTCAATCTACCGATCGTCCAACTCACAGAAGTTGCATCGGCCGACCGCCGGAAACGATTTTTCTACGGCGCTGAGGTGTCATTTCTCGAGCAAGACCGCTGCAAGTTGGCTGCCGGGCTAACTCACGTCGACTGGTCCAACCTCTAGCTGGAAGACGCTGCTCCAACTGTAAGAGGTATGCGGACTGAAGCAAGTATTTGAAACTCGGAGCTTGATCGTGGAACATCCCAATCCATTGCCACAGATGTGGAGTGCAATCGCATCCTGTGAACTATGTGAGGGTCAATTGGATGTCACAATCAATTGGCTTTCACATCGCAAAAGTTGGCCGACTCGAATTGATAGCACCCATTGGAGCTGCGATCGAATGGTCGACCAATCCAAGCACGGTGGTGATCACCGCTTCGCGCAACAAGCACTATATCGATTTCCTCGCAGAGCATCTGAACGCGATCTCAAGAGACGTCAAATCCTCGAAATGGATGACTTAGACCGAGTGACCGTGCAACCGACCATCCGTAGCGACAACGGCACGGATTACATTTCCCGACACTTTTGCGGCTTGCTCAAGCCCATCAGCCTAACCAAACACTGGAGCAAGCTACATGCTCCCGAGGAAAACGGTGTATCGGAACGCTGGCCTCGCAAAAAATCGCGAAGCGATTGACAAGGTCATTTTGCACTACAATCACGAGCGACTGCACAGCATCTCGGATTCTCAAACACCCACCACCTAGTGACGCGCAGTCCCGAGGGATTGGCTCCCGCGATAACTTTGGATCTGAGCCAAGCCCGCTACCGCCCTGTGCGGACTTTTTCTTGGGGTACAACATCCAACCTTATCGTACCTCAGACCCGAGGTCGTCACTTGTAACTGTACAGAACAGCTTCACGTGCCGGTGAAACATATTAGAGCCACTGATCTGTCGGCAGATTCCCTGTACGCTGAACGTAGAGTTTCAGCATTGGTTAACTCATCTTCGCAATGCTAGGGCTTCTGGGTTCTTCTGCGCAATGCTGTGTGTGCCCGAGGATTCAGCAAGCCTTAAGTGCATTTAGGATATCGAGTTGCTCGTACTAGCCAGAGGTTTTTGCTCTATGTGAGAAAACACTGTCGTGAAGTCCTTGAAGGCTTGCAGTTGGAATAGGGTAAAAGTAGACTGCCCTCCGCCAATTTTCATAGAGAAAAAGAGCAAAGAATTCTGAGAAATAAATTGCGAGGCAATGCCTTCGCATCAGTGCAACTTGACTCAGGGGGTAGTATCCATGTCGCGAATGGCAAGCCGTGATTGGCTAATTCATAGGACGCGTTCGGAAACAGGCAGTAGGCATCGAGATCGTAGAGCTGATCACCTGAGCCTATCAGCGAATCTTCACAATCGACGGCTCTTCTGCGAGCGTCTGGAAGATCGGCGGTTGCTGAGTGTGGAATATCCGTCGTTGGACGTTCCCGTTACTATCGAGGCTGGGCCGCATACCTCGAGCGTCATCATTTCAGACAACGGGGCCATCACCGATCTAAATGTCCGGTTAAACATCGACCATACCTATGATGCTGACCTGGACGTGTTCCTGATCGCGCCTGACGGCACGCGCGTCGAGTTATTTACCGATGTCGGCTCCGATGGAGACAATTTCACCGACACGCTCCTTGACGACGAGGCGTCCACGCCGATTACGGCAGGTAGTGCGCCATTTAGTGGCTCGTTCCAACCGGAAGAGAGCCTCTCCGTGCTGAACGGAATGTCCATCCTGGGCACGTGGACATTAGAGATAACGGACGATTTTCCGTTTGACGTTGACTCGGGGGTTCTAAACTCCTGGTCACTGTTTATCGATTCCGGGCCACCGCCGACCGACGACTACGGAGATGCACCCACTGCAGCCCAATCTGGGTTCGCTTCCAGCTACCCAACGACAGACGCCGACAACGGTGCACGCCATACCAAACTCGCCGGGTTCAGCATCGGTACCGAGATTGACGTTGAGACCGACGGTCAGCCAAGCGCGACGGCTGATCTCGATGATTCCACCCGGTCACCTGACGATGAAGACGGTGTCACCTTCAATGGCACTCTTACTGTCGGTAACACTGGCTCGGTGGACGTTTTTGTCACGAACACGGCGGATCTCAGCAACCCGTATCTGGACGCATGGATCGACTTCAACCGTGATGGAGACTGGTCGGACAGCGGCGAACAGATTTTCTCGGGCCCAGCGGTCGCGGGAAGCAACACACTCAACTTCACAGTGCCCGGCAGCGCATCGGTGGGAAATACGTTCTCGCGGTTCCGATTGCACGACGGCACAAGTGGACTTGCTGCCACCGGGCAGGCTGCCAATGGCGAAGTCGAGGATCACTTGGTTAGCATTGCCACATCCGGCGTGTGGGACGCTCAAGGTCCTGGGCCCTCGCTAGATGGCCAGGTCGAAAACGTCGCTCCCAACGACGAGGTAGTCGGAGCGATCCATACCGTCGTCGCTCATCCGACCAACGCCGACATACTTTACATTGGCGGCACAAACGGCGGTATTTGGAAAACGACCAACGCTACAGCTGCCAGTCCAACGTGGACGCCGCTCACTGATGATTTGTCTTCGATGTCCATCGGTGCGCTAGAAATGGATCCCACCGATGGTACCCACCAAACACTCGTTGCAGGCGTGGGCCGATATAGCAGTTTCGGAAGGAGGGGTGGCAGCCGCACCGGACTACTGCGAACGATTGACGGCGGCTCCAATTGGACTGAGTTGGATGGCGGTGGCACGCTCGCCGGCAAGAACATCTCTGGAGTGGCTTCCCGTGGCAACACAATCGTCGCATCAGTAAACGTTGCCGACAGCTTTACATTCGGCAACATCGGCATTTTTCGCAGCACCGATGGCGGCCTCACGTTCACGCGTCTTTCAGTCGGTGACGGATCGGGGGATTCGGGACTGCCCGCAGGCGCGTCGTACGATCTGGCCGGCGATCCGAATAACAGCGCCATTCTTTATACAAGCATTGTTTTCAACAACACGGCGACACTGAATGGCATTTACAAGTCTACCGATACGGGCGCTACGTGGTCCAAGGTGAGCGACTCGCAGATTGACACATTGGTCAGCGGGGACACGAGCAACATCGAAATTGCGGTCGGGAGTAACAACAACGTATACGCAGCGATCATCAACAATGGAAATCCTGAGGGATTCTTCCGTTCCGGAGACGGCGGTTCATCGTGGGTGCAAATGGATACACCGCAAACAAACGAGAATGCGGGAGCATTCGGGCTGAATCCGAGAGGCAACAAAGGACCAGGACCGGGCGCGCCAGCCGCAGAAATCGCCGGTGGCCAGGGCACAATTCACTTTTCGATCTTGGCAGATCCAACTAACGACAACATCGTGTATGTCGGCGGTGATCGACAGCCACACGCGAACGAGGGCAGCGGCCCAGTTCAATTCCCCAACTCACTTGGTGCTACTGACTTTTCAGGGCGACTGTTCCGTGGTGACGCTTCGCAATCGGCTGGAAACCAGTGGCAACACCTTACGCATTCAGATTCTCTCGGTGCAGCCGGTGGTGGTACAGCCAACAGCAGCGCGCCGCATGCAGATTCACGCGAAATGGTGTTTGATGCCAACGGCAACATCGTCGAAGTGGATGATGGTGGCATCTACCTCCGCACGAGTCCGCAAGACAACACTGGCGACTGGTTCTCACTCAATGGAAATCTGCAAGTAACAGAATCCCACGATGTTGCGTACGACCCGATTTCCGACATTCTCATCAGCGGCAATCAGGATACGGGGACAACTGAACAGACTAACACAAGTTCTCAAACGTGGCGAAGCGTTTCCACGGCCGATGGTGGCGACGTCGCTGTCGACAGCATCACCCGCGCCGGGAACAATCAATCCATCCGCTACTCAAGTTTCCAGAATCTCGGCGCCTTTCGAAGGCGAATCGTTGACAGTAATAACAATATCGTTAGCACCGTCTTCCCGTCCCTGAGCGTTATCCGCCGTAGTCCCCCGTTTGACCCTCAGTTCGATACCCCGATAGCGCTCAATGCCATCGACCCCACGCACATCATGTTCGGTGGTGACAATGGTTTGTACGAATCCACAGATCAGGGCAATACTATCGCGCAAATTGCGGACAACGTCATCACTCCCAGTTCTACATCCAATCCGATTGCCTTCGGAGGCCGCTCTGGTGGAGTGGATAATCTGCATGTGGTGTACGCCGGTGACGAGAACGGTGATATTCATGTGCGGACCGCATCCGGCGGCGTATTCACTGCCACAGATCCCGATGGATCGAGTTTTGGTCTCATTCGCGATGTCCGCATGGATCCGGATGAGTGGCAGACCGCTTTCGCAATCGATGATGACCAGATCTTCTCGACCACTACAGCTGGTGCCTCGTGGAGTGACATTACCGGCGATCTGGCGGCAGGCTCGGTGTTGCGATCGATAGCGTATATCGTTGGGGCAGTCGATGCCTTGGCCGTTGGAACAAATTTGGGCGTATTTGTTTCGCTGGTGACTTCGCTCGGCACATGGGTTCAGTTCGGCAGCGGTCTGCCAAACGTACCCGTTTGGGATATGGACTACGACGCGACCGACGACGTGCTGGCAGTTGGAACACTTGGACGTGGTGTCTGGACGCTTCCCAATGCTAGTACAGAGCTTCCTACCCCCGATCCTTCGCCGCCGCAAGGACTCGTCGTGTCGACGACAAGCGATGTGGTCGACGGTGACTTCTCGGTCGGCCAGTTGTCGCTTCGCGAAGCGATCGGGATCGCCAACGATCTGGCCGGCGCGAACACGATCACGTTCGACGCGGGCGTGTTCACCGGCGGCGCCAACAGCCTGATCCGCTTGCGTGGGGCCGAGCTGGAGATCACCGAGACGCTTACGATCGACGGCTCGACCGGCACCGACGTGGTGATCACCGCCGACGCAAGCGGAAACGACACGCCGGTGGGCGGCACATTCATCACGGATGTCACCGCGAGCCTCACTGCTGACGCCACGTCACTCGACGACAACTCGCGGGTCATCAACTTCACCGCCGCCGGCGACCTGACGCTAAGCGGTTTGACTATCACCGGCGGACGCACCACGGGCGACAGCACCGATGCCAGTGGTGGCGGCGTCCGCTTCGGCGGCTTAGGACTCGCTGGCACGCTCACGCTCGACCAGAGCACCGTCAGCGGAAACACCGCTGCAGGGAACGTCGCCGATGGGGGCGGGATCTACGCGCCTTGGGGCGCGGTTGCGCTCACAAGCAGTACCGTCAGCGACAACACCACCTTTAGCCGCGGAGGCGGGATCTTCACGTCACGCGGCGGATTGACGGTCACCAGCAGCACCATCAGCGGGAACAACAGCGGCGAGGATGGGGGCGGCATCTTCA